>CAVDKC010000052.1:0-16364 GCA_963609615.1 Oribacterium sp.
GAAGAGTGAAGAGTGAAGAACGAAGAGTGAAGAGTGAAGAGTGAAGAGTGAAGAATAATCCAAGTGGCTTGCGCCCTATAAAACTATAGAATTCTTCACTCTTCGTTCTTCACTCTTCACTTAAAAATTAATGTCGAGACCTACCGCAAACACGTTGTTGTTGCGGGAATAGTCTGAGTTGTAGTAGCCCGTGCCGGTATTCACTTTCTCCGATGTCTTCTTGTGCTGATAGAAAGTATGGAAGTAAGCTACGTTCAAGTCCATCTTCTTGCTGATGTGATAGACGCCACCGACGGCTGCGGAGTTGGAACTTGTCACGAACGACTTGTCGTCCATGTACTCATCGCTCAAACCGTAGTTGGTGCTTTGCCAACCAGTACTGAGGGTGATTTTCTTGCATACATCCACCTCTACTCCAGCATTGTATTCCAAGGTGCCACGCTTCAGCTTCTTGTTGCGGTTGTTATAAGAGGTAGCATGCTTGTCGTCAAACCAGTGGAATCCTACGTTGATGCGCACTGCATCTACTGGGCTGTAGCCAGCACCGATGGTAAGGTAGGCAGGTATGTCGGCGGCAATCTTCTTGCCATCCTCGTATTCGCCCAAAGCCTCGTCTATCTTGGTGTCAAATTGCGTCTTCAGTTGGAGCATGGCACCCTGTACAACCTGGTTGTTGAGGATGTTGTCGGCTGCCTGCTCAGGAACACCACCGGCAATGTAAGCCTTACGTAAGTTGTCGGAGAGGTTGCCAATGCTCGGAATCTGGTTTACCGACTTGTTCTTCAGACGCATGCGAGTCTTAAACTCATATTTTGCTGAGAAGTTCCAACGGCCTGTCTTGAAGTCCACACCAATGATAGGAGTAAAGCCAAGGCCACTTTGGTCGCAACTCAGTTCTATGTTGGCAGCACTTTCCTTGGTAGGGTCGAGCACTTGATAGAGGGGCATCGCTCCTACTTTGATGTTCTCTACATATCCATAATAGTTGCAGGAGGCGTAGACACCGCGCACGCCAGCGAAGGCACTGAAGTGTTCATTTATCTTATAGGCAGCACCCACAGAAAGGCCATAGTAGTATTGGCGGCCGTGCATATAACTGTCGTAGCTGTATTTTCCCTGCTTTCCGAACCTCTCGTCTGAGGAGAATACTCCAGGAACACCATAAGCGGCGGCCACTTGGTCAATGCCGTTGGCGAGTTGGCAAGCTCCGATGGCTGTTTCTGCCACGATTTTCTCGAAAGATCCCAAGCCGTTGTCGAAGGTACACTTTCCGCCACCACCCGTGAGGGCGAAGTTGCCCTGGAATGACCAGTTGCCCTTGTTGTAGGCATATTGGAAGGATGGGATGACAGGCGCAAAGGCCTTTCCCTTGAATGTGCGGGGTGTTGTTGGGTCGTTTACGTTGTTGTTAAACAAGGCATAGTCGTTCTCTATCGTACGACTTTGGAAGGCTAACTGCCAGTTGATAGACAGATGGTGTCCGTCACCCATGAATACAACACCAGCTGGGTTGTAATATACACCATCGATACCAATAGAAGCCTCACGGCTCATCATTCTGTTGAATGCTACATTCTGATTTGTGTTGGTGAGCAAGCCACCTGCGAAAGTAGGTGTTGCTGATGCCATCGCAATGGCTGCACAAACTAATAATTGTTTCTTCATTTTGATAATTTTAAATAAAAACGTCCGCAAAGGTAACTAGAATGTTCTATTTCTCTATTCTTTTATACTTTTATTTAAAATAGATTAACCTAAAAAGCCCGATTCGCTGCACAATTTTTTAAATCTGTGCAATGAATCGGGCGGTATCGCATGCTTGATAAATGGATATCTCGCACTGTAATTGTAATCAGTGGTCAAGGGAAGTTTAGTACAGGCAATGACGACTAGCTAATCTTTCTGCTTTATGAATTTCCGCTTCCTCTCCAGTTTGCTCGTCTTGGTCTTCGAACTCATGTGAGGGTAGGAGATTCTCGTATGATAGATGGACTTCAACCTGTCTATGAGCACCACCTTGGCGAGGGCGATGTCGCGGAAGGTGATAGGGCATTCTCTGAAGAAGCCATCCGCCACTTGTCCGTCGATGAGCTTGTTGACCAGTGCACTGATGCTCACCTCGGTGTATTCCTTCAGTGCGCGAGAGGCCGCCTCGACTGTGTCCGCCATCATCAGGATGGCTTGCTCTCTTGTAAATGGATTCTGCCCTGGATATTGGAAGAGTGATTTGTCAACGACCTCGTCGGGATGGGCGTTGCAGTATTTTACGTAGAAAAACTTCGTGATGCCTGTGCCGTGGTGGGTAGTGATGAAATCCTTGATGATGCCAGGCAAGCCAACCTTTTCTGCCATTTTCAGACCTTCGGTTACATGGCTGATGATGATTTGTGCGCTTTCTTGTTCTGAGAGTTGGTTGTGAGGGTTTACTCCTGCTTGGTTTTCTGTGAAAAACACAGGGTTGATCATCTTGCCGATGTCGTGGTAGAGTGCTCCCGTACGCACGAGGAGACTGTTGGCACCGATGCGGTTGGCTATCTCCGAGGCAAGGTTGCCCACAGTGATACTGTGCTGGAAGGTGCCTGGAGCTATCTCGCTCAGGTTGCGGAGTAAGCCTTTATTAGTGTTCGACAGTTCGAAGAGGGTTACGTTGGAGGTGAACCCGAACATCTTCTCGATGATATACATCATCGGATAGGAGAGGAGCAGGAAGATGCCATTAATAATAAAATAGGTATACATGTTGCGGTCGATGTTGAAGACTTGGTTGTCTTGCATCAACTGCAAGGCTGTATACACTACGCAACTCGCCACTGTAACAAGTAAGGCGGTGATGAAGATCTGCGAACGTTTGGAAAGTTCCCGCAGGGAATATATCGCCACCAGGCCAGCTGCCAGTTGTACGATGATAAATTCGTACTGGTATTTTACTGCTGCCGCACAGATGAGCACCATAGTGACATGGGTGATGAAAGCCGTGCGGGAGTCCATAAACACCCTGACGAATATCGCCGACATTGCAAACGGAATGATGTATACTGAGAAAAAGTTGTGCTTCATCATCAGCGACACAAGGATAGGAAAGAGTGTTATCATCGCATAGAGCATGGTGATGCTTCGAGGTTTGTCGAAGTAGTCTTTGCGGAAGAGCGTGAGGTAGGAGGTGAACATCATCACGAGGATAAAGGTGAAGAGTGCCTGTCCGATGATGGTGGTGGCAAGTTCGTCTTCGGTAGAGGTGCGTCGCTTGGTCTCCTTGTCGAAGGAACTGAGCACCCGGTAGGTATAGTCGGTGATTACTTCGCCTCGGTCGATAATCTTCTGTCCGCTCATTACCATTCCGCTGGCCAGCGGAATGCTACTGATGAGATCGCTTTTCTCTGCTTCCGACCGTTCCTTGTCATATACGAGGTTAGGCTCCACATAGTCATTGATATTGCAGCGAGACAATATCTGTCGTTGCATGGCTAGCTTTTCCTCAAAGAAGATGCGCTCGTATGCGGCAATGGTAGAGAAGAAATTGCCGATAGGCACACTCTTTACCGTCTTGCCGCTGATGATGCGTATCATGCTGGTAGAGTCTTTGTAGATGCGGTTGTATTCGGGAGTGTTGACGATGCCTATTTGATAGATTTTGTGTAGCTGTTGGGCGATGAGACCCACATACTCGTTGGGCAGCCCGGGGATGCCCTGGCTGAAGTCGTGTAGGAATCGCTTGATCTGCTCGCCCTCGATGTTGGGGTTCACCGAGTAGTAAGGTTGGAATTGTTTCATCAGCGAGTCTTGTTCATGCTTGATAGACTCGTCTGTCTTGTAGATAGGAAAATCGAATTTGGCAATGACGGAGCCGTACATCCACGGTTTGCCCACGTCATAGCGATATTGCCTGCTCTCATTGCGAGGCAAGAACCAAACGATGATAGCGACGGTAATCAAGATAAGCCCCGTCTTGGTGGCAAGATTGCGCCAATAGTTTTCCTCTGGATTATTGAATATGCTCATAATCTTGTTCTTTTTATTTGATAATACCCTCCAGACTTGTTTTCATGCCCACTTCTTGTAGGTTTGAGCAAAAAGCAGCCTTTTCTCCCCCTAATTCCCTTTTACTTTGCGAAAATACGAAAAAAAACTCTGATAATCGCAAAAAAAGATGTAAATTTGCAGAAAATTAAAAAAATAGCAACAAAATAAGACATGGCAGACAGAAAAGTAAGAGTACGTTTTGCACCTAGTCCTACAGGTGCTCTTCACATTGGCGGTGTTCGTACCGCACTGTATAATTATTTGTTTGCTCGCCAGCATGGCGGCGAGCTTGTGTTCCGTATCGAGGATACCGATTCCCATCGTTTCGTTCCCGGTGCCGAGGAATACATCCTGGAATCCTTCAAGTGGCTCGGCATCCAGTTTGACGAGGGTGTGAGCTTCGGTGGCGAGCATGGTCCCTATCGCCAGAGCGAGCGCCGCGACATCTATAAGAAATATGTACAGCAGCTCCTCGACAACGGCAAGGCTTATATCGCTTTTGATACTCCAGAGGAGTTGGAGGCAAAGCGCAGCGAGATTCAGAACTTCCAGTATGATGCCCATACCCGTATGCAGATGCGCAACTCCCTGACTCTTCCCAAGGAGGAAGTAGACCAGCTCATCGCCGACGGCAAACAGTATACCGTGCGCTTCAAGATTGAGCCAGGCGAGGAAATCCATGTCAACGACTTGATCCGTGGCGACGTGAAGGTGATGAGCGATATCCTCGACGACAAGGTGCTCTACAAGAGTGCCGACGAGCTGCCTACCTATCACCTCGCCAACATCGTGGACGACCACCTGATGGAAATCTCCCATGTAATCCGTGGCGAGGAGTGGTTGCCTAGTGCCCCTTTGCACGTACTTCTTTACAAGGCATTCGGTTGGGAGGATACCATGCCTCGCTTCGCTCATCTTCCTCTTCTGCTCAAGCCAGAGGGCAAGGGCAAACTCTCCAAGCGCGACGGCGACCGCCTCGGCTTCCCAGTGTTCCCATTGGAGTGGCACGACCCAAAGACAGGTGAGGTCAGTTCGGGCTACCGTGAGAGCGGTTACTTCCCAGAGGCTGTGGTCAACTTCCTGGCACTCCTCGGTTGGAATCCCGGCACGGAGCAGGAAATCTTCTCCCTCGAAGAGTTAGTGAAGGCTTTCGATATCTCCCGCTGTTCCAAGGCTGGTGCCAAGTTCGACTTCAAGAAAGGCATTTGGTTCAACCACGAGTACATCCTTATGAAGAACGACGACGAGATTGCCCATCTCTTTGCGCCCATCGTGGCAAACAACGGGGTGGAGGAAAGTCTCGACCGCGTGAAGCAGGTGGTGCACATGATGAAAGACCGCGTGAACTTCGTCTACGAGTTGTGGCCTCTCTGCTCCTTCTTCTTCCTTCCTCCCACATCGTATGACGAGAAGACGGCGAAGAAACGCTGGAAGGAATATTCCGCACAGCAGATGACGGAGCTTGCTGAGGTGCTGGAAGGCATCGACGACTTCTCCATCGAGGGACAGGAGCCTGTCGTGATGAAATGGGTGGAGGACAAGGGCTATAAGCTTGGCGACGTGATGAACGCCTTCCGCCTTACACTCGTCGGCGAGGGCAAGGGCCCGGGCATGTTCGACATCTCTGCCTTCCTCGGCAAGGAGGAAACCTTGAAGCGCCTGCGCAAGGCCATCGAGGTACTTGGATAATTATTTGAATTGTTATGATTTACAATATCGTCATTTATTTCGTCCTTTTCGGCATCGCCGTGGCAAGTCTTTTCAACGAGAAGGTGCGCAAGATGTGGCGAGGCGAACGTGAGGCTTTCAAGATACTGAAGCAGAAGGTGGATCCCGAAGCCAAGTATGTGTGGTTTCATGCAGCCTCTTTGGGCGAGTTTGAGCAGGGACGGCCTCTGATGGAGCGCATCCGCAAGGAGCATCCGCAGTACAAAATTCTGCTTACCTTCTACTCGCCTTCGGGCTATGAGGTGCGCAAGAACTACGAGGGTGCTGATATCATCTGTTACATGCCGATAGACACTCGTCTGAACGCCATCCGGTTTTTGCGATTGGTGCATCCGGTTATGGCTTTCTTCATCAAGTACGAGTTCTGGAGCAATTTCCTCCATATCCTCAAGCATCGTGGTGTTCCCACCTATAGCGTGAGCAGCATCTTCCGTCCCGACCAAGTGTTCTTCAAGTGGTACGGTAAGAGTTATGCTGGCGTGTTGAAGTGTTTTACTCACTTTTTCGTGCAGAATGAGGAGAGTAAACGCTTGCTAGAGAGCATCGGTATTACGAATGTGGACGTGGTGGGCGATACCCGATTCGACCGTGTACTTCAGATTAAGGAAGCTGCCAAGCAGTTGCCTATCTGCGAGGCGTTCCGAAAAGGTGTAGCCTCTACATCTGACGAGACCTTGCCAAGGTCTGATTACAAGGTCTTTGTAGCAGGAAGTTCTTGGCCGCCAGACGAGGAAATCTTCATCCGGTTCTTCAATGAGCACAAGGACTGGCGTTTGCTGATAGCACCTCATGTCATAGGCGAAGAGCACTTGAAGTTTATCCTCTCTCAAATCAAGGGCAAGAAGGTGGTGCGCTATACCCAAACTTCTCCCGAAGAGGCAGCTGGGGCTGATGTGCTGATTATCGACTGCTTCGGACTTTTGAGCAGCATGTATCACTATGGCGATGTTGCCTATGTGGGGGGTGGCTTCGGTGTCGGTATTCACAATACCTTGGAGGCGGCGGTTTGGCAGATGCCTGTTGCCTTTGGACCTAACAATAAGAAGTTCCAGGAGGCTCAAGGGTTGTTGAAGTCGGGCGGTGGATTCGAGATTCACAACTACGAGGAGTTTGATACCTTGATGAAACGACTGATGGATGAGAAGGCTGAGGCTTCTTCTGAATCTTCGAATGTAGCAGTTCCGTTCTTGAAGTCTTCGGGCGACAAGGCAGGAGCGTTCGTAGCAAGTCTTTCGGGTGCTACCGACAAGGTGCTGAGCAAGGTGAAGCTTTGATGGTTTTCGGAATAATTCCTCAAAATGAGGGTAAAATGAAAGAATTAGTCCTGGATATTTGTGTAATTGCTTGCAAATCACTACATTTGCAAGCAATTATTTTTTTGTCGTTATTGAACTGATTTTGTAAAGCTATGAGACAAAAGATCATATTGATAAATGCAACGCACTGCAAAAAAGTGCAAAACAAATAAAAATTTGCAGCGCGCTGCAAATTTGTTGAGAAACTTTCGTATATTTGCAGTCGAATTCATTTTTTTACAGAAGAGGAGTGAGACAATGATAGAGCGTAAGGAGTATATATGTACCAATGATTGGCAGTTGTCATAACGGTTGTTGACAACTGCCATCCACGTTGTTGACAATTGCCATCCATCTTGATGGCAGTTGCCGTATTGGTTGTTGGCAATTGCCAACAATCGTGCGGGAAGGTATTCTTACACGATAAAACACAGCATCCTTACAGTATGAAGCACAGCTTCTTCATGCGAAATACGGTGTGTCTACAGGCATTTCTCCAGCAGCACGAAGGTGATGAAGCCTAGGAGTAGGGCGTAGGTGGCTTGCTTTTGGAAACCGTGGGCATGGGTTTCGGGTATCATCTCATCGCTCGTCACATAGAGCATGGCACCGCCGGCGAAGCCCAGCATCACGGGGAGGAAGGAGGCTGAGGCTGAACCCAAGCCAAAACCCAGCAGGATGCCTATCACTTCGAGCAGGGCGATGGCCACGGAGATGACGAAGGTCCTTGCCGCTGACACTCCGGCGAGCATCAAGGGGGCGATGATGACCATTCCCTCGGGTATGTTCTGCAGGGCGATGCCGAAGGACACGCCCCAGTTGGCTTCGCCAGCCACCTCTGCCGCAGAACAGACGCTTACTCCTGCCGCCATGCCCTCGGGCAGCTTGTGGAGGGCTATCGCCATCACGAAGAGCAGTACGTGGTTGAGTGTGGAGTTGTTGCGGTGCTGCTCGGGGTCAAGCCCCGTGATGTGGTGCAAGTGGGGAGTCACCAGGTCGAGCACGTTCAGAAACAAGGCACCTGCCACTACACCGATGGCCACCAGCCACCAGGGCGAAGTCTGGTCGAAGGCTGGTACGATGAGGCCGAGTGTGGAGGCGGCAAGCATGATGCCGGCACAATAGCCCAGCACCGTGTCGTTCCACTTGTGGGGCAATTCCTTGATGAAGAAGCCCAGGACGGCTCCTATGATGGTGGCACCGCACAGTCCGGCGGCACTGATCAGAACATTTGTCATAATTCTCCTGTACTTTTTGTGCAAAAGTATTCATAGCTTGGGAAATAGCCAAATATTTCGGCGACTTTTCGGGAAAAATACTAAGAAATAAGTACTGTAAAATGTGGAAATCTGCATTTTACAGTACTTATGATGAATAAGTGGGAGATTACTTGATGATGCGGTAGTAGTCTTCCTTACGGGGCTTCACGGTGTGTGGATGGGCCGAGGCGTATCCGAGCGACAGGGCACCTACGCCCATCAGTCCTTCGGGAAGCTCCCAGTCCTTCATCAGTTTCTTGCCTTCCTCCGTGGCGAACATGATGTCCTCGCGGTTTATCCAGCAGGAGGCGAGACCGATGGAGTGGGCGGCAAGCATCATGTTGCCGAGGACGAGGCTGCCGTCCTTCACGTTGTTGGGGTCGTCCTCACGGGCCAGCACGATGACGAGGGTGGGTGCACCATAGTAAGGGTCACTCTCCACGCCCATTGCCTCACCGTTCATCTTGCGCAGTTGGGCGCAGGTCTCTGGGTTCTGTACGGCAATGATGAAAGGCTCCTGCGATCCGTGGCCTGTGGCAGCCCATGTGCCTGCTTCCAGCACAGCCTTCAACTCCTCGTCGGTAATCTGGTCTTCCTTGTACCGGCGAATGCTTCTTCTCTCCTTGATGGCTTTCAATACTTCGTTTTCCATTCGTATAATGTTTAGTATTTAATGTTTAATGAAGAGGGCATTCTTCACTCTTCGTTCTTCACTCTTCACTCTTCGTTCTTCACTTAAATTTACATCGGGCATCCTGTGTCCTCTTCGTCTATGTATTGGCTCAGCACTTGTCCGATTCTCACCAAGCCCTGCATCAAGGTCTGGCGAGGGCAGGCGATGTTGATGCGCAGATAGCCTTGTCCGGCCTTGCGCCCATACATCGTGCCGCTGTTTACGAACACCTTGCCGTCTTGCAACAGCTTCTCGTAGGCCTCGTCTGATGATAACTCGAATGGCAGGATGTCGAGCCATACAAGATAGGTACCTTCCAGACGGGTGATGCGTATTTGTGGCAACTCGGTGGCGAAAAACTCTTTCAGCGCCAAGTAGTTCTCGTAGAGATACTGGTTGAGCTGGTCGAGCCATTCCTCCCCCTCGTTGTAGGCAGCCTGCAGGGCGATGACGCCGAAGGGGTTGACGTCGCACACCTCGTTGATGTTGACGGCACGGCTGATGCGGCGGCGAAGGTTCTTGTCAGCGCAGATGATGTTGGCTATCTGCAGGCCGGCGATGTTGAATGCCTTGGTGGGGGAGTTCAACACCACACTGTTGTCGCGGCAAGCCTCGCTGATGCCGGCAAATGGGGTGAAGTGATGGCCCGGCATGATAATCTCGCAGTGTATCTCGTCGGCGATTACCTTCACGCCGTGCTTCTGGCAGATATCGTTCATGCGCTCCAGTTCCTCCTTCTTCCATACACGTCCGACAGGGTTGTGGGGGTTGCAGAGGATGAAGGCTGTGGTCTTCTCGTCGGCGCACTTGCGCTCGAAGTCATCGAAGTCTATCTCGTAGGTCTCGTTGCCGATGCGTCGCAGCTCGTTTTCCACCACCTCGCACCCACTGTTGGCGATGCAGGAGAAGAAACAGTTGTATACGGGTGTCTGTACCAGCACCTTTTCGCCAGGTAGACAGATAGCCTTCAGACAGCAGGAGAGTGCGGGCACTACGCCCGAGGTGTAGATAATCCAGTCTTTCTCCACCTGCCACTGATGGCGGCGGGAGAACCAACTCGTGATAGACTCGTAGTAAGCATCCGGCACGAGGGTGTATCCGAAGATGCCGTGTGCCACCCGCTTCTGCAGTGCTTCGATGATGCAGGGGGCGGTAGGGAAGTCCATGTCGGCCACCCACATCGGGATGACACCGTCCTCCTTCACCAAGTCCCATTTGTAGGAATTGGTGCCGCGGCGGTCGATGATTTCGTCAAAGTTGTATTTCATTTTCTGGTTTTCTTTTTTACCCTTTTACTTTTTTACCTTTTCTATGATTTCACAAGCTCCCCTTGGCGATTTGGCGAATGCCGTGTAAGTGACGGTTCCAATTTCGTCGGCCTCGATGCGGCCGGAGATAGGGTTTTTGATGTCGGTAATCTTGCCCTTGATGTGGGCATCGATATTCGTGCAGTCCTCGAATGCGCGGTCGCATGCCGGTTCGAAGGTGCAGTCCACCAGCGTCACATGGTCCATGTAGCAAAGCGGTTGCTCGCCACTGATGTGGCAACGCACAAACTTGATGTTCTTGCTGTGCCAGGCTAGATACTCACCGTTCAGGTCAGAATCGTACACCGTCACGTTCTCGCATTCCCAGAAACTGTCCTTGGTTGTAATCTTTGCATGGTGAACCTCCACGTTCCTGCAGTATTGGAATACATACTTCGAGTCGCTCACCAGCCCGTCCACATAGATGTTCTTGGAGAACATGAAGGGGTAAGTGCCGTCGTGCAGCTTCACGTTCTTGATTTTCAGTCCGTCCACCTTCCAGAAGGTCTCGTCTGCATCGTTGATGGTCACGTTCTCCAGTTCGAGGTTGTTCATCTCACGGAAGAACTTCGGTCCGTCGATGACGCAGTCCTTCATCACCATGTTGTCGGAATACCAGATGGCAGATCGGCTCTCGGGGGCGAAGTAGCAGTGTGTAATCAGCGACCCGTCCACGTGCCACCAGGGGTATTTGCCATAGAACTTAGAGTCTTGGCATATTATATTCTTGCAACACTTGATGCCCGACTCGCCATCCGTAATCGTTATGTTTTCCAATCGCACATCGTGAGCACCAAATAGGGGTCGCTCACCTCCGTAATCCTTGTTCTTGATTAGCTCCATTTCTTTTACTGCTCATGTTATTATAATTGCTAAAGCGGGGGGAAGGAATGCTTTCCCAAGCCGTTTGCAAAAGTACAAAAAAAGTGCCAAAGCAAGTGTTACTATATTACGGAAATAGGTACCTTCCTTGCGGAAAATAAGCAAAAAGGACTGAATTGCACGGATGATTCCCGCCATTCAGTCCTTTTCTGATGTGAAATATAGTGATTCTATTGGAGAATTACAAGTTTGGGTTCATCTTAGTCCAATCCTCAACAGCTGGAACGATGCCAAGTTCAACGATTTCGTCACGCATCTTGCAGAGGTGCTCGTAAGACTGCTTCAAGCTAGCCATCTCCTCCTCAGTACCAGCAGGCTCTGTGAAGTGAACACCAGTCTTGTCGATAGTAGTAGGCATAGCCATCATCACGTTCTTGAAACCGCACTTGTCGCACTTAACGAAGCAACCTGCTGGCAAAGTGAACTTCTCGCCGCCCATGGCAGCCTCAATCATCTTCACTGCGTTGTAAGCAGGGCTCTGGAATGAAGAACGACCGCGGAGCTTGATGATGTTTGAACCACCCTGTACTGTGTGGTGCTTGATCTCCTCCCAACGCTCAGCAGACAGACCCATCTCTGACAATGGCTTGCCGTCTACCTTTACCTGTGAAGCGAACACAGCCATCTGCTCACCGTGGCCACCGTATGTGTGGGCACCTGTTACCTTGTCCTGCTGAACACCGAACTCAAGGGCCAAAGCCTGCTGCAAACGAGTAGAGTCGAGTGCTGCGAGTGATGTCAACTGGTTAGGCTTCAAACCTGAGTGGATGAGGGCAGTGAGGGCAGTAACGTCAGCAGGGTTGAAGATTACAACCACGTGCTCTACCTCAGGGCAGTACTTCTTGATGTTGTCACCGAACTCGGCAGCAATCTTGCAGTTGCCTTTGAGCAAGTCCTCGCGAGTCATGCCCTCCTTACGTGGAGCACCACCAGAAGATATGATATACTTAGCGCCAGTGAAAGCCTCCTCAGGGTCAACTGTGTAAGTCACGTTAACGCCAGGGAATGCGCACTGCTGGATTTCATCGAACACACCATGAACACCTGGCTCATAGATGTCGTAAAGACAAATGTTTGGAGTAAGGCCGAGCATCAATGCGCTCTGTACCATGTTAGAACCAATCATACCGCCGGCACCGACGATCAAAAGCTTGTCATTAGTTAAAAATTCCATAACTACAATTTTTATTTTAAGTTGTTATTAATTCGTTTGTTGAAAAGGCATTTTCCGTGGTCGTAGTTCGAAAACTCTTGAGGGGCAATCTTGTACGAATCATGGAGTAATGTAAAGGAGATGAAAATCGAGTAATTTGTTCCCCTTTTTTGCTTTCCGACCGCAAAATTACTAAAAAGTAATCTAAAACGTGCATTTATTTTCGCTTATTTTTGTTGTTAATTCTTAAAATTATTATCTTTGTAATCTCTAATTAGCAAATGAAGACTTTGCCCTTGCTCAAAACTCTCTGCAATGGGCAGTTTTTGGGGTGTAAAATGAGATGTTTTATGAATAAAAATAGATGAATATGGCAAATGTAATCGAACAAAGATTGGCGAGTTTGAGGGAAGTGATGAAACGGGAGCACCTCTCGGCTTTTATTTTTCCTAGTACGGATGCTCATCAGAGTGAGTATGTGGCAGACCATTGGCAAGGAAGGGCTTGGATTTCTGGATTCAATGGCTCGGCTGGAACTGCTGTGGTTACGATGCACTCGGCTGCATTATGGACCGACTCCCGGTATTTTCTTGCAGCAGAAGAGCAGTTGCAAGACACTGAATATCAGTTGATGAAACTAAAGATGCCTGGTACTCCTACTATCGCGGAATGGATAGCGGGCGAACTGGCTAAGGAGAGAGAATGTAGAGAAGGTGGTGCCGAAACGTCGCATGAAGTGGGAGTGGATGGTATGGTCAATTCCTACAATGATACTGTTGCTTTGATGTCCGACCTTCGGAAAGCAGGTGGTATTACGGTTCGTACCAACTTCGATCCGTTGGAATTGATTTGGAAAGACCGTCCTGGCATCCCTGAACATCCTGTCGAAATCCAGCCATTGGAATATGCCGGAGAAAGTGTGTCTTCCAAAATCTCTCGCATTCGCAAGGCTTTGAGAGAGAAGCATGCTGACGGAATGCTCGTCTCAGCCCTTGATGACATTGCCTGGATATTGAATCTCCGTGGTGCAGATGTCCATTGTAACCCTGTCTTCGTAAGTTATCTCTTGATTTCGACCACCAAGATTTCTCTTTTTGTGGATATAAATAAGATTTCGGGTGAGGTGGCAGAGTATTTGGCACAGAATGGAATCTCTCTGTATATATATAATAAGGTGGAAGAGGAGCTGAAGGCTTACTCGGAGTATAATATTCTGCTCGACGGGGATGAAACCAATTATTATCTCTGGAAGACGGTGCGTTGCCAGGAAATAGTTTCAGGAAAGTCGCCCGTCCCTGCGATGAAGGCTGTGAAAAATGAAGCAGAGATTGAGGGTTATCGTCGTGCCATGCTTCGTGATGGCGTTGCGATGGTAAAGTTCTTGAAGTGGCTCAAGCCTGCTGTTGAGGCAGGTGGACAGACCGAGATTTCTATCGACCAAAAGTTGACGGCCTGGCGTGCCGAACAAGAATTGTTCCGAGACATTTCTTTCGATACCATCGCTGGTTATGGAGCGCATGGGGCCATTGTGCACTATGAGGCTACCCCAGATACAGATATTCCTTTGAAACCTGAAGGCTTCCTTTTGTTGGATTCTGGTGCTCAGTATCAAGATGGAACGACCGATATTACCAGAACCCTCGCTCTCGGTCCTGTTACAGAAGAGATGAGACATGTCTATACGTTGGTACTAAAAGCCCATATCCAGCTGGAACTCATTAAGTTTCCTGATGGTGCATCTGGTACTCAGTTGGACGCAGTAGGAAGAGAGTGTATGTGGCGCGAAGGGTATAATTTCCTTCATGGAACCGGCCATGGAGTGGGTTCTTACCTCAATGTGCATGAAGGTCCTCATCAGATTCGTATGGAATGGATGCCGGCGCCTTTGCATGCAGGAATGACAGTGACAGACGAACCTGGACTCTACTTGGCTGGCAAGTTTGGAGTGAGAATAGAAAATACGCTCTTGATAAAGGACTATATGGATACCGAGTTTGGCAAGTTCCTGCAGATGGAGTCTTTGACTCTCTGCCCGATAGATACTGCCCCTATAGATCTCTCTATGCTTCTGCCCGAAGAAGTAGAGTGGCTTAATGCTTATCATAGTGAAGTCTATGCCAAACTTTCTCCTAGTCTCAATGAGGAAGAGAAAAAGTGGTTGAGGGCGGCAACAGCTCCTCTCTGTTAAAATGGCGAGGGCTTATAAATTGTGATAAAAATGCGTAGAAAACCAACTTGTAAGCCCTTGGAAATGCTCTAAAACCAACAAAATCACTGATTTGGAGTAAAAAAACGTCTAAAATCTTGGTTATTTGATAAATAAGATGTAATTTTGCACCCGCAAATTGTGGCATCATGCCATTTTGACGTAGAATATAACATAAGTTTAACATAATAAATTAAAAGCAAAACAAAATGATTATTGTACCAGTTAAGGACGGTGAGAACATCGAGAGAGCTCTCAAGAAGTTTAAGAGAAAGTTTGAAAAGACAGGTGTTGTTAAGGAGCTTCGTGCTCGTCAGCAGTATGACAAGCCATCTGTTTTGAAGCGTCTCAAGATGGAACACGCCATCTACGTACAGCAGCTTCGCGCTAACGAGGAATAAAAAGTAAAAAATCCTCAAAAAATTTGGTAGTTTGAATTAATTTTCGTACTTTCGTTGCCGAATAAAGAAAGACGCAACGTTATGTTGAATATAGACAAGTTCTTGGAGTACTTGAGCTGTGAACTGAACAGGTCACAATGCACGGTAGATAGCTATCGGGCAGATTTGGAACATTTCGAAGCTTTTGCTAGGGGCTTGTCTGATTCGTTTTCCTGGGAAGCGGTGGATGCCGATGTCGTCCGTGATTGGATGGCGCAAATGATGGAGAATGGCAATAAGGCTACCTCGATAGGTAGAAGACTCAGTGCTTTGAAATCGTTTTATCGGTTCGCTTTGGCAAGACATTTGGTGGCATCTGACCCTGTACATAGTATCCGGGGGCCTAAGGCAGAAAAAGTGCTGCCTCAGTTTCTGAAAGAAAGTGAGATGGAGATGCTGCTGGATGGGTTGACATGGAATGATGATTATATAAGTATGCGTGCGCGTACTATTATAATAACATTTTATGAGACGGGAATACGACTCTCAGAACTGGTGGGCTTGGATGACAGCGATGTAAATTTCGTGAATCGTGAGCTGAAAGTTACAGGAAAAGGGAATAAACAACGTATCGTTCCTTTTGGTGACGAACTAAATGATACCTTGCGACGGTTTGTAAAGTTGCGGGATGCAAGCGTGGAGAGAAAAGCTCCTGCGCTTTTTCTCTCGGAAAAGGGAATGAGAATGACATCTCAAAACGTTCGGCTGATAGTCAAGGAGTGCCTCTCGAAGGTGAGTTCGTTGAAAAAGAGGAGTCCACACGTGCTGAGACATACGTTTGCAACGACGATGCTCAATCATCACGCAGGGATTGAAAGTTTGAAAAGACTGCTAGGACATGCAAGCATCTCTACTACGGAGATATATACGCATACGACGTTCGAACAGTTGAAACAAGTTTATAATGAAGCCCATCCTAGGGCATAACCTTTAAAAATGGAGGTCACTATGGAAATTAAGATTCAGTCGATTCACTTCGACGCTACCGAGAAATTACAGGCGTTTATCGACAAGAAAGTCGCCAAGTTAGAAAAAACTTATGAAGATATACAGAAAGTAGAGGTGCAATTAAAGGTCGTAAAACCTGCAGCTGCTCTGAATAAGGAAGTTCATCTTGAAGTTGTTGTCCCAGGAACCACTTTGTTTGTGGAGAAGACTTGTGACACATTTGAGGAAGGAATTGACCAGACAGTGGACTCAATGAAGGTTCAATTGACCAAATTTAAAGAAAAAACAAGAAATCGATAAAAAAAATGGCAAAAAATTTTGTCGGTTCAAAAAATAGTTGTATCTTTGCAGCCGTTTTCCGATAGGTGGGAAACTTAGCCGTAATGCGGCTGTAAAGATTGCCTCTTTAGCTCAGTTGGCCAGAGCACGTGATTTGTAATCTCGGGGTCGTTG
>CAVDKC010000053.1:0-15824 GCA_963609615.1 Oribacterium sp.
TGGTGCCATAGCTCAGTTGGTAGAGCAAAGGACTGAAAATCCTTGTGTCCCCGGTTCGATTCCTGGTGGTACCACTCCTCCTTTCATTGGGCGGTCTTTAACTTCGGTTAAGGCCGCCCTTCCCATTATATATCAGGGCAAAGAACAAACAACAAATACATCAACTTAAAAACTCATGAAGAAAATCATTATCTTATTATTGACATTGATGGGCACAGCCACCATGCAGGCTACCGACCAATACAGCAAGTATTACCAAAACTTGCCCATCCAGATGCAGCAGCCTACCCTACCCTCTATTCCAGACTATCAGGTAAGTATACTGGAATGCGGCGGCAAGGGAGACGGACAAACCATGAATACCCAGGCTTTCAGCAAGGCTATCAGCAAGCTTAGCAAAATGGGCGGCGGACATCTCAATGTACCGGCAGGCATCTACCTTACTGGCCTTATCTCGCTCAAAGACAATATAGACTTGCACCTGGAGAAGAATGCCATCATCGTATTCTCTGAGGACAAAAACGACCTCATCAAGACTGACGAGAAGACAGGACAGAAGGAAAACCGCGCTACTCCAGCCATCAATGCCAGTAAACGCAAGAACATCGCCATCACTGGCGAAGGTACCATCGATGGTAACGGCGAATGGTGGAGACCTGTAAAGAGAGGCAAGGTAAGCGACGTAGAATGGAACCAATTCCTGCAGATGGGCGGCACGCTCAATGAAAAAGGTGACCTCTGGTATCCACTCAACCTGAAGCACCAGCCTAATGTGGTGGACAACATAGACGACCAGGAACGGGTACGCAACCACATGATTCGTTTTACCGACTGCGAGAACGTATTGGTGCAGGGCGTCACCCTGCTCAACAGTCCACGCTTCCACCTTATCCCTACGCGATGCAAGAACGTCATCATCGACGGAATCACCGTGAAATGTCCCTGGAACGCACAGAACGGCGATGCCATCGACATCTCCAGTTGTAAGGATGTACTTATCGTAAACAATATCGTGGATGCCGGCGACGACGGAATCTGTATGAAAGGAGGTGCCGGCGCAGCAGGCGTAGCGGCAGGCCCCTGCGAGAATATCAACATACAGGACAACACCGTGTACCATGCACACGGAGGCTTCGTGATAGGAAGCGAATTCTCTGGCGGCATGAAGAACATAGTGGTGCGCAACAATACCTTTCAAGGTACAGACGCCGGACTGCGCTTCAAGAGTGCCGTGAAGAGAGGCGGAAAGAGTGAGAACATCTTTATAGACCACATCTACATGACCGACATTACGGGCGATGCCATCACCTTTGAGACCACCTACTGGGACAACCACGTGGGAGCCAAGAAGCAAACCACGCCCCAGAAACAGGAGTTCTTGCCAGACTTTCAGGACATCCATATCAGCGACATCTATGTACGCGGTTGCAAGAACGGCATCGTAGCACATGGCGCAGAGGGGATGGTGCATGACATCACCATCAAGAATGCCTATATCTTCTACAGCAAGAAGGCGCAAGACATAGACGAGGCTTGCAAGATTAGCCTTGACAATGTGCACTTTGCCACCTTCGCGCAATAAACATCAAGTGCTAAGGGAAAGCCACTCCCCTTAGCACTTGATTCTTTTTTATCTCATACTACAACAAGAAATCCCCCGCTAACCCGGAAGTGAATGTCGACCCCCTCGTATGGCATCCCATACACCTTATCGGGATTCTTCTGGTAATGAGGGCGGGGATCTTGTGCCAGCACTTCCTTCAAGACTTCTATCTGACGGGCAGACAAACCAGCCTTGAGCAGTTTGTCTCTCACCTCATCCCCTATCTCTACCTTCAGTTTGTCCCATTTCCGCTCATCCACGAAACCACATCTTGCCTCAGGATGACTGTCGGTATAAACCACATAGGGCTTAATGTCGTAGATAGGCGTACCGTCCATGAGGTCGGCACCCTTTACATGAATAACAGGTCCCCGGCCAGTATCCCACTCGATATGAGAAAGGCGAACAGACGACAAGCCTATATGATTGGGGCGAAAAGGACTGCGGGTGGCAAACACACCCATTTTCTCATTGCCGCCAAGCACAGGAGGTCTCACTACAGGGCTATTGGCCTGATGCTTGTTGGCAGAAAACTCCCAGACTAGCCACAAGTAGTCGAAGCCATCCATACCCCGCAAAGCATCCACATTACGATATTCTGGTTCGAAAACAATCTGTCCCTCCAACTCTGCGACAAGTCCTGCCTGTTTCGGGATGCCAAACTTACTGCTGAAGGGAGAGCGAAAATGAGCGATTGGTTTAATTTCCATCTATTACACCTTATTATATTTATACATTAATTATATACAGGACTGCCAAAGCCATCCTCTACAAATCACTGCAAAGTTACAACAAAGATGACAAACCAGAAAAAATAAGAGCATTTATTTTGGCTGAATGAGCAAATTAATGTACCTTTGCAACCAAATCAAAGAACCAAGAAAATGAAAATAGAAAGACCTTCATACGAAATCTGGCAGCAAAAACCAGGAGAACTTGGCATCTATCAGCAGATAGAACGGGCAGGAAGAGTATGCTACAAGAGTGAGAACAATACTACGGAGGATTCTGCCCAACCATTCGTGGGCAGAATGATCAAGAGCGAGCACTTCGCCATGCTCGAACACGGTACCGTATATCTGGTATGCAACCATGGCGAACTTCCACTCTACATCCACAACAAGTTTTCTCGCCTCAACACGATAGACGGCAAGGACTATATCACCACCAACCTACGTGTACTGGCAGAAAACAAGGCGATGGACCACCTCAAGTATCTCTCCGACTACGAGGAGGGGAAACACGAGTTGCGCATCACGGTACATTTCACCACCCAGATAGCCATCACCCGCGAATACAACCGCCATCGTGCCAACTCGATGGCAGAACAAAGTACGCGCTACTGCAATTATACCAAGAACAAGTTTGGCAGCGAGATAACACTCAACCTGCCTACCTGGGTAGAAGACGCAGGATTTGACGGTACGCAAGAACCTGACGACTATCGACTGACAGACCTCTGCCAAGATGTGGCGGAAGGCAATACCGGGCATTGGGACAAGATTACCACCTGGCTCTTTGCCAATCAAGCTACAGAGTTCGCCTACATGAAACTGATAGAGGCCGGCTGCAAGCCACAAGAGGCGCGCGTGATTCTTCCGCTAGACTGCAACACCGAACTGGTGCATACCGCATTCGTAAGCGACTGGAAGCATTTCTTCGACCTCCGCGCCATTGGCACTACAGGCGCTCCCCACCCTGACGCAAAGGTGCTGGCCCTCCCCCTCATGGAGGAATTTCTGCACAAAGGCTATCTCAAGTAAGATGCAAATTCTACTGGCAGGCCAGGAGCATACCATGCGAAAGGCACCCCAGAGAATGTTTAACAAAATATAAAAACGCAGTGCAAACTAAAGATTTTCTATTTTTTGTACAAAAGATATAGAATATTTGCTTAACTTTGCCATGTGTTTTTCATAGTATTAGATTTAAGGTTATCAAGGTAGGGCTACGGCGGTAGCCCTTTTTTTATTGCATTTTCGATACATTTTGACTTCTTTTGGGGTACATCTTCCCCAAAAATGCACTTTTTTGAAGAAAAATACAAAAAAGTTAGCAAAAAATTTGGTGGAACCAGAAAATAGCAGTACCTTTGCAACCGCTTAAGAAAACCAAGCTATAGTCATCCATATAAATTGGAGAGATGGCAGAGTGGTCGAATGCACCGGTCTTGAAAACCGGCGTACTGAGAGGTACCGGGGGTTCGAATCCCTCTCTCTCCGCAAAGAGCCTTCTGATTTTTTCAGAAGGCTCTTTTATTTTGTATAAACTTTTGAGCCGAAAAAAGCGCCGACTCTCACGAGTGGGCGCTTATTACTACCTAAATACTAACTAATAAATTTTCCTATTGAATCTTACACGATATAATAAAAGTTCAGTTTATGAATTCTAATCAGTACTTTGACGAATCGGAATCATAAAGGTTTAACCGAAAACGAAAAAAAATATTTTTTGGTGCGATATTACCCTACTTCATCCATTGTTTGCTCATTCTGCGAAACATTTTTTAGCGTTTTATTTTGCTTTCTAAACATTTTGTCGTACCTTTGTAGCCAAATTCAATCTTTTTGGCATGAAAAGTAAGATTATTATTATATTTAGCATCATCGGATGCATTGGGGGATTGACTTCCCTGTCTTCTTGCTCCCACAAGAAGACAGAGGAAGCAAAGGTGGCCGCAGTAGACACCATGCACATCATGGTTACCCAAATACAAAAATGCAGCCGCCTATATACAGCTGAAGCCCATGTACACAAAATCATCACGCATGATGACCAACTCAACCTAAAGGGAGCATTATTCAAGAAATCCTTTAGCATACATGTACCAGGCTCCAACCGTAAGGTGGCTATCCCTATGAATGCAACCATCAAGGCATATGTAGACTTCAAGGATTTTTCTACAAAAAACATAAACCGGAGGGGAGACAAGATAGAGATTATCCTGCCCGACCCAAAGTTGACACTCACAAGTACGAAGATAGACCATAAGAACATCAAGCAGTATGTTTCGCTTACCAGAAGCAATTATTCGGATGCAGAACTTTCGCAACTGGAACAACAGGGCAGGGAGAGCATCATCAAGGATATCCCCAACCTCGACCTCACGGAACAGGCCCAACTCAGTGCAGCCAACACCCTCATCCCGATGCTGAAGCAAATAGGATTCAAGGAGGAAAACATCCAGATAAGTTTCAGAAAGAAGTTTACGCTCGATGACATCAGGAGTTTCTTCGATGCATCGACCGTAGAGAAAAAGACAAGACAATGAAGAAATTACAAATCATCACCATATTACTCCTCATCACCGTAATAGGCGGGGCACTCTACTGGCTATGCAAGGACAACTCGGCAAGCGTTGTGCAAGAAGAAAAGACGGTGCTCTCGCCTACCCAAATAGAGAGTATAGAGGCTATCGGGCAGTGGGAATTTCTATCCATCAGCGATGAAGAACTCATAGACACCACCCGACATGGATTCTTCGGCGATGACCAGCTGGTACGTATCTACTATGGAACGCTGCGTCTGGGCATCGACATGAAGGATGCGAAGGAGGGGTGGCTGAAGGCTGAAGGCGACAGCATTACCTGCACCCTGCCCCCCGTGAAACTGCTAGACCACAATTTTATCGACGAGGCGAAAACCCTAAGTTTCTTCGAAGAGGGAAAATGGACGGGAGCAGACCGTCAGGCGATGTACGATCGAGCCTATAACCTGATGAAGAAACGATGCCTAACACCCATCAACATAGGGACGGCTGAGAGAAATGCCCAAACCCAGTTTAGGCAAATGCTCAAGGCGATGGGATTCGCACATATCAAGGTAGAGACAGAGAAATAAGTATGTAGAATTAAAAATAACAGCGATGGATGCAATCAACGAGTTTTTCACAGCTTTCAGTTCATTCCTCTGGGGATGGCCAATGATTATTCTCTTATTGGGAACCCACATATTCCTCACGATTCGGCTGCGCTTTCCACAGCGCAAGATTTTCAAGGCAATCAAACTGTCGATTAAGAAAGACAAGGATTCCACAGGCGACGTATCACAATTCGGTGCCCTTGCCACTGCTCTTGCCGCCACTATCGGTACAGGCAACATCGTAGGCGTGGCTACGGCTATCGCACTCGGCGGTCCGGGTGCTGTACTCTGGTGCTGGCTGACTGGTGTATTCGGCATCTCTACCAAATATGCTGAGGGACTACTTGCCGTAAAATACCGGGTAAAGACCAAAAGCGGCAAAATGCTCGGCGGGCCGATGTATGCATTGGAAAACGGGCTGGGATGGAAATGGCTTGCCGTCCTCTTCGCCTTCTTTGCCGCCCTCGCCTCCTTCGGTATCGGCAGTACGGTACAGGCGAACGCCATCTCTTCACTGGCAGAGGAGCAGTATCACATCTCGCCATACATCACAGGTGCCATCATCACAGTGCTTACTGCTGCGGTGATTATCGGAGGCGTGAAAAGTATATCCAGGGTATCGAGTATGCTCGTACCTTTCATGGCACTACTCTATGTGCTCGGCTGCATCTATATATTATGCGTAAACCATGCCTATCTGCTGCCAGCCCTCAAGGTTATCGTGGAGTCTGCATTTACCACAAAGGCAGCAGGAGGCGGATTTGCAGGAAGCACTCTGATAATGGCCGCCCGCTATGGTATTGCCCGAGGCCTCTTCTCGAATGAGAGTGGTCTAGGTTCGGCTCCCATCGTAGCTGCTGCAGCCCAGACCCGCAACCCTGTGCGACAGGCTTTGGTATCTTCTACGGGTACCTTTTGGGACACCGTCATCATCTGCGCGATGACAGGTCTGGTCATTACCACCAGCATCATTGCATATCCCGACATCGACTATCATAATGGGGCAGCCCTTACCAAGGCTTCGTTCAGCAAGATACCGTACATCGGTGCGCCACTGCTCACCTTCGGACTAGCCACCTTTGCCTTCAGCACCATCATAGGATGGAGCTATTATGGCGAAAGATGCGTGGAATATCTAAAAGGCAAAAAGTGGATGCTCAGTTTCCGTATCGCCTACATCGCCAGCATATACTTAGGAAGTATTATCAGTCTCGGTTTGGTATGGAACATCGCCGACTGCATGAATGCCCTCATGGCTATCCCTAACCTCATCTCCCTACTCTGCCTGAGCGGCATCATCGTAAAAGAGACGAGGAAATATCTCTGGGAAGGCCGCCTCGACCACAATATGGACGAGAGCGAAATACGGGAAGTAGAATAGGAGCAACATCGAAAGCAAAAGCCCGGACGGCAACTATTCCGTCCGGGCTTTTGTTTTTTTCTTACCCAGAAAGAGAGAAAGTCATTTCTCATTTATAACTGAATCTGCAGGTGCTTCATGGCATGTCCACCCCATATGGCATCGTTCACATATCGGAAGCCGACACTAGTATAGAGACGCTCTGCTTTCGGATTTCCCTTATCACAAAGCAAGCCCACTACAGGAGCCCCTAACTCCTTGGCTCGCTGAATGGCTGCCTCCAAGAGATGGGTGGCAACGCCCTTGCCCCGATAATTGCTAGAAACGGCGAGACTGTCCAGATAGAACTCCCCTTCTTCTGTCTCATCGTCCATTCCCGAATAGTCTATCCCGAAACTCACAATCGCCTCGGCGATGAATCGCTCACGCAAGGTCTTGAGCCGGGCACCGTCATAACCCACCAAGATACCTGCAAGGATGCCGTCGCTTGTAGTAGCTACCAAGGTATTGCGATAACTATACTGGCTATCCTCCATCTCTACCAGTCGGGTCATCATCTGGTGGAAATCAACCAAGGTATGTCTAGGCCCCGCAAAGTTTTGGCAACACTCCGGGTTCATCGCCTCCATGATGAGCGATGCGATATGAGAGGCCATGTCGGGCGTAGCCTGCTCTATCTTCACTTTTATCTTCATCTTAGTATATTAACGTTATGATTACATTCGCTACTTAAAAAGTCCAAAAAGCTCTGCGTCTATCAAATCCGTCACCTTACGGAAGTCCTCCGGATTCTCGCCAAACTCCAAGTTGTCGCCATCTACAATGATGAGTCTTCCCTTGTAGCTCTTGATCCACTCCTCGTATCGATTGTTCAAGCCCTGAAGATAGTCGATGCGGATGCTCTTCTCGAAGTCTCTGCCTCGCTTCTCTATATGCTTGACGAGCGTAGGTATACTGCTCTTGATATAAATCATCAAGTCTGGGAGCCTGACCAGACTAATCATCAGGTCGAAGAGGTCGGTATAGTTGTTGAAGTCGCGGTCGCTCATCATACCGATGTCATGCAGGTTAGGAGCGAAGATGCGAGCATCTTCGAAGATGGTTCTATCCTGCACGATGGTCTGCTCCGAGCGAGAGATTTCCACCACGTCGTGGAATCGCTTGTTCAAGAAGTAGATTTGAAGATTAAACGACCATCTCTCCATATCCTTATAGTAATCTGCGAGATACGGATTATTGTCTACTGGTTCGAAGTTAGCCTTCCAGCCATAACGTTTGGCAAGCATTTTGGTAAGAGTAGTCTTGCCGCTTCCTATATTTCCTGCTATTGCTATATGCATCGTATTTTTGGATGTTAAATGTTAAGTGTTAAATTGGACTTGATCTGTCTCAGGTCTCTTACGAGAACAGGCCGAAGAGTTTGGCATCTATCTTATCGATAATGTCACCGAACTGCTTGGGATTGTGCTCGAAGTCGAGGTCATCCACCTCTACTACCAGCACCCTGCCTTTGTAATGGTTCATGATGAAATCGTCATAGAGTTGGTTGATTCCCTCCAGATAGTCAATAGGCATCTTCTGCTCATAGTCGCGCCCCCGCTTCTGGATATTTTTTACCAGGTGAGGAACGGAGGAACGGAGATAGATCATGAGTTTAGGCATCTCCACCACCTGCATCATCGACTCAAAGAGTTCCATGTAGGTCTGGTAGTCTCGCTCGTCCATGTTACCCATCTTGCGATTGTTGGCGGCAAATACATATACGCCTTCGAATATCGTACGGTCTTGTATGACCGTCTCCTCGCTGTGCTGTATCTCCAGAAGGTTCTTGAAACGTTGCTTCAGGTAAAACACCTCCATATTGAGAGCCCATCGGGGGATATTCTGGTAATAGTCGTCGATATATGGATTATCCGTCACTGTTTCCAAGTACTTCTTCCAGCCGTAATGCTTGGAGAGCATTTTGGTCAACGTGGTCTTTCCGCTACCGATATTTCCTGCTACTGCTATATACATCTAATTATATTATTGAATGTTTGGTGTTAAATATTGAATTGAACTAGTTCGTCGCTACCTCAATCAACGCTTTGCAAAAGTACAATAAATAATTGGGATAAACAAAAAAAGTCTCGCAGATTTCACAAATTACGCAAATTTATTCACCCATAAAATAAGAATCTGCGTAATCTGCATCTATCTGCGAGATACTTTAATATTCTCTCTCGATCAATTCGAGACACATTCGTGTGTTATGATAAGGACACTTCCAAAAACCTGCCTTATCGTCCATCTTATCCACGCTACCATCTTCGAGGATAGCCCAGTGCCACTCTCCATTCTTGGCATCCATCAAGTGTTTGGCCACATAGTTCCAGCAACGGATGGCCACTTCCAGATTCTCGTCGGTGCGGAAGTACTGGTATAGGTCGATGTGGCCGATGATGTTCTCGCACTGCACCCACCATTGGCGTTGGAGGTCGTACCTGTCATCGTCTTTCCAGTGCTCGTACACCATACTGCCATCTGGACGCAGCCCCTCGTCGGCAGCCTCAGCAATGCGGCGGATGATACGTTCTATCTTGAGCAACACCTCTCTGTCGCCAAGCACTAGAGCTGTCTCGTGGAGCAACCAGGAAGCCTCGATATCGTGCCCGAAGCTCTCTATATTGCGCTTACCCTCCCATCGGTCATTGAAGAAAAGGTCTAGATGATAAGTCTGCGTATTGAGGAGCTTATCGGTAAAGATGCCGAGCAGGTTGCGGATGGCCTTTTCCAGTTCTGGAGCCTTCCATACCCGATACAGATTGGTATATGGCTCGATGATATGCAGGTGGGTATTCATCGTGCGGGAACCATTCTCGTCTTTGTCGGAAAGACGCATGTCGGCAATAGGATTCCACTCTCTGGTCAATGCCTCGATATAACCATTGTTCTTGCAGTCGAAAGCATGCTTCTCTATATCATGATATAGGGAGACTGCGATGTCGAGTGCCTCCTGGTCGCCTGTGGCACGAGCATACTCTGAGAAACCATAGATGGCAAAACCTATGGCGTAAGTCTGCTTCTTGGTGTCGAGGGGATTTCCCTTGTAGTCTACGCTCCAGTAGACTCCGCCATACTCTTTGTCAAGGAAGTGGTCGC
This sequence comes from Oribacterium sp., assembly GCA_963609615.1. Taxonomy (GTDB): domain Bacteria; phylum Bacteroidota; class Bacteroidia; order Bacteroidales; family Bacteroidaceae; genus Prevotella. The sequence continues at coordinate 9,966 of CAVDKC010000053.1, forward strand.
ATATATATTCCTTGGCGCGCGTGGCTGCCTCCAGATACTCGGGGGTCTTTAATACTCGGTATGCGGCAGAGAAAGCCCAGAGGATGCGAGCATTCATCACCGCTCCCTTTTCTGCCTCATGATGCACCTGGTCGTTGCCATCGAGACGGCCATAGAAGCCGCCGTTTTCCTTATCTACGACCTTTTCGAGCCAATAGTTCAGGATGTTGTTCTCCAAGACATCCTTCATCGTTTGTTTCAAGTTTTCCATAACGATTATTTAGTAATACTAGTTTGGGAAGTTAAACATTGTGATGACTAGGTTACTTCTTGATAGGGAATTTCCATGCCAATACCATCAGCAGGAATGCGATGACTGCAGGGAAGAGCGAGAAGAGCGACCAAACCATAGTGAGCACAGAGTCGGTAACACTGGCTGGGTCTATCATCGTGTTGCCCATCTTGTCGGTTATCATGTTGGCACCCGCCATACCTAGCAACAGGGCGATGAGCGAACCAGAGACCGCAGTACCGAATTTTTGGCTCATCGTGCCGGATGAAAAGATAAGACCTGTAGCCGAAGCACCGAAATGCGCTGTATGATAGTCTGCCACGTCGGCATACATTGACCACATCAGTGGAGAGTATATACCGATGCCCACAGAGGTAAAGACGACCAATCCTATCATCACCCAGATATAGGCAGGATCCATCGGTATGAAGAAGAATGCCACGGAAAGTAGCAGACAGAGAACGGCCGACCAGAAGAATGCCATGCGCTTGCTACCCACAATGCGTGTAAACCAAGGTGATACACCACCAAATATCATACAAGTTACTTCACCGAATGCCATAAACACGGTATAATTGATGATGAGTCCCTCGACGGTGACATTGCCATGCAAGCAGTAGTCGAACATATAACCTGCCACTGCATAGCGGAAGCCATTGAAGAAGTTGGTGCAAACGGCAATGGCGGTCATATAGAGCCAAGCCTTGTTGTGCACGAGGTCTACAAACTGCCGGAAAGAGAACTTTTCGGCTCGCTTAGGCTGTAAGCGTTCCTTGGTAAGGAGACCGCAAATCAAGGTCATCACGGCAGCCACTATTCCCAGCACCGCTCCGATAACGGCATACTGATGGGCATCTGTGCCTCCCACCATCTTCTGGAGATAAGGGAAAGAAAGCAGGGTAACAAAGCCCATGGCATAAGCTCCCACCATACGGAATGAGGAGAACTGGTTTTTCTCGTCGTCATTGTCGGTCATCACGCCGAGCAACGAACCATAAGGCACATTCACCATCGTATACACGGCCATCATCAAGAGATAAAGGGTATAAGCATAGATGCGCTTGCCCACAGGTCCGAAGTCTGGGGTATAGAGCAGCAAGGCGAATATCAAACCGAAGGGAACGGCACCGAAGATGAGCCAAGGGCGATAGGTACCGAAGCGACTCTGCGTACGGTCGGCGAGAGTACCCATCAAGGGGTCGGTCACCACGTCGAACATACGGGCGACAAGCATCAAGACTGCCGCATCAGCAAAAGAGAGTCCGAAGACATTGGTAAAAAACAGAGGAAAAGCGATACTCATCACCTTCCAGACAATACCACCCGCAGCTGCATCGCCGAGAGCATAAGCTATTTTTTCTTTTATACTTGCCATTGTTTAATGTTGAAAGTTGAAAGCTGAGTGTTGAATCCCTACAATCTTATTACCTTGACTAATTACCTAATGTTTTCTTATTCTTTGCGACCAAAGCCTTGATCTTCTCTACGGAGAACTGCGTGCGATAGTCGTCTTTAGGCGTGTGCATGCAGTAGTCTACCAAACGGTCGATGGTAGAAGTGGCCACGTGCATGCGAGTATCAGAAGAAGCGTAGTAGATAAACACCTTTCCATCCTCGTCGACAATCCATCCGTTGGCAAACACCACGTTCATCACATCGCCGATATACTCGCCGCCCTCAGGTACTAGGAGGTATCCTCCTGGCTCTGCTATCACCTTGGTAGGATTGTCAAGAGCAGTCATGTACATATAGAGTACATAGCGCAGACCACTGGCGCAACCGCGTACACCATGTGCCAAATGCAACCATCCTTTATCTGTCTTGATAGGATGAGGGCCCTCACCGTTCTTCACCTCCTGAATGGTATGGTAGTGACGAGCATTGATTATCTTTTCCCCGGTAATCTCGGCATGGGTAATGTCGTCTACGAGTGCCCAACCGATTCCACCGCCCGAACCTGTATCAATGAAACCATCCTGTGGACGGGTATAGAAGGCATACTTGCCATCTACAAACTCAGGATGCAATACCACGTTGCGCTGCTGGCTTTTGGTCTTCAGGTCTGGAAGACGTTCCCAGTTCTTGAGGTCCTTGGTACGTGCGATGGCAGCGGTAGCAGTAGCAGCACTGAGATTGCCAGGCTGTGCCTCATCGTGACGCTCTGCGCAGAACACTCCATAGATGTATCCATCCTCATGGGCTGTGAGGCGCATGTCATAGATATTGGTAGCGGGCACGATGTCCTCGGGCATGGTGATAGGCTCGTCCCAGAAGCGGAAGTTGTCCACGCCGTTAGGACTCTCGGCTACAGCGAAGAAGCTCTTGCGGTCTGCTCCCTCCACACGCACAACCAGGAGATACTTGCCATTCCACTTGATGGCACCCGAGTTAAGGGTAGCATTCATCATGATGCGCTGCATCAGATAGGGGTTACTCTTCTCATCGAAGTCATAACGCCACTCCAGTGGAGTATGCTCTGCCGTAAGGATAGGGTTTTCGTACTTCTCATAGATACCATTTCCCCACTCTACCGGTTTATTCTTACGGCTCAACAATTCCTCATGATGAGCGCGCAGTGCTTTCACTTTGTCTTGAAAATTTGCCATATGTAATTATTTTTTTAATTCTTTATTTTCTTGATATCTTTCGCAAAGAGTACTTTCTTCTCGTCCTTGAACGCCTGGAAGTCTTTCACGATATCGCCATCGCCCACTCCTGGCAGATAAGCCTCTTCTTGAGGCTTGTCCCAGGCATTGCGCCAAAAGAGCACGTAGCTCACAGGATAGTCTTTGAGCACAGGCCAAAGAACTTGGGTGAACCAATCCTTCTTCTGCGAGATGCCACGGCAACCCGTCTCTGTGAGGGCAGCCATCTTGCCTTCTTGCTTGGCTGCAGCCATCATCACATTCATCGTCTCCTTCAGGTTCTTCTGGTAGTTGGCATCGTTGTTGTCAAACTCATAGACGTCGACACCCATCAGGTCTACGTATTCACCTCCAGGGTATCGCTCCAAGAAGAGTTCTACTGTTTTCTGGTCACTGAGGTTAGGCGACCACGCCCAAACGATGTTGTTACACCCTGCTTTAGTAAGTGTGTGATAGGTCTTTGTGTATAGTTGGTTATATTGAACAGGTGTACAACTGTTGGCGCCCCACCAGAACCAGCCGCCATTCATCTCATGCCACGGCCGGAGGATAACAGGAACCAGTTTACCATCAGGAGTCTTCAGAGAGAGGATGAAATCTGATACTTTTTTGAGCCAAGAATCAAACTTTGTTTGTTGAACTCCCCCATCCAGTACGGCTTCCACGGCATCTCCCTTAGGGTCCCAGGCATTCTCGCCTGTTACAGGATTCCAGGGATGCCAACTCAAGGCAACGATACCTCCACGCTCATGCTGGGCGATAATCTCCTGCCGCATACGGCAGAAAGGCACACCGTCAAGATTCTCCTTGCTATCCAACTCTATTTTACCTAGGTCGAATCCCATCACGGCAGGATAGTCGCCCGTGATGAGGAGCACATCGCTCTTTCCCTCATCCCATTTCCAGGTAGTGCCATATACAGGGTCGTCTTGATGACCGAGCATAATGCCCTTCCTTATCAATTTCTGCAAGCGAGCCTTCAGTTGCTCGGCAGGAGTTTTGCTGCTAGTTTTTCTGGATTTGACAGAAGAAGCCATTTCCGCCTGGGTAGATGCGCCTGTTACGCCATCTACTTGTGCCATAGCTCCCTGCATCGCCATCAAGCAAGCTGCACTCAATAAAATTCTCTTGATCATTTTATTTTGCTGTTAAATGTTTCACTATAAAATTCTGCCATTCGTCCCATTGCTCCTGATACCAGAAGTGCCCTGTCATCTGATAGACACTCAACTCCTTGGGAGCCTTTACGATATTATAAAGCCCATAAGAAGATGTAGGAGGCACCACCTCGTCGTTGTACCCGAAGCTATACCAGCCCGGCACGGTAATACGGCGAGCGAAGTTGACGCCATCATAGTAGCGGGCACCCTCTACACGAGCCTTTTCTATTTCAGATAGTTTGCGGTCTTTCCAAGCAGCTCCTTGGCTTTTGCTTTCATTATAAAAGTAGTGAGGCCATCCGCCTGCCACGCCATGGGCCTCAGCCTCATAATCGCACATGGCATCATGTACGGCACCCAGGAAGGTGATGCGCTTGTCGAGGGCTGCCACAGCGATAGACAGGAATCCACCCTGCGAAGAACCAGTCACGCCGATAACCTTTCCATCCCACTCTGGGAGAGAGGCGATATAGTCTACGCTTCTAACGGCACCAGTAATGATGCGCCTGTATGCATTGCGGTCAGGATTGGCAAGATTGGTATCCCAATAACCGTTCAGAGCTGCATTGGCGAGGTCATCGTAAACCTGTTGCTCCATGGTAACAGGCACGCCATGTACACCGATTTCCAGCACGATGCATTCGGCAGGAGCGGTATAGGTATCACCACTATAAGGGCGAACGCCAGCACCTGGCACACGCAGCAAGGCTGGATATTTACCTTCCTTCACCGGCACACTCAAGATGCCATACATCTTGGAGCCCCAGCGATTGTTATTATAACTGATTTCGTATACATTCTTATCCTTGGTACAACGCTCTGGCAAGAGAACCCTGGTGGGGTTGAGATCATTCTGCCGAGCCTCATCCAAAGCCTTCTTCCAGAAATCGTCGAAGTCCTTAGGTTCTTGGGCAAACGGCTGAATCTTCTCTGGAGAGAAAGCTGCGGTGCAAAGCCCCTCATAGTCCTTGCCGTTCACATGGGCAGTAACCTTAAGGCGATAGAAGCCCTGGGTACTCAACGAGCCCGTATATTTCATCGTACCATCCTTCAGAATGGCACTTTTCTTCGTATCGGGAAACATCACAGGACCTGCGGTATAATCCACCTTCACATCATCGAGCAGTGTACCACTCTTACGCACATTCACCGTAAAGGTAGCCTTCTCGCCTACCTTATAGTTCCAGTCTTGGTGGTCGGGGACGACTGAGACTACGATGCTGTGACCTATGACTTGTGCACTGATGCTCAAAGAGCCCAGTACACTTGTCATAACACCTATAATTATTAACCTAAAAAACTTTGTTAAGTGATTCATATTTTGATTATTTTCGTTAGTTGTAATACGGTTGGCCGTTTTCGGTTGCAAAGATAACACAAAAATTCCAAACACACTTGTATTATTTTATCCAATAACTGCACTTTCTTTGCAAACTACAAAGAAAAGTCGGGTCACCTGCAAAAGTGTGTGGCTTAAGCATAGATACGCTCTCATGGGTGAAGCCATTGGGGCGTAAATCCGTTCGTTCATCGGGAGTCGTTTCGTTTTCGTCAAGGTATATGTGGATATCCGTCTTACATGCGATTTTTTATTACATGGGCGAGCCCGACGCATTGCCTGTATTCAAGCGGCATACCCCACTTTGAAAATTACTACGGCAGAAAAAACTTTTTTCCTCGGCAGGCAGATATTTTTTTCTCGGCAGGGAGAGCTGTCTCCCTGCCGTAGCAGTGTTATGTGGAAAGAAAAATGTTTACAGTATACCCTACTCAAAGCATTTTG
>CAVDKC010000054.1:0-15540 GCA_963609615.1 Oribacterium sp.
CCTTGTCTATCTCAGACTTGTCGATGTCGAGGTGGATAATCTTCGCCTGCTTGGCATACTTGGACGGAACACCGATGATGCGATCACTGAATCTCATACCGATGGCGATGAGTACATCACACTCCTGCGTCTTCATATTGGTAGCGTAAGAACCATGCATTCCGAGCATGCCCATATTCAGAGGGTGGTTACTTGGAAGGGCTGAGAGACCGAGCAAGGTACGTCCGGCAGGGATGTCTGCCTTCTCCAAGAACTCAATCAACTCATTATGCGCTCCGCCCAACTCCACACCATGCCCCACGAGGGCAAAAGGTTTCTTGGCATTATTTATGAGTTCGGCAGCTTCTGCTACAGACTTCTCGGCTATCTTGGGATAAGGGTTGTAAGAGGTTACCTTCTCACACTTGGCAGGCTCCCACTCACAAGTGGAAGTTTGGGCATTCTTGGTGAAGTCGAGTACGACAGGACCTGGACGGCCGCTGCGTGCGATATAGAAGGCACGGCTCACAGCCCACGCCACATCCTCAGGACGGCGAATCTGGTAAGCCCACTTGGTGATGGGTTGCGTAACGCCCACCAAGTCTACCTCTTGGAAAGCATCTGTACCCAAGGCAGGCGTTCCCACCTGCCCGGCGATGACCACGATAGGCGTAGAATCCATCATGGCATCAGCAATACCTGTCAAAGTATTGGTTGCTCCAGGGCCACTGGTTACGAGTGTGACGCCCACTTCGCCGCTGACTCGGGCATAGCCCTGTGCTGCGTGAGCAGCAGCCTGCTCGTGACGTACCAAGATGTGGTCGAACATCTTTTTCTCTCCTCTCGTGTAACCATACAGTGCATCAAACACTGGCATGATGCTGCCGCCTGGGTATCCGAAGATGGTCTTCACCCCTTCGTTATGCAGGGAGCGCATCAATGCTTCAGCTCCTGATATTACTTCTTTTGCCATTTATACTTTTAAATTTTAATTTCTTAGTCGATGATTCTCACTCCCCCCTTGTCTGCCGAGCTTACACTCTGTGCGTAGGCACGCAAAGCCTTGCTTACCACACGGTTTCGCTTGAGTGGCTGCTGAGGGCGAGCGTCTAGCTCCTCATCAGAGAGTTTTACATTGATACTGCGGCTCGGGATGTCGATGACGATAATGTCGCCATCCTTGATTTTTCCGATGTTGCCACCAGCCGCAGCCTCTGGACTGATATGTCCTATACTCAAGCCTGACGTACCACCAGAGAATCGACCATCGGTGATGAGGGCACACTCCTTGCCGAGGTGACGGCTCTTGATATAAGATGTAGGATACAGCATCTCCTGCATGCCTGGACCACCCTTAGGACCTTCGTGGGTAATCACCACGCAGTCGCCAGAGTTTACCTTGCCACCAAGGATTCCCTCGCAAGCATCCTCCTGGGAGTCGAAGCAAACAGCTGGTCCCTCAAAGTGCCAAAGCTCAGGAGCCACACCAGCAGTCTTCACCACACAACCATTCTGTGCGATATTGCCGAAGAGTACAGCCAAGCCACCATCCTTGGTGTAGGCATGCTCTAAGCTGCGGATACAGCCGTTCTCGCGGTCGGTGTCGAGACTCTCCCACTTTGCGTCCTGACTACCCATCTGGGTAGAGAACTTTCTACCTGGGGCACTATGATAGATACGGTCTGCCTCTGCATCAAGGCTGTCACCTGTAATGTCATATTTCTTCAACTGCTCGCCCAGTGTCTTTCCATCGATACGCTTACACTCCTTACGGATAAGCCCACCCTTGTCCAGTTCGTTCATGATGCCCAAGATACCACCTGCACGATTGCATTCCTGCACGCTATATTTCTGAGTATTAGGCGATAGCATACAGAGACAAGGCACCTTACGGCTAAGCTGATCGATGTCTTCCATCTTGAAGTCGGCACCTGCTTCCTGAGCTACTGCGAGCAAGTGGAGCACCGTGTTGGTACTGCCGCCCATAGCGATATCGAGAGTCATGGCATTGAGGAAAGCCTCACGGGTGGCGATGCTGCGTGGCAATACGCTCTCATCGCCGTCCTCATAGTAAGCATAGGCATTCTTCACTACCTGGCGAGCAGCATCCTTGAAGAGCTGGATGCGGTTCTTGTGGGTGGCAAGGATGGTACCGTTGCCAGGGAGACTAAGACCGATAGCCTCGGTAAGGGAATTCATGGAGTTGGCAGTAAACATACCAGAGCAACTGCCGCAACCAGGACAAGCACACTGCTCTATCTGCTTCATCTCCTCGTCGCTTACGGATGTGTCGGCACCCTTAATCATAGCGGTAATCAAGTCGGCATTCTCGCCCTTCCATCTGCCTGCCTCCATTGGACCGCCCGAACAGAACACCGTAGGAATATTCAGTCGCATGGAAGCCATAAGCATACCCGGGGTCACCTTGTCGCAGTTGGAGATGCAAATCATGGCATCCGCCTTGTGGGCATTTACCATGTACTCCACAGAGTCGGCAATGATATCACGACTAGGCAGCGAATAGAGCATGCCGTCGTGCCCCATGGCGATACCATCGTCTACGGCGATAGTATTGAATTCGGCTGCATAGCAACCCATTGCCTCGATTTCCTTCTTGACAATCTGACCGATTTCGTGCAGATGAGTATGACCTGGAACAAACTGTGTAAAGCTGTTCACGATGGCAATGATTGGCTTGCCAAACTGCTCATGTTTCATACCTGCAGCTACCCAGAGTGCACGGGCACCTGCCATTCTTCTGCCTTCAGTACAGACGCTACTTCTTAATGGATGTTTCATATTGTTTTGTATCTTTATTTTTCTTGCATACCAGAGAATACTGTGCCTAAAACTGCTTTTCTTCCCATAACTGACTGCAAAGATACTGAGAATTTATGTAATAGCCAACGATTTTAGTAGAAACTTTCACAAATATGCCGATTTTGTTATAAAACACACAAAATAACTTACGGATTATTACTATTAATTCTCAAAAACTACAAAACTGCGCATATTTTCGCACCTACCAAAAAGTCCCCTAGGCAAAAGCCTAGAGGACTCTTATTTATTTTATTCTAAAAATGAGATGTAAGATTACTTCTCGTTGTTATCGTTGAATGTAGCAACACGATTAAACTCTACCTGCTTGAAGAGCTTGTCGGTTGCGCCCATACCCTTAGCCTCCAAACGGTCTGCATCGACCTTGTAAGTCTTAACGAGTATGTCCTTTACTGCGTTAGCACGATTCTCAGACAACTTCTGGTTAACTTCCTTAGAACCCTCTGGAGAAGCATAACCCTTGATTTCTACCTTAGCATCTGGATGATTCTTCATGTACTGAGCAATCATCTCGATGTTAGCCAACTGGCTCTTCTCTACTACCGACTTGCCCTGACGGAACAATACTGTTGGCTGCAAGTTGGTAGCTGTAGCTGGCTTCTCGTAAACAGGCTTCTTGTTGCACTCATTGAGAGCGTTCTTAAGGTCGGCTATCTGCTTGTCCTTAGCTGCGAGCTGAGCGTCCTTGCCATTCAAGTCGTTGCGGAGGTCGTTGATCTGACCGTTCAAACCGTCGATTTCAGCCTGGTCACGGAGTTGTGCGATAGTGAAGTTGTGTGTGCCGTTAGAGTTCTTGAACTTATAGACAACACCTACGTTCACCTGGAATGCAGAAGCATTGACATTGTACTTTACGCCCTGGTTTAATACAGAAACGTTCTTGTCGCCAGCGAGAGCCCAGTTCATAGAAGGCTCTACATATATCTGCCAAGCCTTGTTGCTGCCGAGATTGAAAGCGAAGTCGATACCAGCCTTAGAAGTAAGCGCATTGTAAGTCTTGCCAGCACCGAATGTGTGCCCCCAACCAAGACCAGCTACAGGGATAACCTCGAATGTACGTGGCTCACCCTTGTAACCGGCAAACCAGTTATTCAAGTTTACTGTACCGATTACACCAGCGTTCATATAGCGAACTACAGTCTTAGACTGTGGGAAGCCATGAGCACCGCAGTGGTCACTGAAGTAAGCGTTGCCCTCTACTGCGAAACCTACAACAGGAGTAATCCAACGACCGATGCGAAGACCAGCGTTAGGGTTGAGGTTCTTGGTCCAAGCATTATGGGTAGTCTTGGTCTGAATACCACCATTGATACCGATGTACCAATTGTCTAAAGTTTTGCTCTCAGTTACTGTCTGAGCAGAAGCTGCTACAGCCATCGCTGTGGCTGCAAATAATAATACTGACTTTTTCATGTCTCTCTAATTTTTATATAAATTTAAAATCACTAATTTCTTTTCTCTTGATTGATATTGTCTGCTTTTTACATGCGTCATCCGACGCAAAAAATCAGCATTTCGAAAAACGGGTGCAAAGAAACAAAAAAAACTCTTAACTGCCAAATATTTTCTGTACTTTTTATATTCTGCAACATCTCTTTAGTAAAAATATAGCATACTAGAGGATTTTTTTACCACTTTGCACCCGCTAAATAGACCACCTATTACAGTTCGAATACCTCGGCACTACGCCCAGCTACCTCCACGGTCTTATTGCCCAGTCCCGAAACCTGAAGTTTGAGCTTGCGAGGCAGGGCGTTTACTACCTTGAGCCAAGTCTTGCCAGTCTTGGAATCCTTCACGACGCTCGTGCCCACATATCTCTTGAGCTGAGCTGGCAGATTCAACTGGGATGCCACATAGGTATCGCCTGCATGCTGCCCGAACATACGCTGCATCTTGTAGCTCTCGCTCGCGCGCACCTTATTATTATTAAAGTATATCATGTCTGGACTCCAGTTGCTGTAGCCGTCTTTGCAGAGAAGCGGTGCATAGGAAGTCATCTCCACCACATCGCCGTTGCGCTCCACGTTGCAGAGGTGTATGCCCTCTGCCAGGGCGTTGTCTACAGGGTCTTTGCCACGAGAGGCATACTCGCCCAGATAAACCTTGGGAGCCTTGCGGTCGTAGTCATCATAGTAGTCCTGGTGATTGATAAACCAGCCAGGCTGCTCGTAGTAGTGCTCGTCTACGGCATCGAGTATCTTGCTGTTCTCCTTGGCTATCTTCCAGCCCTCAATATAGTCGGACGATGGCCAGCGGAACGGACCTACCGTTCCTACCACCTCTATCTCGGGGTACTTTTCCTTGAGAGCCTTGCATATCATCAGATAGCGAGTCTCGAAGTCGGTGGAAATCAAGTCCTCGTTTCCGATGCCTATCATCTTCAGACCGAAAGGAGCCGGATGGCCAGCGTCAGCTCTCATCTTGGCCCACTTGGATGTGGCGGGGTCGCCGTTAGCCCACTCCACGAGGTCGAGCACATCCTGTATGTACTTTGGCATGTCCTTCATCGGGATGCCTCCCTGCTGACCGCCCAATCCCTGCGCGTTAGTCCAAGAGTTCTGGCAAGGCACGCCTGCCGCCAACACTGGCAGAGGCTCTGCGCCCATATCCTCGCACCACTGGAAGTACTCGTAGAAGCCTAGCTGGCGGGTCTGATGGTAGCTCCAGATGTTGAGGGCTGGCTTGCGGTCTTTCTGCGGGCCTACGCTCTCCTTCCAATGATAGATATTGTCCAGTCCCTGTCCGTGGAGCATACATCCGCCCGGGAAGCGGACAAAGCGTGGCTTCAGGTCGGCGATAGCCTCGGCGAGGTCGCGGCGCAGTCCATGCCCTTTGTAAGTATCTTGTGGCTTGAGGCTCACTAGGTCGATAGCCACCTTCTGCTCGCCCTTAGGAATGATGGCAAAGCGGATGTCCTTACCATTCTGTTCTGCCTCGGTAGCAGCCTCGCTCGGCAACTGCCCCTTGTACTTGTCGGTAATGCGGAGCTGAGTCTTGTATTCCGCCCATTCAGAGCCTGCCACCTTTACCTTAGCCTCGGCGATAGGCTGCCCCTCCTTGTCGACGAGGGCCACGGTGAGCTGCTTCTGCTTGGCATCGATGCAACGAGCATAAAAGCTCACCTCGTATACCTCAGCCTGATGCTTGCCAGCCTTGCCCTCGATGGCAGCACCACGCTTAACTGCGATACCGTCCCAGCCTATATTATAAATAGGTGTAGAGCCGAGGATGGCATAGTGAGGATTGTTTTGGCTCACGCCGTTATCGGTAGAAATCAAGGCTGAGGAAGAAGTGGCAGCAGAGGCTGAGGAAGCAAGTTCCACCCCCTGCCATGCCGTAGTGGCATTCCATTGGTGCTTGCGGTCTTCCTTATTGTACTCGAAGTCGCCGTTCTGGAGCATTTCTGCACAGAGTCCGCCGTCGGCAGCGCGGCTGATGTCCTCGAAGAAGATACCTATCAGCCTGTCGCTGATGCGATGCGACTTCTGTGGGGTAATGGCGAGCGAAGCCGTAAGGTCGGCGCCATCCCATCCCAGCGCCTTGAGGTCGGCATCAGTCTTGGGCATCTGGCGGGAGTTCTCCCGGTTCTCCTCAGCGAGAGCTGTAAACCATGAGCGGATGTATTGCAGATGCACGGCAGGCACATCGAAGCAGCAGCCCTGGTACTTCTTGTCATTGACGGTGGCGGTGTCTCTCTGCCACAGTATCTCGTCGGCCGAAGGCTCGGTGTCGTTCTCCTTGAATGTACGGAAGTCTGGCGAAGCCATCACGTATCGCTTGCCCTGCTTGGTCTTCAGATAGATGTCGATGTTGCCGTCGTCCATCTGGTAGGCAGCCACGTCGGTAACGCCTCTTTCCTTGACGATGGGATAATCCTGTGGTCGCCAGGTAATGAGGTCTTCCGAGTAAGCCACGGCAAACTGGGGCGAATGGTCGTTGACGCTCCAGAGGGCCCGCCACGTGCCGTCGTTCGCCTTCATCACAAACGGGTTGTACATCTTCTTCTCGGCTCCCCATGCCCCATAGTCGCTAGAGCAGAGCTGCCCCACATCCATCCATCGGTCATCGTCGGTGAGATAAGCCAGGTGCAATCCCTGGTTAGGGGCTGGCGAATAAACAAAGATCTGGCATACGGAATCCTTGCCCACGATAGTGTAGGCAGGGGCATCCTTGTCTGCCTGCGCCTTGACTACATTCTTGTCTGCCTGTGTCTTGGCTGTTTTCTTGACAGGCTGCGTCTTGGCTGTTTTCTTGACAGGCTGCATTGCCATGCCTTGTCCCATAGCCATGAGAGCAGCCGACATCAAAAGAATTTTGGGTTTCATCATTGTTGTTGGTTTTTATTGTATTATTATCAGTTTCAGAATTTTAAGAAAAGATCATAACCACCTTATCTATATCTCCATATTAGAATATTTTTTTAAAAAAAGGGCAGGATGCAATCCCAGCAGCCTGCCCCCAACAAATTAGAGAGTTATAAAAAAATCAAGTTTACTATTAAAAGCTTACTTGTTTCTTTCTTTGTACAAGACAGAGAAAAGTTCTCCAGTCTACTTATAGTATTCCTTTTTGCTGGCAGCGAGGGTATTCTTCATCAGCGAACAGATGGTCATCGGCCCTACGCCTCCCGGCACTGGCGTGATAAAAGAACATTTCTCTGCCACCTCGTCGAATTTCACGTCACCGTTAAGCCGGAAGCCACTCTTTCTCGAAGCGTCGGGCACCCGTGTGGTACCCACATCGATAACCACCGCCCCAGGCTTCACCATGTCGGCTGTAACGAAATCTGGCTTCCCGATGGCAGCGATGATGATGTCTGCCTCCTGACACTCCTTCTTCAATTCCTTAGAATGGGAGTGGCACACAGTGACCGTGGCATCGCCATACTGCTTCTGCATCATTAGCTGCGCCATGGGCTTGCCCACGATATTGCTTCTACCGAGGATGACGCACTTCTTGCCGCTGGTATCTATCCCGTAGTGCTGCAAGAGGGTGAGGATACCAAGCGGTGTGGCAGAAATGAAGCTAGGCATACCCAGTGCCATTCTGCCCACGTTGACAGGATGGAATCCGTCCACATCCTTGCGGTAGTCTATCGCCATCGTTACCTTCTGCTCGTCGATGTGCCGTGGCAGAGGGAGCTGCACGATAAATCCATCTACGTCTGCATCCTTATTCAGTCGGTCTACGCTGGCAAGGAGTTCTTCCTCGGTCACGTCGTCCTCATATCGGATGAGGGTAGATTTGAATCCACACTTCTCGCAGGCCAAGACCTTGTTTTTCACATAAGTCTCACTGCCTCCGTCGTGCCCCACGAGCACAGCAACGAGGTGCGGTCTCTTACCCCCGGTGGCCACGATTTGCTCCACCTCTTGGGCTATCTGTTCCTTGATGGCGGCTGCCGTCGCCTTTCCGTCTATCAGCTGCATATTTTTTACGTTGAAAGTTGAACGTTATGATGTGTGAAAGTTAAAAGTTGAATTAGGATTGCGCCCTCAAGGCACGGGAATTCTCCACTCTTCGTTCTTCACTCTTCACTTAATTCTTCACTTCAAATTACATTCCAGGCATTTTGGGCATTCCAGGCATTCCCTTCATGCGCGCCATCATACTGGCCATCTTGTTGCCCGTCATCATCTGCATCATCTTGCGGGTTTGGTCAAACTGCTTGATGAGCTTGTTTACCTCCTGGATGTCGGTACCCGAACCCTTGGCAATGCGCTGGCGACGAGAGGTATTGAGGATGGATGGGTTGGTGCGTTCTTTAGGCGTCATACTCTGGATGATGGCCTCGATGCCTTTAAAGGCGTCCTCTGGGATGTCTACATCGCGGATGGCCTTGCCTACGCCTGGTATCATCGCAGCCAAGTCCTTGATGTTACCCATCTTCTTAATCTGCTGTATCTGGGCATAGAAGTCGTTGAAGTCAAACTGGTTCTTACGAATTTTCTTCTCCAGCTTCTTGGCCTCCTCCAGGTCAAACTGCTCCTGCGCTCTCTCCACGAGCGAAACCACGTCACCCATGCCGAGGATGCGGTCTGCCATACGGGCAGGATGGAACACGTCGATGGCCTCCATCTTTTCTCCCGTACCGATGAATTTGATAGGCTTGGTTACCACGGTGCGGATGCTGAGGGCAGCACCGCCACGGGTATCGCCGTCGAGTTTGGTGAGTACCACGCCGTTGAAGTCGAGGCGGTCGTTAAACTCCTTGGCGGTATTTACTGCATCCTGACCGGTCATGGAGTCTACCACGAAGAGAGTCTCGTCTGGGTGCAGATGGTTCTTCAGATTGCTAATCTCCTGCATCATCTGTTCGTCGATGGCGAGACGGCCAGCGGTATCGACGATAACCACGTCGTTGCCGTTGGTCTTAGCCTGCTGAATGGCGTGGTCAGCTATCTGGCATACATCCTTGCTCTCAAGCTCGCTGTATACGGGCACACCTATCTGCTCGCCCACTACATGGAGCTGCTGGATGGCAGCAGGGCGGTACACGTCGCATGCCACGAGCAACGGCTTCTTACCCCGCTTAGTCTTAAGCATGTTAGCGAGTTTGCCGCTGAAAGTAGTCTTACCCGAACCCTGAAGACCGCTCATGAGGATGATGGCTGGATGACCTTCGAGCTTGAGTGGAGCCTCTTCGCCTCCCATCAGCTCTGCCAGCTCGTCGTGTACCAACTTTACCATCAATTGGCCTGGCTTTACGGCTGTCAGTACATTCATGCCGAGTGCCTTCTCCTTCACCTTGTTGGTGAATTCCTTGGCCACCTTGTAGTTTACATCGGCGTCGAGGAGTGCGCGGCGCACATCCTTCATGGTTTCAGCCACGTTGATTTCGGTTATCTTACCCTCACCCTTCAGTATCTTGAAGGAGCGTTCTAGTCTATCACTTAAATTTTCAAACATTGTCTTTTTTATTCTTTTTTATTTTCGGCTACAAAGTTACGACTTTTTTCTGATACCACCAATTTTTCGGGCTACAAATCTGCTCCCTAGTTACTTCTCTTTCTTATAGAGATCTGGCATTTGTACTTCAGCCGCTTTCGTATCAAGTACAACATCGTCCACGCCCACGGCTGCACCGAGAGCTACAGAGGCTGTCTTCTGAAGCGTGGTGGGCTTCTGCTTTTCGGCTTGCACAGAGTCCTGTGCTTCGAGTTCGCGCTCATAGTCGGTCTTCTTGCCATACTTTTTGCCCGTAACCTTCTCGTAGACCGCCACGACAGGGTCTCGGCGGTCCATCTCCTTAAATATCTTCTGGGCTTGCTTCAGGTGCTTGCGGTCGCGGTTGGCCTGCTTATCCATCCATCCGAAGGCATTGAATCCGATGCCTGTGATGGGTTGCGGGCTTTCCTGGATTTTGTTCTTGATATTCTTCTCCATCTCGTCGATGTGCTCCATATTCTTTCCCCATACGGTAACCTCGCCTATCTGCTTTGCCTCGGGTAGGAGGAAGACGGTATCGGGCAGAGTCTCGTAGCGGATGGTTGTCTTCATGTAGCCGGGCTTGGAGACGGTGGCTGAGTCGAAGGGGTAGCGCATATTGAAGTAGCCCCGATAGTCGGTGCGAGCCCAGTGGTTATTGTCGGTATGGATGAGTGCCTCGCGGATAGGTACATGGTCTTCTCCGCTGGCGATGACACACGTCTTCTGCGCCCATGCCTGCACCATCCCTAAGCTTATCATCAGAAATATGAACAGTATCTTTCTCATTGTTTGCTTGATATTTTCCCGACAAAATTATATAAAAAAATAATATCTCCCAAGAAACGTGCTTTCGTTTTGGGAGATATTAATTCTGTTTAAAAGTCTATAACACTAGGCTCTTGCGATAAAAAAAGTTTTGAGCTAGATATTTCCCTCTTTTTCGATGCGCTTGGCCTCCTCCAGCAGTTTGATGGCATCCACGTACTGGGCGATGCCCTGTGCCACCTCCTTGGCTGCCTTCATCGCCAAGACCACGGTCTGCGGACGGTGTACCACGTCGCCACCAGCAAAGACACCGCGGCGGGTGGTCATGCCGTAAGGACGGCCTACTACTTTCACGTAGCCCTTCTCGTCTACCTCGATACCTGCAGTGGTAGAGACGATGCGGTTGGCCGGACGTGACCCGATGGCGAGATAGATGCGGTCGAACTTCTCCACACTTTCACCATCGGGGGTATTGAGCACACAACTGCCCAAACGGCCATTCTTACCTTTGAGAAAAGCCTCTACAGTGGTGTTCCATTCGAATTTTACCCCCTCCTTCACAGCCTCCTCGTATTCGCTCTGGATGGCTGGCATCTCCTCCTGTGTCTTGCGATACAGCACGGTAACGTCGGCACCCAGACGGATGGCAGTGCGGGCTGCATCCATCGCCACGTTGCCGCCACCGATGACACCCACCTTCTCGCCGTCTTTCAGCGGAACCATGTTGCGGGTAAGGGCACCCTCGTTATAGGCATTTACGTTGTGCAGGAAGTAGGTACTCTGGCTTACGCCGTGCAGTTTGCTACCTGGTGTGGAGTCCATGTTTTGGGGCACGCTGGTACCCGTACCCATGAAGATGGCATCGTAGCCGGCACGGAAGAGGCTGTCGATGGTGACATTGTTCTCGCCCACCACACACCCCGTGATAAACTGCACGCCCAGTGCCTCTATCTTCTTCACCTCGTCGCGCACCACGCTCTTGGGCAGGCGGTATTCGGGAATGCCGTACATCAGCACGCCGCCCGGCTCGGCCTGCCCCTCGAAGATGGTTACATTGAAGCCCTGTCTAGCCAAGTCGCCTGCCACGGTGAGGCCTGCGGGGCCCGAACCGATGACGGCCACTCTGCCACGCGTCTTCTGCGGCAACTTCTCGCGCGAGAGTCTCATCTGGGTATCGAAGTCGGCGATAAATTGCTCCAACTTGCCTATCTGCACGGGGTTACCCTTCTTGCCCAGCACGCAGTGGCCCTGGCACTGCTTCTCGTGGGGGCATACGCGACCGCAGATAGCTGGCAGATTGCTCTTGGCATTGATGATGCTCATCGCCGCCCCCATGTTGCCCATGGAGAGTTCGTGCACGAAGTCGGGGATGTCGTTCTCGATGGGGCATCCCTTTCTGCACTGCGGTATCTTGCAGTGCAAGCACCGCTTAGCCTCCTCGATGGCCTCGCGGGTAGTAAATCCCTCGTTCACCACCTGGAAGCCGTTGGGCTGCTCTATCTCTGCCTGTGGCTGTTCGGTCTCTGCTTGGGGCTGTGGGGCAGCACTCTGCTGCCTCTGGATATCTTTCTGTTCTGTCTGTTCGCTCATAATGACTATACTCCTTTTATTAATTTTCGTTGATTCATTTTCCTGATTTGTAGTTTGCGGCTGCAAAGTTACGGCAAATCGAAGACAATACAAAATAAAAAGCCGAAAACTTGGTTTATCTATGACATTTTCCTCCTTTGCCAAGTTATCCGTAGCCTTGGAAGGAAGCTACTCGGGAGATTACAAGCCCTTCCCGTTGAGCACGTTGTTGGGTGAAGTTGTCGTACTAGTCAACAATGAAGCAGTAGGGCTTCCACTGAAAAAATTATCCGACGAGGAAAAATATTTTTATGATATGTGGCTTTCGGAAGTGCCCCCAACAGCAAATTGTATGTCAATATTCACAAAAGAAGGCTCGGGAAGAGATGCTTTGTGTGACAAGCCTGCGCTTACCCACCTTATTTTATTACTGTTCTTAGAAAAAGTACAAGGCATCATGCCCTGCTGACTGAAAAATCGTAAGCCTTCTTTCGTGATATTGACCAAACAAAGCATTCATTTTGTTCGATGCAAAGATACTAAGAAATCCCGACTCTCGCAAGTCCCACATCAGCAGTTATGTACTATGTGGTCGACATGAGCTATATGTGGTTCATATAGGTGGGTATGCGGTTACATCTACGCCCCATCGCATGAAAAAAGCCAGCACATCCCCCATTTTTTCTTTTTCATGCGATAATTTTAGGCTTTTCCAATTATTTTGCTTAACTTTGCCCTCGAAATCATAGCACCCCCAACAAAAATATCCAAACATCAAACACACGTGATATATCCAGACAGTTTCGAAAGCAAGATAGGATTCACCGAAATCCGAAAGATGATGCGCGAGCGATGCCTCTCGCCACTAGGCAAGGAGCAGGTAGACAAGATGGCATTCTGCTGCGATGCAGAAGAAGTAAACGAGTGGCTCATGCAGGTGCGTGAGTTCCGCCGACTGATGGAGGAGGCAGAAGACTTCCCCCTCCAGTATTTCTATGACGTAAGAGAGAGCATACTGCGCATCCGAGTGGAAAATAGCCACCTGGAGGAAGACGAGCTCTTCGACCTCAGACGCTCGCTGGCCACCATCGCCACCATGGTGAAGATACTCAACCATAGCGATGAAGACGACGCACACGCCGAGCAGGAAGACGGATGGCGCCGGGAGAAGAAGTACCCCTACCCTGCCTTGCACCGGCTGGCGCAAGACGTGGTGACCTTCCCCCAACTCATACTGCGCATAGACCAGATACTTGACAAGTTCGGCAAGATACGCGACAACGCCACACCCGAACTATTACAGATACGCCGCGAACTGGCCAAGACCGAGAGCAGCGTATCGCGCACATTATATAGTATACTGCGCGCCGCACAGACCGAGGGCGTAGTAGAGAAAGACGTAACCCCAGCCCTGCGCGACGGAAGGCTCGTCATCCCCGTCATACCTACCCTCAAGAAGAAAATCAAGGGCATCGTGCACGACGAGAGTGCCACCGGCAAGACCGTCTTCATCGAACCTACCGAAGTGGTGGAGGCCAACAATCGCATACGCGAGCTGGAGGGCGAGGAGCGCAAGGAAATCATACGCATCCTTACCGACTTTACTAACAAGGTGCGCCCCTACTCAAGGGAAATCATCGACTCTTACCGCTTCCTGGCACAGATAGACCTGATACAGGCCAAACACAAGTTGGCCGACACCTTCAAGGCGATAGAACCACAGGTGGAACCCCATCCGCACATAGACTGGATAAGAGCCATTCACCCCCTGCTGCAACTCTCGCTAGAGAAGAAGCACGAGAAGGTGGTGCCCCTCGACATCACCCTAACCCAGGAAAAACGTATCCTCATCATCTCGGGGCCCAACGCAGGCGGAAAATCTGTCTGCCTGAAGACCGTAGGACTGCTGCAGTACATGCTACAATGCGGACTGAGCGTACCCGTGAGCGAGCGTTCCAAGATGGGCATTTTCCAGGACATCATGATAGATATCGGCGACGAACAGAGCCTGGAGAACGACCTGAGTACCTACTCCTCGCACCTGCTCAATATGAAAAATATGATGAAGCAGGCCCATGGCGACACCATCATACTGATAGACGAGTTTGGCACTGGCACCGAACCGGGCATCGGCGGAGCCATCGCCGAGGCGGTACTCTACCGCTTCTGTCAGCAGGGCGCATACGGAATCATCACTACCCACTACCAGAACCTGAAGCACTTTGCCGACAGCCATGAGGGCGTGGTAAACGGAGCTATGCTCTACGACCGCCACGAGATGAAGGCCCTCTTCCAGCTAGCCATCGGCAGGCCCGGCTCCTCGTTTGCCATCGAGATAGCCCGCAAAATAGGACTGCCCGAGGAGGTAATCCAGGCAGCCTCAGACATCGTTGGTTCGGAGTACATACAGAGCGACAAGTACCTGCAAGACATCGTACGCGACAAGCGGTACTGGGAGAACAAGCGACAGAACATCCACCAGCGGGAGAAGGACATGGAGAAGGCCATCTCGCGTTACGAGAGCGACATCGAGGATATAGAGAAGAGCCGCAAGGCCATCCTCCAGAAGGCGAAGGAGGAGGCAGCCGAACTGCTCAAGGAGAGCAACAAGAAAATAGAGAATGCCATCCGCGAAATCAGGGAGAGCCAAGCCGATAAGGAAGAGACCCGACGCATCCGCCAGGAGCTGGACGCCTTCAAGCAGGAGGTACAGGAAATCGACACCCGTGAAGCCGACGACAAGATAGCCCGCAAGATAGCCCAGATACAGCAGCGCAAAGAGCGACACGCCAAGCGGCAGGCCGAGAAGAAGGAGAGCCAGGAGAAGGCGGCAGCTGCCCTGCGCAACGCACAGAACAAGGCACAGGCCGATGACAAGCGAGAACTCAAGGCGGGCGATACCGTGCGCATCAAGGGCCTTACCACTGTGGGTCAGATAGAAAGCATCGCAGGCGATATGGCGACCGCCCTCTTCGGCGGCATGCGCACCAAAATGCGCCTCAACCGACTGGAGCACGCCTCCACCCACACCGAGAACATCGACAAAACCGAACAGCGCAAGGAGAACCTCTCCGCCTACGGCATCAGTCAGTCTACCCGCAAAACCATCGACTCGCGCAAGGCCAACTTCCACCAAGACCTCGACGTGCGTGGCATGCGTGGCGATGAGGCGCTGAATGCCGTGCAGTACTTCATCGACGATGCCATCCTCGTAGGCATGCCCCGCGTGCGCATCCTGCACGGCAAGGGCAACGGCATCCTGCGCCAGCTCATCCGCCAGTACCTGGGCAGCGTACCTAATATAATACATTATGCCGACGAGCACGTGCAGTTTGGAGGCGCAGGCATCACCGTGGTGGACTTTTAAAAACTTTCTACATTCAACATTCAGACGTACGAGCACAAGCCCAAATAAGCTGGCTCGTACGTCTGTTTTTTGGGGGCATAAGAATAGTA
>CAVDKC010000055.1:0-14873 GCA_963609615.1 Oribacterium sp.
GTTCGGAAGGTAGGCTTGAAGGACATGAAGAAGGGCGAGCTGAAGGACGTGCTGAGGGACGTGCTGAGGGAAAAACAGAAGGAAGAAATGAAGAGAAAATAGAAAATGCCAAACGATTCCTAGCCCTAGGGCTCTCTCCAGAGCAAGTGGCGGCAGGTACCCAATTACCTTTGGATGAGGTAAAGGGACTGATGGAGAAATAAAGAAAAGATGCATCCTTGGTTGCCCGTTTGGGTGGCAAGGATGCATCTGTTTTAAATGTATAGAGATTTACTTCTACCGGTAAATGCTCATTGTCTATATTTCATGCCGTTTTTGATGACAATGCCGTGATAACTGTCGTCTACCTCCTGGCCTGTAATACTGAAAGTTTTCGCAGAACGTTGGTAGGAATTGATTGAGACTACAGGGGTAATGCCTGTGGTATTCGTCATCCAGCCAGCGGCAGAGTCTACGGTCCAGAAAGAAATCGCCCCGTCCTTGATGGTCATTAGCGCACTGTTTGCATATTCGTCTGTTGTGCGAAATGGTGAGAAATCTGTCTCCCTGTCTGACTTGGAAGCCAGAAACAAACGGTAATCTCCATCACTCAACTTGTTGACAATAGTAACATAAGGTTTTGACAAGTTTTTATCTGACGCATAATAAAGAGCAGGGACAGTAGTATTCAGCTCGAACGTTGCAATACTCTTGCTCTCACCTGAAGTCACGTTTTTTGCTACTACATACAGATTGCCTTTGTAAGAGTCTACATCTATATTTAAGGGAAGTCCTGTAGTAGAAACCTTGATGTGTGTGGCATCTACTTGCGAGAAATCTACTGAGCCTTCATCGATGCAAAACTTGGAGGTAGACTGGGGATAGACACCTTGATTGGTAACTGGGACAAATTGCTGCTGCTGAGAATATCCGTTCAGAGTAAGGATGTTGAACATTCCGTCGGAAGAACCGCCCCAGCCCCAGTTAACTGAGAACAAGCCGTCCTCGTCATAACCGTCCAGTATGAAGCAGTGCCCATCTTCGCCTGTGCTACCAGCATATACTACAGGCATTTTGGCAGCTATGGCGCGATACAATGCCGGATAATATTCGTCTGAGCTTTCAAAGATAATGTAATGAACAGGCAATCCAGGATCAAACCCAAAGTTGTTTCTAAAGGCACCTGCAGCAGCCGATAGATATGCAGAGCTACCCGATTCTGTGTATTGCATTTCCACCGAAGCTCCACAAGCCATCATCAGCTCGGCAACGGCCTTAGCCTGTGCTTCTGTGTAATCGGTCTTGTAGCTGTCTATCATATTCTCCCAGTCGAAAGGATAATCGTCCAACTGCACGGAGACGGTTTCTGTTACTCCTGTACCTGGGTCAAAACGGTAAGTGTGCTTACCTTCGCCTTTGGCTGGGTATTTGTAGTAGCACATGGCTTGTGCCATGGCCGTAGCAACGCATCCGGTAGGATAATGCTTCACGGTACCCTTGCTGGTATATGAAGGACAGAGGTTGTTGTAGGGCGCATTTTGGCTCCATTTTGTAGTTACGAACGACTTTACTTCTGTGGCAATTCCTTCTGGTTTGACAGGTTGGACTGATACAGCTCTTGTCTCCAAAGCATAAGCAGTAGCTTTCAACCAGAACTGCAGTCCGGGATTGGTGTTCTCTGAATCGAAAGCTGAAGCAGAATAGCCCAATACGGGTGCAAATTCATCCTCTTTAGCCATAACAACGAAGCCCCTGTCGGGGTAACCTGCCACAGCCAACTTGTCATTTTCGTAAAGCACCTGTACAGGATTGGCACTCCTTGTGCCTGAGGCTGAAAAATTGAGTTTTGATTTCAAAACGTTCTTTGCGATGCTAACCAACTGGTCTTGGTTTCGCTCTGTGGCCTGCAAGTTAAGCACGGCTAGAAATAGGAGTAAAAAGAGTGATTTCCGTTTCATAAGTCCATTGCTTTTAATGATGAGTCTAAATTGCAAAAGAGGCATCTGTGTTGACTAGCCATAGAAAACACAAATGCCTCATATCAAATATTACTTTTCAGTTTATGAACAAGCGATTACTCCTCCATAGATGCTGCATAATCTTTCTTGCTCAAGAAGAAGTATGAAGGACCTGCAGAACAAGGGTATGCTCCACCGTCGTTATAGCCCGCCATGCTGACATACAACGATTTGGGTGCCCATGTAATCACACCGCCATTAGCAGATTCCTGGAACACGCCGAGAGGATAGCTGTTGATATCGTTGTCAAGATTACCATATACCTGGCCGATAGAGAACTCGCCATAGCCAAAGTCCATACCCAGCTGTACAGGAGCCAAGGAAGCACCGTCCTTAGTTACGGTGATAACAAACTTACCGCCATTGCCGGTCAAGTCGCCAGCTTCTGCGTATGGATAGCCATTGTATGCACCCATCTCGTCTTGTGCAGAAGTTAGAATGCTGTATGGGCTCGTAAAACGATACTTTACAGCGGAGGCAGTTGTTGCCTTCTCATATTCCACGTACATTGGCATAGGGTTTACGCCAAAGAACGTATTTACGATGTTACCCAACCAGTAACCTGTACCGGCAGCTTCCCATTTGATGACAGTTACATTGGCAGTAAAATCCTTGATACCAGTGGTGTAAGGATTCATGTTGGCCTCGTCAAAAGTCAACTCTACTGTAAGAGGCGTGCCCTGCTCGGCAGATTCCTTTACAGTAACGTTGATGTCTTTCTCTTTCTCACCTGCGGCGAATTCTACCGTTGCAGGAATGTTGAAGTCGTCGGCACCCTGAAGTACCTTGATGGCGTAAGAGGCAGCAATAGAATCTCTGCGTACCACCTTGAAAGAAACAGTTGGGTCTGAAGGGTCTACCTCCAACGTGGTCTGGTTTGTTGTGCTGAACTCCACGGAAGGGCAAGTTGCCTCAACCTTAGGGGTTGTTGAGTCGCCCGACTCCAATTCGTCATTGCCGCAGGCTGTCAGCAACATGGTTGCTGCAGCCAGGCTCAGAAATATATTTTTGATTTTCATTGTCTCAAAATTATATGTTTAATACACTATTGTTACTTCTTGCTCTTATTCAGTATCAGCAACAGGACTTGGAGCTGGAACCGTCTCGTTGTTGTCGCTTTCAGAGATAGCCTTGTTGGCGTTGATCTCTGTCTGTGGAAGACGCCACAACAAGATTGGGTCGCCCGCAGGAATGTTGAATACTACAGTGGCATCGAAGCCACCGCCACGGCGGTCAACACCCTTGTTCAGACGCATTACGTCGAACCAGATGAGGCCTTCACCCCACAACTCGATACGCTTCTGGAAGTATACTGCCTCCTGTACATCGCCTGTGCATGTGTAAGAAGGGTCGCGGTATGTCTTTACGAAGCTCTCAAGGAAGCTCTTGCCGTCCTGGCCTGCCTTTGCCATTGCCTCAGCCTTGATGAGGTACATTTCCTCAACACGCATCAATGGAACATCGTTGGCGTTGGTGCTGCAGCCTAAGCTGCCATCGTATGAACTGAACTTGCAGCTAGTGTAAGCAGGGAAGCTGTATTGTGCGAGATAAGCATTGTACTTGTCGTCCAAGTGGCTGTTTGTGCCATCTTCGCCAGACCACCATCCTTTACGAACATCGCTCTCTGGTATCTGGTTGTAGAGCTTCTTGTTAATCTGGTGACCGCCAGAGTACTGGCAGTAACCATAGTTGAATGTACCACAGTGTGAAATCCAGTTGACGATGCCCGAAGAAACCACATCATCTGTCTCCTCGATGTAGATACACCACATGAAGTCCTTGCAGGTTCTCTTGTTGAAGTAAGGTAAGCTGACGTCAGCGATAGAAGCTGGCTCGACACCCTGCTTCTTTGCCTCGTCGATGGCATTCTGTGCATCGCTTGCTGCCTCTGCCCAGTTTTGCATCACAAGGTTCATACGGGCACGGATACCGTAGGCAGTAGCCTTGCTAATATATCGCTTGGCATCAGATTCGGCAGCCTCATAGCTAGAGCTGTTAAGCAACTCGATGGCATGGTCGATGTCGCTCTTTATCTGGGCGTACACCTCCTGCACGGTAGCACGTGGAGCACCGTTGGCAGCTGCATCGTTAGAGTTGGCGTCTGTGATGATAGGCACACAAGGCTTGCTCTCGTTGCCCTTGTAGGTAAACTGATAGAGCTGGGCAAGGTTCAGGTACATGTAGGCACGGGCTGCAAGGCCCTGTGCATAGAAGAACTTACCCTGGTCGTCGGTAGGATCGCCAGCAGCGTACGAAGCGCAGACATTGTTGGCTGCGTAGATAATCTGATAGTGGTCGTTCCATACGATTTGGCACTCTCTACTTGTATAGAGACGGTCAGAAAAGTCTAAGTCGTTACCTGCCCAGTTATAGCCATTGTTGGCAGAAGACTGGTCTTCGGTATTGGCATCAGTGAAATACATGACTGATGAATAGCCGAAGTCGTTGTGGCGTGTAGAATTACCAAGTGCAGTATAGTTTGGCAGATATACGCTCAGACCTGAGAATACCGCACGGACGCTAGCCTCACCACGTGCAGGGTTGGAATTGATGACGTCGCTCTTTTGGTCTGATGTAATGGTGCTGCCTGCTGGGGCTGTATCAAGGTCTGTACAAGATGTCAGGGCCAAAGAGGCTGCGACAAAACTTGACAATAAATATTTTACGTTCATATTTTTATTCTTTAACTATTGATGTAATGTTTAGAATGCAACGCTGATACCGCCAGAGAGGGTACGGATTGCTGAATATGTAGATACGCTGGCAGAGATGTAGCTCTGGCGTGGGTCGAGACCCTTGCGGGCTGACAAGAGAGCCAAGTTCTCGCCGGTGAAGTAAATGCGAATCTTGCTGAGGCCCATGCTTCTAACGAGTTGGCTTGGCAAAGTATAACCAATGGTCAGGTTGTTGAGCGACAGGTAGTCGCTACTTGTCAAGAAACGTGTTGAAGTATAGCTGGCGTAGTCTGCATTCTTTGATACAGAGTTCAAGCGTGGCACGTCGGTGTTGGTATTCTCTGGTGTCCATGCCCTGCGGATGTCTGTATGCCAGTTCTGGCCGGCAGTAGAGTTGTTGCCGCCATGCATCAATGCTGCGTAGCCGCTGTCGTAGATCTTGCCGCCCAACTGGTATGAAGCCTGGATGGAGAGGTCGAAACCATATGCCTTAAAGGTTGTTCCGAAACCGCCATACACTGTAGGGAGTAGACTCTTTGTTGCGATACGGTTGTCGGTCTTTGTTGCGATAGTATAATCGTTGGTCGTTTCGCGGGTTACCGTGCCGTCCTCGTTGGTCTTGTTATAGTACCACAGTGCGTCTCCGTTGGCAGGGTCTACACCAGCCCACTCTGGCAGGTACATGCGATACATAGACTCTCCTTCCTCGTAGATGCGAGAGCCGCTGATGAGCTTGCCTTCCAGGTCTGGGTGCAACTTGTTGATCTTGTTCTTGATAAATGTACCGTTGGCATTTACATCCCAAGAGATGTTCTTGCTGCTGAGGATATTGTAGCTCAAGTCGATCTCTACACCGGAGTTTGTCATCGAACCAATGTTCATTGGCAACTGTGAGTAACCTAACGAACCTGCTACTGGCTTGTAGTAGAGCATGTCTGACGACTTACGTGAGAAGTACTCTACAGAACCGTTCAGCTTGTTCTTGAACAAACCGAAATCAACACCTACGTTGAATGCCGTCTGCTTCTCCCATGTCAAGTCAGGATTACCTTTGTAATAGAGTGTACCATCAGCAAAACCTGCTGTGTTACCTGTCATGCTATACTGGTCGAGGTAAGCATAGTAGTTGCCGATGGCATCGTTACCCTGCTGGCCTACAGAAGCCTTGAGCTTCAACATGTCTACCCACTCTACGCTCTTCATGAAGTCTTCCTTGGTGATAACCCAAGCCAAACTGCCAGAGAAGAAGTTACCCCAGCGGTTGTCTTTGGCAAAACGTGAAGAACCGTCACGACGTACGGCGACGTTGGCAATGTACTTGTCATCGTAAGAGTAGTTGACACGTCCAAAGTAACCTGCTGTAGCGTAGCTGTCCTTGTAACCGGATATACCATAGTTGGCTACGGCATTGCTTACGTAGAAGCTCTCTGCATTGTACAGGTGGTCGCCACTTGCTGACAAATATTCATACTTGTAATTATAGCCATCGTAGCCGAGAGTAACGTCAATGTTATGCTTGCCGGCGAATGTGTTGGTATAGTTGGCTACATACTGCTGGTCGAAACCGTATGTACGAGTATGACGCTGAATTGCACCACCCTGAATTGATACGAACTGACCCATATAAGCATTCTGCAACATATTGAACTTGGTGTTGTCTACGTTCAGACTCCACTGAGCCTTGATGCTCAAGCCCTTTACTGGGGTAATATTGATGTACCAGTTGTTGCTCATGATGTCCATGTTGTACTCTCGCTTGTCGTAAATCAGCGAACCTCCTGGGTTGGAGATACTCATGTACGAACGGTCGCGGGTACCATCCTGGGCTGTACCGTAGTCGTAAGTCTTGCGGCCATTGTTCATCAAGATGTTGCCGTTTGCTTCACGTACATAGAATGGGTAAATAGGTGCCATTGTGTTGGCCAGATAGAAGGCATTACCAGAAGAAGTAGTTGCGGTCTGGTCGCTAGGATAGAGAGACTTGTTGAAAGAGTAGGAGATGTTGGCTCCAACGTTCAACCAGTCGTTTACCTTGTAGTCATCCTTCAGACGGACAGATGTACGCTTGAAACCTGAGCCCGACACAATACCGCCATCGTCCAAGTAACCAAATGAGGCATAGAAGTTGTTGCGGTCTGACGCACCGGAAATGGTAGCATTATACTCCTGGCGGAGTGTAGGCTTGAACATTTCGTCTTCCCAGTTGTCTGGAGTATAATAGCGGTTGTTGGCCTCATCCTTATAGCCCAATGTGGCATTAGGGTTGAGCTTGCCGTTTGTACCGAAGAGGTACTCTCCCTCAGGGACAGTGTAAACCTGGTAACCAGAACCGCCATTGGTGTTGGTTGTGATGTATTTGTTTACCCACTGCCAAGCCTGGGTAGGATTGTAGCCAAGGTCTGAGGTGGCAGCATTGTACATGGCAGCATACTCTGTCTCCAGATATTCCTGTGTATTGCGGATAACATCGTAGTTCTTTATCTGGCGAGAGTTGGAACCCCACTTTGCATCCAAAGTAACGGTAGCCTTGCCTGCTTTGGCACTCTTGGTGGTAATCATGATGATACCATTGGCACCACGGGCACCATAAAGAGCTGTAGAAGCTGCATCCTTCAATACTGTAAGACTTTCAATATCAGCAGTATTGATAGAAGAAAGTTCACCGTCGAAAGGAACGCCGTCTACGATA
Source organism: Oribacterium sp. (assembly GCA_963609615.1). Classification (GTDB taxonomy): domain Bacteria; phylum Bacteroidota; class Bacteroidia; order Bacteroidales; family Bacteroidaceae; genus Prevotella. Next base: position 7,362 of record CAVDKC010000055.1, read on the forward strand.
TAGAGAGGGGAAGTGCCTGCATTGATAGAACCTACACCACGCACACGTACTGTGGCAGAAGTACCAGGCTGACCATTGCTACTCTGAATCTGAACGCCGGCTACGGCACCTGCAAGGGCTTTGGAAACGTCAGAAACCTGACGGAGCTCCAACTTGTCCGACTTCATTACGCCGGCAGAACCTGTAAAGGTACCCTTTGTAGATGTACCATACGCTACTACAACGACATCGTCCAAGGCGTTGTTGTCTGCATCCAATACAATCTTCAGGTTTTTACCAGCCTTAACTGTCTTTGGCTGCATACCGATGTAGGTAATCTCCAACTTAGCACCGGCTGGAGCGTTCAGTGAGAAGTTACCGTCGATGTCGGTAACAGTACCAGTGTTGGTACCGGCAACCTTGACAGATGCACCGATGACTGGTGAACCGTCTTCAGAAGCGGTAACCTTACCAGAGATTTGACTTTGCGCAAATGCAAAACTCGTGCTGAGAGCTACACCTGCGACCATTGTCATGAGTCTTTTTTCCATAAATCTCTCTCTTTTTAATAAATGAATATATAATGTTTGTATTTTCTTATTCGCTTTCCACCTCGTGTCCCGAGGTGGAGAAGGAGGTTTCTCGTACCTTATTATATTATAGTAGAGCTATAAACTTATCTAAATTTTAAAAATATTTTTAATCGGTTGCAAAATTAAGCATTATTTAGGAAACCGCCAAACGTTTTTCCCGAAAAATAGCTTTCCTCCCTACATTTTGTTATAAAAATACCGTTTTTATGCGATTTTGCTTATCGTTTATAAGAGAACAATAGCAATTCTGAGAGAACTGCCCCCAAAAAATACAAACACTATTAAAACGTTTTATAGCCCAAGTCCCTTTATTAGCTCTTCATTGGCGGTAGCCAAGTCGGGATCAAAAAGAGAGCGAATATACAATAAGGTGGTGGTAGTCTTGGTGTGCCCCAATGCCTTGCCTATCATGCCCAGGTCTACATGGTGCTGGTAGGCGATGCTCGCCCAAGAGTGGCGCACCACATAGGAGGACAGCGGACGAGAAAGCCCCAATTTCTCAGAAAGTCGATGCAGGGAATAGTTGTATCGGCGAAGACTGTGGCGATACTGCCTGTGCATGGTATCAGGGGCTGCATCCGAAAGTATCGGGAAAACAAAGGCAGAGTCTGGTTGCTCATAACGCTTCATCAGCAGTAGCATGGATGGAAGTACCCCGACTGTGATGAGTTGCCCTGTTTTGCGACGAGTATAATGAATTACATGATTCTTTACCTGTTCCTTGCGCAGATAGGCGATGTCTACGAATGGCATTCCCATAGCATAAAAGCTGAACAGGAAAAGGTCTCGGGCCAAGGAGAGCGATGTGCCTTCGGGCAGCGACAAGGTTTTCAGCCCGAGGATTGCTTCTTCCGAGATGCTGCGCTTGGCAGTCTTCGCCCTGCCCGTAAACACTCGAGCGAAGGGTTCTTGATGGCTCATGCTGGCCATAACGGATGGTTTGTTTTGGTCATTACTTGTGACGGATTCATGCCATCTATGATACATTACCCGTAGGGCTCGCATATAGGCAGAGGATGTATTGGGACAAATGCCATGGCTACCCAACCATCGCTGGTATTGCTCTACGATTTCGGCGTTCATCTCCGAGAATCTCCAGTCGTCTCTACCAACGAAATTCGTCCATGAACGAGCTGCCGTAAGATAGTTGGTTGCAGTCTTGAACCGCTCCTCCTCACGCATCTTGTTAATCTGCTGATTAACTTCTTCCCAGCCTCTGGGTTCATCACACTTGGGAGTCATCTTCCTCTCCCCACGTTTCTTGCTCATTCCGAGCGAAAATTCTAACTTGAAATAGACCATAATCTTGTATTGTTTAACGGTTATAATATCGCAAATATAATAAAGAATGCTAAATTATTCCCCCTGACATAATACCTTTGAGGATAATTTTACAAGCCCATCTCCTTCTCCACCTCGGGACACGAGGTGGAAAGCGAATAAGAAAATACAAACATTATATATTCATTTATTAAAAAGAGAGAGATTTATGGAAAAAAGACTCATGACAATGGTCGCAGGTGTAGCTCTCAGCACGAGTTTTGCATTTGCGCAAAGTCAAATCTCTGGTAAGGTTACCGCTTCTGAAGACGGTTCACCAGTCATCGGTGCATCTGTCAAGGTTGCCGGTACCAACACTGGTACTGTTACCGACATCGACGGTAACTTCTCACTGAACGCTCCAGCCGGTGCTAAGTTGGAGATTACCTACATCGGTATGAACTCCAAAACAGTCAAGGCTTCTTCTAACATGAAGATTACCTTGGATGCAGACAACCATTCATTGGATGATGTCATTGTTGTTGCTTACGGTACCGCTAAGCGCCAGTCTATCACAGGTTCTGTGACAGCCGTTGACTCCAAGGAAATTGAGAACCGTATCACAACTTCTGTAACAGGCGCACTCGAAGGTGCTGCTCCTGGTGTACAGGTAAACAACTCATACGGTGAGCCAGGTAAGGCTCCTAGCATCCACATCCGTGGTGTCGGAACTTTGGTAAAGGATGCCGACCAGCCTCTTTACATCGTGGATGGTACAGCTTTCGATGGTAACATCTCGGAATTGAACCCTAACGACATTGAGAGTATGTCAGTATTGAAGGATGCTGCTTCTGCTGCCCTCTATGGTAACCGCGCTGCCAATGGTGTCATTTTGATTACCACCAAGCGTGCCAAGTATGGCGTAAAGCCTTCTATCAATCTCCAAATCAACAACGGTGTCTATACTCGTGGTATTGGCGAGTATGAGCGTTTGAATGCCGACCAGTGGATGGAGGTTTCTTGGGAAGCAATGAAAAACTATGCCATGTCTGGTTCTATGCGCTTGGATGCCGCGGCTGCTGCACAGTACGCTACCACTCACTTGATTAGCGACTATGTTAAGCGCAACATCTATAATGCTGCTGATGATGCCTTATTTGATGCCAATGGTAAACTTATCGCTTCTCGTCTCGCAGGTTATGATGACCTCGACTGGGAAGATGGCGTAGAGCGTACAGGTCATCGCCAGGAATACAACCTCTCTGGTGCTGTAAGCGGTGAGAAGTTCAACGTGTATGCTTCTGCTGGTTATTTGAACGAGAAGAGTTATACCAAGAACTCTTCATTCGAGCGTTTCACAGGCCGTATCAATACCAAGTTCACTCCTAACAAGTGGTTTGAGGGTGGCATCAACCTGAGCGGTAACGTTTCTAACCGTCAGTTCAATGATGCTGCTACTGGTTCTTACTACTCTAACCCATTCTACGCAGCTCGTTACATGGCTCCAGTCTATCCTATGTACATGCACAACGCAGATGGTACATACGCATTGGATGAAAATGGCGAGAAGCAGTTTGATGTAACTTCAGAGTATCTTTCTAACCGTAATATCGCATACGAGATAACAACCGACAGAGACAAGACTCGTCGCGCCGTACTCGATGCTCAGGTTTATGCCAAGGTAAACTTACCATACGACTTCTCTGTCATGGTAAAAGCAAATGGCAACAACTCTACATCTAATCGCTTGAACTATAGCAACCCTAACATTGGAGATGGTGCTGCAAACAATGGTCGCTTGGCATTTTACGATTATCAATATGCCACATATACAGCCCAGGAATTGTTGACATGGAATCATACATACGGCAAACATACAGTAGATGTGCTTGCTGGTCATGAGAACTACAGTTGGCAGAGAAAGCTCATCAACGGCATGAATACCAATATGGCTGCACAAGACAACCTTACCATGGGAAATTTCTTGGTAAACTCATATTTGGAGGGCTACGATGATGTTGATAAGACCGAGTCTTACCTCGGCCGTATCCGCTACAACTACGACGAGAAATACTTTGCAGATTTCTCTTATCGTCGTGATGGTTCTTCTCGCTTTGCAAAGGATAGCCGTTGGGGCGATTTCTTCTCTTTCGGTTTGAACTGGAATGCCAAGAAAGAGAACTTCTTGAAAAATGTAGATTGGTTGAACGACTTACGTGTACGTGCTTCATATGGTGAGGTTGGTAACAATGCTGGTGTTAGCCTCTATGCTTACCAGTCACTTTATGAGATTAGCAAGAATGGTGGTAATGCGGCCTTCATTAGCCAATCATTACCAGCACCAAACATCAAATGGGAGACCACACAGACTGTTGACTTCGGTATCGAGGGTAGAGTCTTTGACCGTTTGAACTTCAGCATCGGTTACTTCGACAAACGATCTAAGGATCTTCTCTTTGAGGTTCGTTTGCCATACTCTGCAGGTTCTTTCCCTCACAATGACAACATGTCTAACTGGTCAATATACCAGAACATCGGCACTATTTCCAACCGTGGCTTTGAGATTGCCTTGAGTGGTGAGATTATCAAGAACAAGGATTGGAACTGGACTGTTTCTGCAGACGCTACCACTTTGAAGAATAAGGTAATCAAGTTGCCTGGAGGAAAGGATATTCTCCATGGTGTGCAGAAGTATTCTGAGGGTCACTCTGCATACGAGTTCTTCACCTACCACTTTGCAGGTGTCGACCAGATGACAGGTAACTCTTTGTATGATATTGCCGAGGATGATGTTGCTGCAGCAGAAGCTGCTGGCACACTTGTTACCATCAATGGTAAGAACTATACCACCGATACATCTAATGCAGAGCGTAAGTGGGCTGGTACTGCACTCCCTTCTGTATATGGGTCATTCGGCACCAATCTCCGCTGGAAAGATTTGAGTCTTGGTGTATTGTTCACTTACAGCTTGGGTGGCAAGATCTATGATGCGTCTTACAAGAGCTTGATGAGCACATCATCTGCTTCTTCTGCATCAGCTAATCACAAGGACATATTGAAGTCTTGGAATGGAGTGCCAGAGGGTATGACAGAGACCTCTCCAAACCGTATCGATCCAAATGGTACTCCTATCATCGACTTCAACCTCAGTACATATAACAATGACACCAGTGACCGCTGGTTGACAAGTGCAGACTATCTCATCTTCAAGAACATCAACTTGAGTTACAACTTGCCTAAGGCATGGATTCAAGGTTGGGGTCTTCAGGGCTTGACTATTAAGGCTGGCGCAGAGAACTTGTTTACATTGACAGCACGTAAGGGTATGAACCCACAGTACAGCTTCAATGGTGGTTCTGATGATACCTACGTAAGTGCACGTGTATTCAACTTCGGTTTGTCAGTTACATTCTAAGTGTACAACAATATAAATAGATTATTAAGATGAAAAATTATATAAATAAGATATTTGGTTGCGCCATTTTGGCATCAGCAACATTGCTGACATCTTGTGGTAGCGATTATCTCGACACAAAGCCAACAAGCTCCGTAGACTCAGAAGCAGCCGTAGCTACAACAGACATGGCTTATAAGGCATTGAACGGTATCGCTCGTTGCCAGACCACTCAGCACTACGCTTTTACTCAGGGTTTTGCTGGTGAGAATGCGATTATACGTCTCTATGAGAATCTGCCTAGCCAGAACTATAATTATAATTACTATGCATCGGGTTGGGCACCAATTCACAACCAGACCTTCCATCATCGTACAAGCACAATCTATGATGGATATGCATGGTATTATTACTATCAGCTCATCGGACAAGCCAACCGAATCATTGCCCACATCGACAATGCAACAGGTGATGAAGCTGACAAAAAGTTCATTAAGGCTTCAGCTTTAGCCTTCCGTGCTTATAGCTACGAGAAGCTGATCCACTACTACTGCTATCGTTGGCAAGACAGCAATAATGGTGCTTCACAAGGTGTAGTACTTCGCCTTGACGAATCTACAGGTGATGCTCCATACGCAACATTGGGTGAGACAGTTGCTCAGATTTACAAGGATTGCCAAGAGGCTGTCACTTTGTTTGGTGAGAGTGGCATCGACCGCCCTGCTAGCGAGGTATGGATTCCTAATGTAAACGTAGCCCACGCAGTTTATGCTCGTGCTGCTTTGTTCCGTCAGGACTATCAAACTGCTCTTGAACAGGCTAAGTTGGCTCGTCAAGGTTATCCTTTGATGAATAATGATAGCTATGCTGCTGGATTCTGTGAGCCAACATCAGAGTGGATTATGGGTAGCTATGGTGGTTCATCAGAAAACAACTGGTATTGGTCATACGGAGTACAAGGAGCCTGCAATGGTTACTATGCTACAGCAGAAGGCAACCCTACAGGTGCTGGTACCATCGGTCATGAATTGATTTCTCGTATTCCAAACAATGATGCTCGTAAGCAGAACTTCCTGACAGAGGATAAGTTCCCTAACCTCGACCTTTCAAAAGAGTCTGTATATTATCGTACATTCGGTATTTTGGGAATGACTGACGATGACATCTACAATCAAGCAGACTCCATCGTGAAGGCTCATCAAGCAAAGGGAATGAGCACTCCATATCAAGCAGGTTTCTATTATTTGGATGCCAACTTGAAGTTCTACGTATTAGACCAACCAGGTATTGGTTATGTACCATTCATCCGTTCTAGTGAGATGGTTCTTATCGAGGCAGAGGCTAACTACTTCTTGGGTAACACAGCTGCAGCACAGGCTTCTCTCGTTGAGTTGAATGCAGGTTCTGGGCGTAACCCAGAATACACTTGCACCAAGACAGGTGACGACTTGCTTTCTGAGATTCAGGACTACCGTTGTCTTGAACTTTGGGGCGAAGGCTTTGAGTGGAGCGACTTTAAGCGTTGGAACAAGGCTGTAGTTCGTCACACATTTGCTCAGGGTGGTAACGCTCATGCATCTGTTGCTGTTACCATCAACCCAGAGGATGGCAACAAGTGGACATGGGATGTTCCATTGAACGAGACTGATTATAATGCTAGTACCGCTGATGCAACAGGTTCTACTGTGAAGGAATAGGATTTTTAGATTCTTAATATAAAAATGTGTATCCTTGCCGCCCTACTATCGGGCAGTCTAGGATACACCTTTCTTATTTTTCCCATCAGACTTGTCCTTAAAGAGCGCAATATCGCCCCTCGAAAGCCAAATGTTGCCAACAATGGCAAGACCTTCGCCCAAAACTTGTCTGACATCAACTATGCTTGGGATAAGATGTAGCCGAAATATGGCACGCCTCCTGGTGAGGGAGCTGATGATGTAGCTATCTTGCACTTTGAGTGTGACTTGGCTGTTAATATGAATTATAACGACTCGGGCTTTTCCGCTTACAATTTTGAGGCATGCAATGCCTTCACCGACAAGCGGTTCATCGTTCTACCAAGACTTACAGAACAAGTAGGAAACTATTTCTCCATCAGTCCCTTTACCTCATCCAAAGGTAATTGGGTACCTGCCGCCACTTGCTCTGGAGAGAGCCCTAGGGCTAGGAATCGTTTGGCATTTTCTATTTTCTCTTCATTTCTTCCTTCTGTTTTTCCCTCAGCACGTCCCTCAGCACGTCCTTCAGCTCGCCCTTCTTCATGTCCTTCAAGCCTACCTTCCGAAC
>CAVDKC010000056.1:0-14819 GCA_963609615.1 Oribacterium sp.
TGGGGGATTCGAACCCCCGGTACGGTAACCCGCACGGCAGTTTAGCAAACTGCTGGTTTCAGCCACTCACCCAACCTTCCAAAGTCGGAATCGATAACCGAACCACAAGCATTGTTCTCAAATGCGAGTGCAAAGGTACTACTTTTATTTGATTCCACCAAATATTTCTGTAATTATTTTCTCTGTTTTTTGCATTTTCTTTGTAACCATCTCATTTTCAGTAGTAATAAAAAAGTCCAAGACTTTAGGTAAGTCCTGGACTAAGTAGAGTATAAAGAAAGGGTCGCTCGATGATGTGATGAAACTCCGAATGAATAATCATTTGAGAGCTCTCCGTTTTTGTAATCCACTGGCTTTGCAGCTTAGTTGACATGTCAGTTTATGTGGCCCGCCATAGACAAGAGAAATCTTCTCGGTTTCATAGTGTGTAATTTGATGAGTATCCCAATCGAACCGACACGACCCTTATGTTTTTATTCTAATGCAAAGGTAATGGTTTCTTTTGGATTTACCAAATCTTTTAGCTTATTTCTTTGAATATTTTTTCAAAGTTCTTTCTGAGTTCCTCTTGGTCTTCTATGATGTTGCGCAGTTGGTTGAGTGCTTTCTCGTTGGGTGAGTTGGGTATCCATAGTTTGAGGTATCCGTTGTGCGAATACTTTTCCTCCATGTGTTGCGCAAATCGTTCCCACTGTTCTTCCTTGTCTTTCTCTGGATAATTCTCCATGCCGTACTGGATGGCTCTCAGGAATATCTCGTGCACGTCTATGTCTCTGTCTGCCTCTGCCACGATTTTGCCATAGATACTGCGGGGGTGTCTGCTGGAGGAGGCTCTGTGGTCTTCCACGGCTTCCTTCATAATCTTGATTTGTTCGGCAGAGAACCACCGTTTCAGTCGGTGGTCTGTCTGTAGTATCTTGCCGCTTGTGATATGGTGTATGGCTCTGGGGCCGCTCATGCCTAGGTCGTGATAGGCGGCCACGACATATACCATGTCGATGTCGGCGCCTGTTACTGGCACGAGACTTAGAGAGTTTCTGATGACTCTTGTTACATGTCGTAATCCGTGGCTTTCTCCAAATTCTGCGTATCTTGGCAGAATCTGTGTTTCTACAAATTGCATGAGTTCTAGATTAACCTGCTGTTTCATAGTAGTTCCTCCATTGTGTATAATATATAATATAATGTACGCGTGTACATTATAAAATGATGATTCCGATGATGATGAGGCTCGACACGATGCCGAAACAAAAGATGTTGAGGGCTGTCCAGCCTAGTATCTTGTTCAATTCTCTTCCTTCTCCTATCTTTTTCATCTTGGTATATGCCATGTAGTGCAGTATGATGTACACAGCTGCCAAAGGCAAGAACTGGGTGTCGTTGGCATTCCATTTGAGGGCACTGTAGATGTCGATGGCGATGACGATGAGAATGCCTAGATAGCCTAGGGTAGCATACAACCGTTCGGCGTTCTTCTTGCCGATGTGTACTACGAGTGTCTTTTTTCCTGCTCTCTGGTCATTGTCGTGGTCTCGATAGTTGTTGAGTATCAGTAGGGTATCTACTACAAGCCCGCAGGCTATTGATGTGGCTATTACTTCCATGGGCAGGTTTTGCATGGTAGGTGGTAATACTAAGTAGTAAGTGCAGCACACGGGCACAATGCCAAAGAATACCAATACCAGGAGGTCGCCCAAGCCGAGATAGCTAAGGGTGGTGGTATAGAGAAAGCAGAAGATGACGCAGCAGATACCTACGATAACCATCTCCCAACCGCCGAAGACGATGAGCGGCAAACCGATGGCGCAACCGATTAGGGTGGTGATGAGGATGCCCCTCTTCATGGCTTCCAGTGTAATCCATCCCTCGGCACAGGCACGCTTCGGTCCTAATCGGGTTTCGTCATCGTTGCCATGCTTGAAGTCAAAATAGTCATTTACCAGATTGCTGTCTATCTGCATCACCCAAGCGAAGAGCAGGCAGAGCAAAGCAGGTATCCATCTGATGCCTCCTGCCATCCCTGCTCCATCTGTATTCAGGCTTGCTCCATGATCGAGGAGAAATTGTGGAGATGTCCTCTTGATGCCCAAGGCGATGCCCAGCAACACTGGGACGGCAGCTGCCGTCAGGGTTTGGGGTCGGGTGGCGAGAAGCCAGGCTTTTATAGAATTTGTTTTGATCATATTCTCGATAATCTGTGTCTTGTAATGGGAAGAGTGAAGAGCGGGAAAATCTCACTCTTCACTCTTCTTGTTAGTTGAAGAAGTTCCAACTTACACCGAAACGGAACACACGCTCGTTCAGTGGGTAATGTGGGGTGAAGAAATAATTCTTGTCTCCCGAGCCTGCATTGATGTGGCTCATCATGACGAAGAAGCGGGTGTGCTTGATATGTACGTTGGCATAGGCGTTGATGACAGGATAGTTGCCCACCTCTACATTGTTTTCTCCGTTGCCCTGTACGGTGTATGCTCCCATGTATGGAGAGTAGTCGGGTGCTTCGTACTTGGTAAAGTATCTTGCGTCTGCACCAAGTTCGATGTTGAGTACATTCACCACATTAAATTTGATGAAGAGATTGGTATACACGTTGAGGTCTGGTACTGGGATGACGCTCTTGTTGCTGGTGTGCTGGTAGGTGAGTACATTCTGCCAGTTGAGTATGCCCAGTCGGAAGTCCTGCTGGAGTTGTGCGGTCAACAGATTGATCGCGGCACTGCTCTGCTTTGGGGTGACGGTTACGCCTGTGCGCAGGTTGTTGTCTGTTACGGTGTAACTCTGCGAGAAGTAGGTGTAGTTCTTGATCTCGTCTACAGCCACGCGCAGGGTAGTATTGGTCTTGTTGAACTTCAGCGTGCCCATAATGCGCGAGTGGATGGTCTTGTCGAGGTCGTTGTCCCACCAGAGGTGGCGAGCGTGATACCTGCGGTAATAGAACGATGGCGTTTCGTGGTGCAGGAAGGCATCGCCCCTTACCTGAAGTGTGTCGCCGAGGAATGGGATATTGATATCCACGTTCCCGTCTACGGCGAATGTACCGGCGTCCACTCCTGTAAGTCCTATTTCTGCCACAACATTGTAGTGCAGTGTATTGCCTTGTTGTTTGCTCAGTTGTCCGCCCACGCTCAATACGTGTTCGTTGTATTTTTCGTAAAGTCCCTCTGTGTTAGGCAATTCGTAGTGGCGCAAGTCGTAGCTGGCGAATGCCTTGAGACCCGCCTTCGCCCACTTGCTGAATCCCTCCAGGGTGGCCAGGGCCAGCGTATTCTTCAAGTGCCAATGCCTGGTCTGGTCGAAGATAGAGTCGCCTGTCAGTTTGCCAGCGTTATAATACTCCTGGAGATAATAGTTGGCAGGGGTCTGGTATGCCTCGTAGATACGGCGGTAGTTATCCCACTTCATGGTGTGGATGAAACTCGTTACAGGTACGTATTCCGTCTTGTAGAAGAGCGAGTCTTCCTGCTTTTTCTTCTCCACGGCGAGTATGCTGTCGGCGGCGGCCTTGCCGCTGATTGCTATGCGGGTAGTATCGGCCTTGATGTTATTGTCAGCCAGATTCTTGACCGGTTCATCTCCTGCTATCTTGGCATCTGATGGACGACCTGTGTATTGGGTGTTGTTGAGTTTGTCGAATGCCTTCTCGTCGAAGTTCTTGCCTTGTTCCTTCGCCTTTTTGCGAGCCTCGTCCTTGGCATCTGCGGCAGCATTCTCTTTGGCAGAGTCCATGGCAAATTTCTTCGCCTTGATTTCCTCCTCCGTCATCTTCACCTTGCGGCTGAAGCCTACGCTGTAGCGGTGGCTCAAGAAGAGGTGCTGGTTGTCGAGACGATTCCAGTTTTGGGAGAGCACGGTAGGAATCTCGTTGGTGGAGAACGACTCGGTGAACATCTCCGGATGCTTGATATAATCATCGTTGGTGATACCTCCGTTCTCCGTCATCTTCTGATGATTGGTACTGAAGAGTATGTGTGCCTGATAGCGGTCTCCCAGGTAGGAACCCCACATGGTGTACTTGAAATGCGAGGTGCTCTGGGCATCGTAATATCCTCTGCCATACTTGTAGTCGAAGCGGAAACCGCCACCTAGCTTCTTGTTGTAATTGACGGCAAATATGGCCTTGAAGTCATCCTCTCCGTTGGTCCTGTCACCGCAACTGTTGAGTGTTACATTGGTGATAGGGGAGTAGGTATTGGTGAAATGGAAGTCTCTCACTGGGGTGAGGATATACTCATAGGGTTCTGTGAAGAGGAATTCTGGCTGTGTGGAGTTACGGTCGATGAAGATGCGGTTGATGCGAGCCGTACCCATGTTTCCCAGGGTATTGTACTCGCCACGCAGTCCCTCGCTGAAGGTGGTGTTCATGTACATCGCTTGCATCGTGTCCACTTCGGCTGCACGCCTGTCACCGAATCTCTCGTCTACGGTCCAAACCTTGATGCCCTTCGGGATTTCCTTGTCCGAACCGAGTGAGTCGGTGTTTACCTTGTTGCTGGTGAGCGGGCGAAACTGCGAATCTTCGTTATAGTTAAAATCAGTTTGTGCCACAACTGGGACAGTTGCAGCACAAGCGAAGAGTATGGATGCGAATGTTCTGTTCATTATTTCTTAAATAGTCGGATACAAACTTCGGCAATTTTGATGACGACGGCAATGATGAGTACCACGTTGGCAGGCGTGCGGTCGTCCATTTGCGTCCACATGATGACTCCTGCGATGGCAAGTAGCATGAATGCCAGGTTGAGGTAATTGCGCGTACGCAACATGTTGTCCTGGTTACTGAAAGTAAGTGGGCGGAGATGTCTGCGTTTGGGGCGTACGGCATAGCTGTTCGTTGGCTGTTGGGTCTCGTTGCCCGATGTCTCGCTGTTCTGTATCTTGTTTTCTTCTAGAGTCATAGTCTTGATAGTATCTGTTGTGATGCAAAACTTATTGCTTGACCAGTGTGGTCAAGTCGTTGAATATTTGGTCTTTTCTGTCGATTGTCAAACGGCGGAACTTGCCGAATATCTTGGCCAGGTCGTTCTTCTTCTTGGTGAGAGCCACTTTGTCGACGATAACCTCCTCTGCCGGCAGACAGAATCCTGTACTTCTGTCCTCCTCGTAATTGTAGATGATGCGTGCAAGGGTAAGATTCAAGTGGTTGTCGGTAATCTTTGCCACCAGATTGTATTTTACTTCTGTACGGTCTAGCGAGATGAAGGAGGCGTTGAACACCAGCCATTCGTCCATGGTATTGGCGATGATATGCTCTCCTTTGTTGACGAGTGCCGTGCGGCTTGCTATGTTGTTCTTGTCCTGGGGCAGTTCGCTCATGTATTGGTATACGATTTCGTATATCTGGTCGGCAGTCTTGCCGTTGGCATCTGTGTCGAGAGTGAACACTACCTTGCCCTCGTTGTTGAGCGTGATGGCACCTTCGAGGTATTTAGGGTCTTCCTTCAGTGTCACGCCATTTACTGTCTGTACCTTTTTCTGAGTCTCTGTCTTCTTGGCTACAGCTACAGGGATACTCCAGCCTGTATTAGACACCTTTTCCTCCTTGGGTAGCGATGGTGTAGGCTCTTTAGTCTGTTTGCTAGCTTGTTCTAGGCTGTCTGCCTGCGCTTTGAGCTTGGCTGCCTGTGCGCGTATTTGGGCGGCCTTGAGAGCCTTCTTTGCCTGCTCCAGCTGTTGTTTGGCTTGTTCTAGTTGTTGCTCTTCGGTAGACTCAGTCTGTGCCTGTATCATGAGAGGGAGAAACAACATTATGGGGATGATGATTTTTTTCATTTTTTCGGTCAAATTATATTACTATATGTACCTTGCAAAAGTAATACTTTTTCTGTTAACGGCAAAATATCCCGGTGTTTTTTTAATTATATTAATGTTTTCGCTGTATTTGGGGGCTGTACCCACTTTGAAAAATCCCTGCCGAGGAAAAAAGTTTTTCCTCGGCAGGGAGAAATTTTTCTCTCCGCATGCGCAGGTATCTCTCTCCGCAGGGGGATGGAATGCGGGCGGGAGTCGTCTGTTAAATGACGGGAATATGTCTATATTTTTCTCAACGAGACTGGCTGTTTGTTATTGCTGCTGCAAGAAGCGGTCTGCCTCGATGGCAGCCTTGGCTCCCGAACCTGCTGCTACCACGCCCTGGCGGTATACTGGGTCGGCTACGTCGCCTGCGGCGAATACTCCGGGGATGTTGGTGCTTGCCGTGCCTGGAATTACCTTGATAAAGCCCTGAGCGTCAAGGTCGATGCAGTCCTTGAATAGGTCGGTGTTGGGTTTGTGGCCGATGGCTAGAAAGAAGCCGTCAATGGCTATGTCGAATGCTTCCTCGTTTGGTTCACCCTTGTGGCGGACGAGGTGCGCACCCTCTACTCCGTTTTCGCCGAAGAGTCCTACGGTGTTGGTTTCGAAGAGTATCTCGATATTGTCCTTGTCCTTTACGCGCTGTTGCATGATTTCAGCAGCACGGAGATAAGGCTTGCGAACAATCATATATACCTTCTTGGCGAGACCTGCCAAGTAGAGTGCCTCCTCGCAGGCTGTGTCGCCGCCGCCTACCACTGCTACGGTACGCTTGCGGTAGAAGAAACCATCGCAGGTAGCACAAGCCGACACTCCCTGTCCGCGGTATTTCTCCTCATCGGCGAGTCCGAGATACTTGGCAGAGGCTCCTGTTGCAATGATGACGGTTTCCGCCTCGATTTCGTTGCCGTGCTCGTCGGTAAGATGGAATGGGCGAGAGCTGAAATCCACTTTCTCGATGCTGCCGTCTCGAATGTCGGCACCGAATCGGGCTGCTTGTTCTTTCAAGTCCATCATCATCTGCGTGCCGTCTACGCCGTTGGGGTAACCGGGAAAGTTCTCTACGATGGTGGTGATGGTGAGCTGTCCGCCTGGTTGCATACCCGAATAGAGCACTGGTTTCAAGTCTGCTCTTCCTGCATAGATGGCTGCTGTATATCCTGCAGGACCGCTACCTATGATCAATGTCTTTACTTTTTCCATTTTTGTTTGCTTTTTCTGGTTTGTGTTGTCTTTTGATAGCTTTTCTGTTATTATTTAGTGCAAAGGTACGCTAAATCGGGCAGATGACAAAATAAAAAGAGTTATTTTTTCCTTTTCTTAAAGATTATTGCTATCTTTGCACCGTGAAAAATGAAGTTTAACATTTGAATACTTGTCAATCAATGAATAATACAATCAAGAAAATCGTCCTTACGGGTGGCCCATGCGCTGGCAAGACCACTGCGCTGGTCAAGGTGATAGAGCATTTCTCTAGCCTGGGCTATAAGGTGTTTACCATTCCAGAGGTACCTACGATGTTCACGCAGTCGGGTATGAATTATCTTACCAGTAACGAGAAGTTTTTCTTTGAGGGCGAGAAGGCTACCTTTATGACCCAGGTAGGACTGGAGGACAGTTTCGCACGCATGGCGGAAACGCTGGACCAGCCTGTCATCATCGTGTGCGACCGTGGTACGATGGATATTTCCACTTATCTCACCCCAGAGTTTTGGAATCGCATCATCTCCGAGGAGGGGTACACCAACACCGAGCTGCGTGCTCGCTATGATGCTGTGCTTCACCTGGTTTCTGCTGCCGATGGAGCGGAGCAGTTCTATACTACGGCCAACAATGCACAGCGACTGGAGAAGGCTGACGAGGCAGGACTGCAGATAGCCCGTGAACTGGACAAGAAAATCGTATCGGCATGGAAAGGACATCCGCATCTGCGTGTCATCAACAATCATGAGGATTTCAACAATAAGCTCAACCGTGTGCTCAAGGAAATCAGCAATGTGCTTGGCATCCCTCAGCCGATAGAGGAGGAGCGCAAATACATCGTCAAGTTGACTGGCGATGTGCCAAATGCCATCGATAGTGACATCGTGCAGACTTACCTCAGTGGTGAGCCTGGTAGCGAGATACGTCTTCGCCGTCGTGGATTCGAAGGCAAGTTTGTGTATGTCCATACCACCAAGAAGCGCATCTCTGACAAGGAACAGATAGAGACGGAGCGGCAAATCAACCAAAATCTCTATGAGAGTATGTTACAGCAGGCTGATCCTTATCGGCAGCCCATTCGCAAGCATCGCAAGAGTTTCATCTGGAAGGGGCAGTATTTCGAACTGGATGAGTTCTCTGAGCCTATCAAGGACTTGATGATATTGGAAACCAAGGGTATCTCGCAGCGCGAGAGCGTGAAGTTCCCTCCATTTATCCAAGTGCTGGAGGATATAACGGGCAATACTCGCTACTATAACTATAATATTGCCTTGAAGCGATAAGGTGTATTGATAAAAGAAGACAATGAAAAGAGAAAATGCCTGTCGGGATGAGCCAATCATCTGGACAGGCATTTTTCGTTTATTTTTTCTTTTTCTTTGACTTTCTCTTGATGCCGAAGAGGTCGCTTAGTCCGTTGAAGTCTTTCTTCATGATTAGGCCCAGACCTTGCGTGTTCAGACTGTTTCGGGTGAAATAGCGGTCGTTGGTCTGGTTGTACATGCGTATAGACAGGTTGTCGTTCGGGAAGATGAGGTAACGCAAGTCGAAGTCTCCGATAAAACTCTGCGTGGCGTTGGCATTGTCACGATATCCAAACTGTCCGTTGAACAGCAAGCGGTTGTTCAGCAGTCTGCCACTCAGTATGCCCTCATATTCCGCATTGTTGAACCCTTCGTCGCCGGTAGAGATGTTGGCACCGAAGTTCCAGTTGTTGTTGTTGACAAAACTGGAGAGCACTGTGTTGATTTGCTGCGATATGGTTCCGCTCAGGATGCTCTGCATGGCCAGAGAGGTTTGGCTTTGCTGATTGGCATCTTCTGCCGTCTGATTGTTGTTAGACTGGGCATAGAATCTTCCGATGCCCAGCAGGTAGAGTACTTGCTGATTCATCTCCTCTTGCGAGTTGATGAGCGAGTAAATCATCTGCTTGGCATCGCTGTTTACTGTAGGCAAGTCCATGGAGAAGTCTACCTTTGGCGACTCTGGCGTTCCCGTTATATCCATCAGACAGTCTACTCGTATGTTGTTGCTTGAGAACGAACGGCCTATCTTCAGGTCGCTCAGCGGAACACCGTTCACAGTATATTTTGCCTTGAGGTTGAGCGGTGCCTTGTATGGGCTTCCGCCAAAAGAGATGGTGCCGCCCTGGAGAAACTCAAATTCTTTCTTGATGACATTCTGGATGGTGAGTTTGTAGAGACCGTGGTCTACCACATAGTTACCGAACATCCCGAAAGGTGCTTTGTCGAAGTAGTTGGCTCTTATCACACCGTTGCCGTAGAGCGTGATGTAGTCGCCCGACTGTGGATCCATGAGGAGTCTTACCTCCAGATTCTCGTTGGCATTGACGAGGAAGTTGATAATCATGTCTGATGTGAAGTCGTCATCATCGTCGTCTGGCTGTTGCCCCTTGGTGTTGGAGTGGTTGAGGTCGTCTGCCAGCCCTGGTGTTATGTCGCGCCAATGGATGAAACTCTTGTCGCTGATGGCGTCAGGACTTGCCACGTTGTAAACGAATCGGGAGCCTTTCTCGGGCTGTGCGTTGATGTCGATGACAGTCTCGCCGCTCTTGCCGTGGATGCCCACCTCGCCCGTGGCATATACCGTGCCGTAGAAGGTGTCGTCGCCAAACTCGTGTGTGTCGAAACCGAGGAAGTTGTGAGCCTTGATGTCGAGATCGTAGCTCAATTTGGTAAGGTGCTTGTGGTGAATGCCTCCGCTTACCACTGCCATGTGTTGGTCTCGGTCGTATATGGTGTCTCCCTGGAGCTGTATGTCGTCTGGGATGGCATGGGCACGCAGATGGTCGAAGGTATAATCTGTGTTCAGCTGCTTGAGGTGCATCTTGCCATGTGCCACGATGTCGCCTACCAGATTGATGCTGCCCAGGTCGCCCACGATGTTAAGCTTGCCGTCTGCCCACGCCTCGATGTTGTTCATAAAACTGCCGCAGAAGTTCTCCATAAACTTCATGTTAGCCCCCTTAGAGTCCACTTTGAGGTCGATGTAGTTGCGCTTGGGCGATACATATCCGTCGATGTCGAGTTGGTGCTCTGGGCCATCGTCGGCAATAGCCTTGATGTCTATCTGTTCCTGCTCCTTATTGAGTGCCACGGCTGCATGGAGCACGCCTAGCGGACCGTTCTCGAAGGTAAATTCCTTGATGTCGAGGTTGGCGTAGGCATCAGGGTTCTTGAAGATGCTCTTTACAATAGCCTGCCCCGTAGCCTTTCCCGCAAAGTCTACCGAGTGGAAGTTCACGAGATTGAGAATGTATGCCACGTCTACGTCCTTGAGGTCTGCAACGATGGAGTCCTCCTTATTGGGAGTAGCTATGCCGTTGATGCTGATGTGTTGGTCGTCATGACTCACGGCGAAATGCTTCACCTGGAGATGGTTCTTGTAGTAGGTGATGTCGGCAGGGTGTACCTCCCACGGTGTATCACCGATGTGGATTAGGGAAGGGCGGATGCCGATATGTGCAGTAGAGATGTTCTGTTCCGACTTGTAGAATTGTGCATCGGCATTGATGATGCCCTTGACGGGGAGCTTTGCCGAGTGGTTGTCGTAGTCGAGCATCGTGGTCAGGGTATTGTCGGCGGCATTCGCCTTTACGTGTATGGCCGGACCGTTCTCGCCCAACGTGCCTTTTCTGATACTGGCATCCACCTTCAGACTGTCGTTAAGGGTGTAGAGACGTAATTTCCCCCTATTGTATGAGGTTCCACTATAGCTGAACTCTGGGATGCTTGCAAAGATGTTGACGGTCTTCTCGTGGTCATTGAAGAAACCGTCGGCATAGATGGGCTGCTCTATTTGCAGGGGGATGCCCAGCATGCGCTGCAATATCTCAGTGGAGGTAATCTCTGCCTGGAAATTGAAATGGTTTTTGGCAGTGGCGTCCACTTTCCCGATGCCGGGTATGGTGGGCAGTTTGCTGGCTACCAGGTTGGTAAAGCTCTTGGCAAGGGTGCCATAGTCGTATTCGCCCTCTATATGTATGTTGGCAAAAGGGGCCTTGAGGTTCAGGTGGCTGCCCTCGCCTTGGTTTTTGGCATCGATGTAGATGTCGTCCAGACTGTAAGTCTTGTCTGCCGTCTTTATGCCCAGGATGCTGGGTTGTAAGTGTTCTACGGTGGCATCCACCTCGTATTGTTTTCTTGGGATGGAGTAGGAGCCTTTGAGGTGGAATTTTGCGTTCGGGTCGGCGATGGAGAGGATGCCCTCTACTAGTCCCTTTTGATAAGAACCATCCAGCTCGATATTGTGGAAGCTATATTTGTTGAAGTCAAATCTGGGTACGACCCCCTTGGCATACAAGTGGTCTTGTGTGCCATTGATGTCTAGTGTAGTGGCAATCGTGCCAAACTTTGGGTCTGCCAAGATGTGCCCGAGATTGATGCCCCGTGTGTCCACGTGAGCCGAGAGGTGTTTCCCCTCTTTCTTTACCGATAGTGTAGCCTCTCCTGCATCAGCCATCAGTGTACCTTCTGTGCCGATGCGGTGAGAGGAGCCATAAACTTTACCTTTATAATAGATAGCACCGAGGCGCAATGCTTCCTTAGGGATATTGATGCGTTTGCCAAAGTTCTGGGCTATGCTTTCTATGCCTTGCGCCGAGATGCGGAAGGTGTCGATGTCTACGTTCCAGTGCAGGTCGTGCTGCCAGTCGCTGGCTTTTCCATGTGCGCTCAGTATCATACTGCCGCTCTTCGTCTTGAGGTGCAACTGGCGTATGCGAGCCGAGGTGCTGGTGCCGGAAAAATGGCAGTTTAGTTGTAGAGCGTCGCAGAAGCTCTTTAGTTCCGGCACTAGGCAGGAAAGGTCTGATGGGGTAATGGAAGACGGTTCTATGCCTCCCTCATATTGCAAGGTAGGCATCACCAGTTTTCCGCTCTCCGTGCGATATGTAGCGCGAATATCCGAGAGGCGGAACTGCGAATGGGGAAGTGTCATTTGGAATTCATGGAGCATAGCTTGGTGCTGATCGGCATCTAAACGAAAGCTGAGATGGTCTAGCTGTAGTCCTGAATGTTCTTTGAAGGCTATTTTCTTGACGGTCAGGTGGATAGCGTCGTCTGTAAGATGTTGTAAAATAAAATGTGCCGACAGGTCTTTAATCCCGATGTGCTTGGTCGAAAAAACTCCATGGCGATAGGGTGCATCTCTCTGCTGGTAGGAGACGGCACCATGACGAATGATGAGACTTCCGATGCGTAGGTCGAGTGGGGTGTGCTTCGTAGTGTCCTTGCTGGCCAATGAGTCGAGTACGAACTGGAAGTTAGATTGGCTCTTTGCGGTCTGCCGGTAGAGGTTTGCCTTCAGACCAAAGAGTTGGGCGGAGGAGATGCTGATCTTTCCGTCTTTGAGAGGCAACAGTTCAATCTTGGCAGAGAGGCGAGAGGCATATAACATGCTGTCTCCCTGCTGGTCTTGCATCATCACATTGTCTACAATGATGCGGTTGAATACACCTAGGTTTACCTTGCCTACGCTCACGCGGGTACCAAATTTGTTGCTCAGAGCCTGGGCCACTTGGGTGCCTACGAAAGCCTGTACTGGTGGCACTTGCAACAGTATGACTAGCATAAAAAAAGCCGCTACCAGCGTCCAGATAATGCCATTGATGATATGCTTGATCCTTTTCAGAGGTTGTCTATTATTTTATATGTTGTGGTATGTACGCCACGGGACGTTTGCAAATGTGAAGTTTTGCAAAGTGCACGTATCAAATTTCTTTTGCCCATCGCTCAAACTTCGAATTTTGGCACAAAATTACTAATTTTTTATTACATAGCATAAGAATTCATCTACTTTTTCTTTCTAGTATTAGTTTTTTTTGCTATTTTTGCAGCAACTTTTGAAACTTTTTGCACAATATATGGGGAAATCCCCATCTAAGAAGGCACGTATATAAAAGGCTTATTAGATGAGAATCAGTATTCAAAAATATAATATTTTAAAATGTAGTTATGGCAAATGTAATTAAGTTACGTAAAGGCTTGGACATAAACCTGAAGGGTAAGGCCAGCAAGGATGTAACACTCAAGGTAGCTCAGGTGGGCGAGTATGCGCTCGTGCCTGCGGCTTTCGAGGGAGTAACTCCGAAGGTGGTGGTACGCGAGGGCGAACATGTCAATGCCGGAGATGCCTTGTTTGTTAACAAGGCTTGCCCTGAGGTCAAGTTTGCCTCGCCAGTGAGCGGTGAGATTATCGCCATTGAGAGAGGTGAGCGCCGTAAGGTGCTATGCGTGAAGGTGAAAGCCGACGCTGTGCAGGCCTCTACCGATTTTGGTAAAAAGAATGTGGATGCAATGGATGGCGAAGCTGTCAAGCAAGCGTTGCTTGAGGCTGGACTTTTCGGGTACATCAATCAGTTGCCTTACGCAGTGTCTACCACTCCAGACACGAAGCCTAAGGCAATTTTCGTTTCTGCGCTTCGAGACATGCCGCTTGCTGCCGACTTTGAGGTGGAACTGGCTGGCAATGAGGAGGCTTTTCAGACTGGTTTGACGGCCCTTAGTAAAATTGCGAAGACTTACCTCGGTGTAGGTGTAGAGCAGCAAAGTTCTGCTCTGGGTGGTGCCAAGAATGTGGAACTGAATGTTATCGACGGCCCATGTCCTGCCGGTAACGTGGGTGTGCAGGTTAACAACATCGACCCGGTAAACAAGGGTGAGGTGGTTTGGACGGTAGACCCGGCATCTGTCATTTTCTTCGGTCGCCTCTTCCTGACAGGCAAGGTGGATTTGAACAAGGTGGTTGCTGTGGCTGGTAGCGAGATGAAGACTCCTGGCTATGCCAATGTCTTGGTGGGTACTCCTCTGAGTGCCATCGTAGGCGAGCAGCTCAAGCAGACTGAGCATGTGCGTCTTATCAACGGAAACCCATTGACGGGTGTCAAGACTTCACAGAATGGTTACGTGGGTGGTCATACATCCGAGATTACTGCCATCCCAGAGGGTGATGACACCGACGAGATGCTGGGCTGGATTCTTCCACGTACCGATCAGTTCTCTACCTCTCGCTCTTATTTGTCTTGGCTCTTCGGTAAGAAGGAGTACACCCTTGATGCCCGCATCAAGGGTGGTGAGCGCCACATGATTATGAGCGGTGAGTATGACAAGGTATTGCCGATGGACATCTACGGCGAATACCTCATCAAGGCAATCATTGCCGGTGACATCGACAAGCAGGAGCAACTCGGTATCTATGAGGTGAGTCCTGAAGACTTCGCTGTGGCTGAGTTCGTAGACTCTTCCAAACTGGAACTGCAGAAGATAGTACGTGAGGGCTTGAATATCCTTCGTAAGGAGAATGCTTAATTACGAGAGATTAAAGTAAAAACTATAGTAAGGTAAAACTTTAATTTCTTACAATAAAACAATTAATAATGAGTGCATTAAGAAATTATCTCAATAAGATAAAGCCTAACTTCCAGGAGGGAGGCAGGCTTCATGCCTTCGAGAGTGTCTTTGATGGTTTCGAGAGCTTCCTGTACGTGCCTAACACGACAGCGAAGAGCGGAGCCAATATCCACGACTCCATCGACTCGAAGCGCATCATGAGCTTTGTGGTGATCGCCTTGATTCCTGCCTTGCTCTTCGGTATGTATAATGTGGGATACCAGAACTTCAAGGCTGCGGGTACACTCGACAGTGCTAGTTTTGTCGAGGTCTTCGGCTTCGGATTCTTGGCTGTCCTTCCTAAGTTGCTTGTCAGCTATATCGTGGGTCTCGGCATCGAGTTTGCCTGGGCTCAGTGGAAGCACGAGGAGATTCAGGAGGGTTACTTGGTTTCCGGTATCATCATCCCATTGATTA
>CAVDKC010000057.1:0-14714 GCA_963609615.1 Oribacterium sp.
CCGTATACTGCGGCTTTCCGCCGTCGTCATTCACCGTCACCACGAGCTTGCCGTTTGGACTAGCCACTTGCTTTTCGAGAGCGTTTGCCGAAGACATCATCATCGCCAAGACGCCACAGATCAAAATTCTTTTTCTCATATTCTATCTGGATTTTTATACTATTAGCTTAGCACTTGCAAAGGTACACCTTTTCGCAGGAATCCACTTTGCATCGTGTTACATTTAGTTTATTTTATCAGAAAGAATGAGCCAATCGGGGGGATAAGCCCGAATGGGCTACCAATGGTAACTTTAAGAATAAAGGCATCACAAATACCAAAGCCAGGATAGAAAACATCAATCCACCAGCAACCCCAGTAGCAAAAGAAAACCAAAATGCCTCTTCTTCTCTCTCAAAGAAGAAAGGAACCAAACCTACTATCGTAGAGACTATCGTCAGATAAACAGGTATTATCTTATGATTGAATGCACGCAAGTAAGCCCTCATGCTGTCATATCCTGCCTCTTGGATGTTTCTGCGATACTGGCAAAGTATATAAATAGAAGAATTGACCACAATGCCCCCAAGCAACAGCAAGGATGCAAAGCCACCACTTCCAAACTCTACGCCCGTAACGACAAAGGTAAGAAATGCCCCCATCAATGATACAGGAATCATGGATACAACCACCCATGCCATCCTCAACGACTCGAAGACGACAGAACAGATAAGAAATATCAATGCCACCACTAACAGAAGTAACCAATAATTGGTGCTGTCGGCCGCTGGATTACGATATTGGGGAGTCTCGCAATGATACCCCACAGGGAGCACACGTTTAAAATGCCCCATCACACTATCCAGATATTCCGTAGTATACGTATAAGACCCCAACAAGTTAAAAGATACATTGAGCACATACTCCTGATTCTCCCTAGGTATCACTTCCTTAGCTTCACGACGCTGCAAGTGCATCACCTCAGGCACCAGCAGGGGTGTGCCGCCTACCAGAATCTGGCTATTCTCAATATGCCATGCATCAAAAGCCTCACTTGCCTTAGGCTGAAGATAGACATCAGAGACCATTTGGTCACTTTTATACTCTCCCACATATTCTTTAGACAAAAGATTCTTCAACCCTTGGTGTATCAGACTGGCATCGAGGTCATACAGCTGAAACCTGTCATTCTGATAACCCATAAACAACTCGTCCTCCTGGTTCTCAAACCCAGGAGTCTCTATAGTCAGGTCTTGCACACGAGGATTCCTGGCTAAATAATCGGATATATTCTCTGACAAGCGATACAGTTGTGCATAATTATACCCCGAAACCTTGATGTGATTGGCACGATACTGCAGGTTGAGAGAGTTACTAAACCCTCTCTCACTGACACCATAAGTACTCCAGTCGGCACCACCTATCATGATCATCTTGCCGATAACCTTTGATTCTAACCGGTAAGGAAAACTGGCATCGGTACTATCCTTAAACGTTACCGTAATTTCCCCTCTCCTACCATCTATACGAGTAACAAACTCTTTGATTTCATCAGAATGCTTCTTCAGCAGTTCCTCCACCAATATCATTTTGCCATTCATCTGTGCAGCCGTACCGCCTACAGGCATCTGCCCTTGAATGTGCAACACCTTTTTTTCATCAGCATCCCTTTGATGTGAGCCTTCATCCAGATAGTTGGCAAAAAGCTCTACTGTACCTCCCAGATAATCTTTAAGGAATGCCATTTTTTCTATCTCCCAACTTTCTGGCATCAGATGGAAAGGAATGCCAAAAGCCCAAGCCAACAACAGGCAATAAATCCAGCGATGCCGAGAGGTGAGGAGAAGATAACGATGATAAAGACGATTAAACCGGACAATCCATCTGCCCTTTTGAGGCAAGACTTTCGGTGCCACGCAATGCCATTGCTCCATCAAGGCAGGAACCAAGAACAAAGCGACCAACAAGGCTATCCCCAGATTAATGATAACGATCCAGGCGAAGTCGTAAAGGTCTGCCTGCATTTCCTTGGGCAAGAAGAACACGACAACCAATGCCGCCATCGAAGTGAGCATGGCGGCCAATATCGACATAAAAGCCTTTCTGTCATGATAATAGCTATAATGGTCGGCCATCACAATGGTAGAATCTATGATTAGCCCCAAAGATACGGTAATGCCAGCCAACGAATAGACGTGCAACTTCAAGTCAAATATCCTATAAGCAATAATTGCCATCAGGATATTGGCTGCTAAAGAAAGGGTTACAACAGACAGATATTTTACGTTCCGATAAACCACAAAGACAAAAGCCAACAAACACAACAGTGCCAACAAACTTCGACTAAACAACTTGGCCATTTCCTCTCGTTGCTGTTGGGCATCATCATAAGCCAAGCGAACATAGATTTGCTGCTGTAGTTCTGACTCGATAGTATTCATCTCCGCTTGTATCTCATCAGACAGGCTAACCATCTTTGCGTCGGAAGCTGCATACACATTAATATATATGGTATTCAGACCATTCACACGATAATAACCAGTAGGCACATACTCTTTCACCTGTATCTGCGCCAAGTCGTTCAGGAAAACTATTTTGCCTCCAATCCGCTTCACTGGAATATCAGAAAGAACTTTACCATGGTTAGATGCCCTCAAGCGAAAAGCTACTCTTTCACGGCGTTGGTCAGCTGCAGGTTGCACAATAGTACCTATCACCTCATCCTTTCCGATATAATTGCAGATGGCATTTTTCATGTCATCTGTGGTCAGGCCATACCGGGAAAGTACTACAGGATCATAGTTTACTTCCATATAATGCTCTTGCGTACCAGTCACCTCTGCCTTAGCGACTCCATCTATCGACTCTAGCCGCTTGACCACCATTCCAGACATAATTCTTTTCAATCTATTAGGTTGCATATCAGCATTGACATGATAAGTAAGCAAGAGTTGATGGTCACGATGTGACTTCTGGCCATTCTTCATTTCACCTCCCTCCAACGCAGGATAAGACACTCCCTTAGGAAGTTTGGAATAAGACTGACGCAACAAGGAAGAAATTGCAAATTTCACAGACGAGACATTCGCCTTCTCTTTTAATGTCACATAAATCTCACTACGCCCAAAAGCCGAACGAGAGGAGACGCTCTGCACGTCCTTTAAGGCAGAGACCATCCCCTCGATTGGCGCAGTAAGATTCTGCTCCACCACCTTGGCAGAGACTTGCGGCCACTGATAGCTAATGGTAAGCTGATTGCCCTGGCGAGGTACAGGTTGGGTGCCTATATCCAACAGCGGAGCCAAGGCAACACCTAGCACCATCATCACCGCAAAGACCAATATCACAGAAAAAGAAGATAGCTTCGTCATTAACTGATTATTTTTTTCTTATAAATTGCATAATAAAGAATAGGAACCAGGAAGATACTGATAGCTGTACCCACTACCATTCCGATTAAAATGGTAAGCGACAAAGGAAACTGCAAATCCGCCCCGATAGAACCATGCGAGAGGAATGGCAACAAGGAGAATATGGTGGTAAGCGAAGTCATGACTATTGGGAACAAGCGCTCACGCCCCGCCCGCCCTATGGCTTCCAGCAAATCCATTCCCTCCTTGCGATGCCGATTGATGGTATCCACCTTGAGGATAGAGTCGTTGATAACGATACCTGCCATCACTATGATACCTATCATAGACATCAAATCGACAGAAAGTCCCAATACCCATAAGACCGACAAGACGACAAAGACATCCATCACTATCTCTGACAAGATAATGAAAGGCTGAACCAAACTCTCGAATTGCGCTGCCAAGATAAAGAACAACAGCAAAACCGACACTGCCAATATCCAAACTAACTTTTGAACGGTCTGCCGACTGGAAAAATATTCGCCACTAGCCGTAACCTTCAGTTCTCCAGACTTCAAATTATACGCAGACACATAGTCCAACACATCCTTAACCAGATTTCCTGCCTCCAAGTCTATCGGATAATACTCGCCAATGTCAGAACCATACAGATGCTTAAATTCACGTATTTTACTTTCTTTCAACAGGAGACTCAAAGGTACGTCCACCCCCTCTTGATTCTTGACAGAGGAAGACATCAGCGAATGCCTATCCACACTAGAAGCCCCCAAGACTACAGGTACAGAACCAGAACCTCGATTGATACGCATTACTTCATTTGTACCTGAGAGTCGACGTAATTGGCCATACAACTGGTCATAGGAAAAACCATACAATGCCATCTGTTCCACATCAGCCTCCAAAACAAGATTTTCTTCTGTTACCACAGAAGGAACATCCAACTGGGGGAATGCACGCCCAAGAGAGTCAATGAATGCAGATACTTGTCCGACCGTAGGACGATGCCCAAAACGGTCTTGAAGATGAAGACGTAGCTCTGGTTCACCGGAAGAGAATATCAAATCAAACAAATTGCCAGAAGGAGTGAAGTAAACTATAGCCTCAGGGTATTTCGCCAAAAGAGATGCCCGGAGGCTTTCCTTGCTATCGGCATAATCATCCTGCGTCTTACCTTTCAGGTACACCAAGGCTTCTGAAGAAGACAGGTCTTTGGTATGGAACAACATATAATCTTGTCTTCCTACCATGGATGTAGTAGTACTAATCTTTCCCTTTACTTTTCCCAATAATGCAGATACTCGCCGGTCATTCTCCTGCACAGAAATATTGGCGTTCCAATCTATATACATCAGTCCATCCGTATAACTGATTTCCGGGATTTGCCGTTTATCTGAAAAATAAAAAACAACACAAAGCCCTGGCAAAGATAGAAAGAACAGGAACAAACAAAGACGGATGTGCCTAAACATCCACCCCTGCACATTCCCATATACAGAATAAGCCCAAAGATGTATCTTACTTTCCGTATCTGCCATAGAATCCAATGCAGATTGCGTATCGTTTTTCTTCCTTCTAAACAACTGAAAGAAATAAACGGGCAGTACTATGACACTGACAACCAATGAGGCAA
Source organism: Oribacterium sp. (assembly GCA_963609615.1). Lineage (GTDB taxonomy): Bacteria > Bacteroidota > Bacteroidia > Bacteroidales > Bacteroidaceae > Prevotella. The sequence goes on from CAVDKC010000057.1 coordinate 4,984, forward strand.
AAAGAGCTATCGTTACTCCCATGCCCTGATCGAAGAACAACGCTCCAGCCATACCGCCGAGAAATATCAACGGCAGAAAAACGCTGCAAGTGGTCAACACCGAACTAAGCATAGGTGTAAAGACACTCAGCGTGCCTGAAGAAACTGCATCCTCCATTTCTGCGTCACCTCTCCGCTTCTGTAGGATATTGTCTATCACAATGATGGAATTATCTACTATCATACCCACTCCAAGTATCAATCCTGAAAGAGAAATGATATTGAGAGAAATGCCAGCCAAGCTAAAACACAATAAAGTTATAATCAAAGACAGAGGTATCGACAATGCCACCAACAATGCCAACCGCCATCTACGCATAAATATCACCAGCACCAAACAAGTAAAAAAGATGGCAGCCACCAAATTCCATTCCAGATTGTTGATGGAATAAGCAAGCAACTCTGTCTGGTCTCTCGTTACATCAAAAGCCAATCCCGGATTGTTCTTCTGTAAATCTTCTATCACGGCATTGATAGTCTCACGTAGTTCTCCCATCTGCGCATCACTTTGCTTTACCACGGCAAGTGACACACAATTTCTACCATCATGACGTATCATGTTAGTACGGTCAGCAGAATGTTCCTCTATCTCACAAAGGTCCTTAAGTTGCAACAAACGCCCATCATGCCTTAAATAGATATTCCTCACGTCATCAAGTGTCAATATCTGCCTATCAAAATGTACATGATAACAATAGATGCCATCCTCTACCGACAAAGAAGACAATTGGACATTATTGGCATTCAATGCTGTCTGAATATCATTTACAGTCAATCCCAAGGCATCCAACTTTCCGTTGTCTGGCGCACAAACAATCTCAGAAGAGACCAAGCCACTCATGTCAACCATTGCCACAGAAGGAAGCTGTTCTAACTTTCTACAAACCACATTGGAAGCAAAATCACATAATTGAGCAAAACGGGGTGAAGCATTCTCCCCCACTCGCTCCTCTCTCGACGAAATATCCAGATAGAACGCAGGTATGTCCATCGCACTTGCCTTGATAACCCTAGGACGTTCCAACTCCTTAGGCAAACTTCCCATTGCCATATCTACCTTTTCGTTCACCTCTATAAAGTACATATCAATATCTGTACCTGGCTCAAACTTCATCAAGATACTGCCCTTTCCCATTTTTGCATCAGAACGGATGCTCTTGATGCCAGCTATGCGCGACAACTGCAAGCGCAAAGGAGCCATCACCGCCTTTTCCATCTCTTGGGCCGAATAACCGGATATATTTGCCTGTACCGTAATTTGAGGCACGTCCATATTAGGCATGAGAGATACCGGGATATTTCTCACACCTATCACACCTATCACCACAAGGGCAAAGAGTATCATCGACACTGCTATCGGACGCTTTATCAAATATTTCACCATGATATGCTACTCTTTATTTTTTCTTTATATGTACCTGCGTGCCATCTGCAAGATTCAGATTACCCGAAGTTATCACGATATCTCCAGCCTTCACTCGGGTCTCCTTGCGCACACAACCTGTGATGGCATAATACCCTATATTGGCATAAGGTACATCAACATAAGTCCAAACAGCTTCCCCATCCTTATAAATAAAGACGACATGGTAGCCATCACGCTCCACCACTGCATCCTTGGGGACTACCAAGGCATTTCTCACGTCATTTTCGACGACAACCTTTACATTCATACCATCCATCAATTTGCCATTCGCATTCTGTATGCGGGCTGCAACCTTTATCAATCCTTTTTCGCTTACAATAGGATTGATATTGATAACCTTGCCTTGGCTTTTCTGCGATTCATCCACAAATAGGCTTACCCAGACATTCTGACCTATATGCAAATGCTTGATTTCGGCCTCAAGCACCTCAAACTCCACATCCAATTGGGTATCATTGACCAAGCCACAAAGTTTGTCCATACGCTGATGACGCAAATTTACCAAGTCTACCACCCGTCCTGAAAAAGGAGCCACCAATACACATTTGGCTAAAGCACGCTTGGCCGCCTGAAGCTGATACTGAGCCAGGAAATAGCCGGAGGAAACCTTGGCACGATGCATCACGCCAGCAGGTACATTGGTGGCTATGCCATCATATCCTAACCCTATCAGCTTGTCTGCCAATGCCACCTTCGCTTTCTCCAATTCTCGCTCAGCCTTCTCCAGATTGAGCCTTGCATCTGCTGCATCTGTCTTAGCTATCATCTGTCCCTTAGCTACCCTTTCTCCATTATGTACAAAGACTTGGTCTACAGTCCCGCCATCAGCAAAAGTCAAATCGCATTTTTCCATCGCTCTCAGTTTTCCATTGCACAGCAATTGACGATGAAACGTCTGCTCATGCAGCCTCAACGTATCCACATAAATCTCCGTAGACACGCTATTTGCCGCCACAATCTCTTGCTCAGCATCACTGTTTTGCTTTTGCTTACATGACCACAAAGAGCACAGCCCCAAAGCGGCAATGCAATATATGTATATTCTTCCCTTCATACCATTATCTGTTTCAGAATTTATAGTTTCTATTTCACCAAAGTATCTAAATCTGCCACCAAGTCCCTATGCGCTACCCAATCATAAAGCGTGAACTTACGCAACGTATAATAATAATTCCAATAAGTTTTCAGTTGACTGATATATTGAGCCTTGGCCGTTTCCAACTCTTGCAAGGCTGTATTTAGTTCTGTTACAGACACATTGCCCGCCTCAAAGCGTTTCTTGGTAATGTCATATCGTTCCTTGGATATTCTTTGAGCTTGTAAAGAAGTCCGGCATTGTTCTGCTTGCAAACTAAATTGCATCACTTCACGCTTCACGCTTTGGGCATAATCATTATCAGCCTGCTCTTTCTGGGTCTTGGCCAGCTCCAGGTTAGACTTTGCCACCATAACCTTCCCTTTCTTCACACCCCAGTCAAAAATGGGCACCGTAACGGTCAAACCTATAATCTCATTGTCCTGCAAATGGCTGTAAGCTGCAGCAAACCCATCTGCCGTGCGGTTGAATCCAACTTCTGCATTGAGATGCATCTGCACACCTTGCATAGACTTTACCTTTGCCAAATTCTGTTGGGCGGTCAACAAGTTCAAATCTTGTGCTATCGCGTGAGAAGAATTGCTCCATGCCTTTTGCAATACATCGTTCACATTCAATACCATATCCATCACGTTCTCTGGCGGCATCAACTGAACGCCCTCGTAATCATTCACCCGGAGATAAGAGAACAAATCATACAATCCATCCCCCATTCTTACTTTCGATTCGTTGACCGTCATCTTAGCATTGAGCATTGACAACTCCAGCTGTAATAAGTCGCCCTTTGTAATGGTACCTAGTTCCAATCGCTTTTGCGATATCTGATACAAACTTTCCAAGTCATGATATTTGACGAGGCTCTGGTTATAGTCCGACTGCGCCGAAATGACAACAAAGTAAAGTTCCGCCACCTTGATGGCTATATTTTCGATACTCTCTTGATACACTCGCTTAGCCTTCTCATATTCCTTTGGTTCCGACTTCTTGCGCCATTTCAATTCATTATAAGAAGCAAAAGGTTGCGAATAAGAAAGTCGCAACGGCAAGGTATTGTAGGTGGTCATCTTATAATCAAACTGGTCGAGCCGATAAAGGTACGATTGCAAGGACAAAGTACCTCCCAGGGAACTTATCTGCTGCTCCAACGACAAAGTCAAGGAATTTGTCAACGAATTGTTATCCACATAGTTAATCCTTCCATCCTCGGCATTTCGAGCCTCAACCCTGGAATGGTTGAAATTCATCAATCCTCCCGACAGGCTCATGGATGGCAACAGTTCTGCACGATATGACTTATAAGCCCAATAGCTAGAAAGGAAACGAAACCGGGCCAGCTGGGCATCAAACGAGTTGCTCTGGCCAATACGGATAGCATCGCCCAGAGTAATGGTTTGCTGTGCAGAGAGAGAGGGAATAACCTCAACCAAGGCTATACCTAATATTATCACCTTTTTTATCATCCGACTGTTTTTTATGTTTCAGCCCTTATTTCATCTTATAGAAAACAAGAACAGGATTAGATTCCAAACTAGAGTTCTTTACAATATTAGCAAGTTGCAAATTACTAAAGAAATAATCGACTCCTATTTTTCTTTTCAGAACATAAGGATTAAAATATCCTACACACCATTCATTATGAATACACAACAAATCCATCGGGGCAAACAATTTTATCTCACCTTTTGGTATATCCATAACTTGATAAGATAATCCTTTAACTTTATCATAAAGAAAATGTTTATTCATTATACTGTTATTTTTCTTATCAAAACAATAAACTGAATAAAATATATAGTTCTCTGCTTCATGGAAAGCTGATATTCTACTTAAAGACTGAGTTTTTATTCTTTTTACAGTTTCATCAAAACTTAATTTGTCATTCCTATATTTCCATAAACTATTCTTGTTTTTAAATACATATTTAACGCTATAATTGTTATTTTCCAACAAATGATAAACGGTATCAGAAGCAAATGGAAGATATAACAACTCATGCTTATAATTAAATTCAAACTTATTAGGCATTACATTATCCAATTGAATATTATAATAAGGAAATCCTTTGCTTATTACAGAATCCTTCTGTGATAATGCAATATTAAAATTAACATCCCTATCATAAGTTTGCCCAACAGCAAGCTGATTAATAACATATTTACCAATATGCATTGAATAAACAGAAGCAACAGTTCTTTCTTCTTTCATAAACTTTCCATTCATGTCATAATAAAGAAACTTGCATTGTCTATCATCTTTAACGCATACGAATCCAGTCTTGGCATCAAGCTCGACAGATGTAGGTTCAAGATATTCCCCACGTCCATGGCCCCTAGCACTAATTATACATTTTACATTGCCCAGCCAGTCATAGACGAAAATACTTTTGCTTTTCTGACCATCTAACAACACTATGTATTTGTCGTTTATGAATATATCATTTATAGCTCCTACAGGAATACGTCCCATTTTTAATGGGACATATTTAATTTCTTTGACTAAATCAGCATATTGATTAGATGGCATAGTTGCAGTACAACTCAAGTCTATGGTTTTATACTCTTCTATTTTTTCCTTCATATCCACAGCATTTGTGTACATTTGGGTAATAGATTTTTTTTTTGTATCACAAGAAACAAAAATTGAGCAAACTATCAATATAACAAAGAAAAAACGCATACTTCAACTTTTAATCTCTGACACAACTTGTCCCATCAACACAATTGCCACTTCCACTATGACAGCTTATATAATGACCAGGATACTGACTAGCACCACTCGTATAGCCGAGAGAACCTGAGACAGAAGCCCCACCTGGCACACCTACACTAACAGACACTCCAGCATTAGAAGTAGCATCCACATAAGTACAAGTTAGCATCACAGGACACCAATTATCTCCAACATTATTATACCAATGCTTATCAGTATCCCATTTTTGACCATTAAAACTTCCATTAAAGCCTTCTCCACTAGCCAATGCCTCCACATTCTCCATCAACAAATCATTACTTGCCAATTCGTCTGTATTAAATGCATTGACACTCCAAACTCCTGCTATAGCTATCGCTACGCATGAAACAATAAGAATCTTTTTCTTCATTCCTACTTGATTTTAAAAGTTAATAAATCATGGGCTACCCCCAATTAATCGGTTGCAAATATAAGCTAAAAAACATACATTCTGCCCTTTTTATGTTTACTTTTTGTTTACTTTTGCTGTTTTCCTCGTAAAAAAGACTTCCATGTTACATAGCACAAAGTTCTAAGCATAAATGTTACACATAACTTATCAACCTAAAACCGAAATAGTATCCATATGTAATTTATTTTATCCTCTGCATTTAAGGAAACTAAATTGGGGCAACTGGGCATCAAAAGAGTTGCTCTGGACAATACGGATAGCATCGCCCAGCGTAACGGTTTGCCGTGCAAAGAGAGAAGGAAATGCACAAAGGCATATTCCTACAAATAAGATGAACTTCCTTATAATTCTCATTATTTTCTATTATTTTTTACTTTTACCAACAACGGATTACCTTGGCTCTTCAGGATTTTCTACAATAATAGATTGTACCTATACGACCCCTAATTATCGGTTGCAAATATAAGCCCAAAAACGTACATTCCATCACTTTGCTGTTTACTTTTTGTTTACTTTTGCTATTTTCCTCGCAAAAAAGACTTCCATGTTACATAGCACAAGTTTTATGTTTCACCCCTTATTTCATCTTATAGAAGACAAGTACAGGATTAGATTCCAAACTAGAGCAATTAAAACTTCATCATTCTATTTTATGAGCCACTTAAATATACATAGCAATATCTCCCAAAGGATAAGCCTCTAGTTTTTCCAAATTTCCACTATTTGAAAATACATAGACTTTCTTATTATAGATAAAAAAATTCGAAACCTGTCCAGAAACTTTCACCTTTAACAAAGGATTTCCATCCCAGTCAAAACAGAGTAAATAGCTTTCTTTTACTTTATCGGTAAAATAGTCAATCAGAGATTCGTTATAGTACAAAGCTATAAAGCAATTATCATATTCTTTTATCGCTCCAAAATATTTCTTCCGCATTTTAGAAGGCATATTTACAACAGACTGTACTTTTTGTAATTCTCCATCAATTGCAATCGAAACACTTTTTCCATTACCATAAAGTGAATACAAATTTATCTGGTTGAGCCTAAGCATAGCTTCTGCCACAACACCTCTCTTTTTATTAATACAACGAGTTGCTGATAAAATAGAGAAATCAATCGTAGAATAGTCATTGAGGTTTCCTAAACCCTTTATTTCCTGCTTAACATCCCCTTTTATCAATGCACGTACCATGCCACTGTATTGATGATTGGACACAACAAAAAAAGAAGAATCATCCAATTGACAGATACTACATATTCCATCTTGATAGGAACATTTAGTTTGACTGACAAAGCTTTCTTTTCCATCTTCAAGGCTTTTGGTCAAATTGCATTTGATATAGCTCTGAGAACTGGAATCCCAAAAGTAGCAAAACAAAGCAGAATCTGTTTTTTCCAATAATTCAGAGGATGGCATGTTAGCAATTTCGTTATGCCCATGCCCCTTCCGCAAAAGGTTTCCCAAAAATCTATGTGAATTTAAACTGTAAACTTTCCAAAAATAAGTTCCTGTTCCCATTTTATTAATCACCAAGCTATCTATAGTAAAGACATCTACACATCCTTGCATATCCAAAGGAACATTTTCTGGATTAGACAACTCCATCTCTTTTGGGAACTCATCTATTCTTTTTGTCTCTATGCAGGCATATTTTTCTCCATCAGAGCTACAGCTCAAGAAAAAGGAAATTACAGAGAAAAGGAGTATATATTTATACTTTATCTTCATACGTAAATTATTATCAACCAACATTGTCATAAGATATTCTCACCACCACAAATGGATGTCATTTATAACATTCATCATGAAAATTAAACAAAGCATCAGTGTGATCTGGATACAGAGAACACGTTGTACAATCGACAACACTTGCCCCTAACTCATATTTAAAAGAGGTGTAACATTTAATTTTAATTTGAGGTTTTGTCTCCCCCATTGACAACGCCTCCACATTCTCCATCAGCAAGTCATTGCTCGCCAACTCTTCGGAATTGATTTTGCTTACACTCCAAACTCCTGCTATAGCTATCGCTACGCATGAAACAACAAGAATCTTTTTCTTCATTTCTACTTCATTTTAAAAGTTAATAAACAATGGGCTACCCCCAATTAATCGGTTGCAAATATAAGCTAAAAAACATACATTCTGCCCTTTTTATGTTTACTTTTTGTTTACTTTTGCTGTTTTCCTTGTAAAAAAGACTTCCATGTTACATAGCACAAAATTCTAGACATAAATGTTGCACTATACCTATCGGACTAAAACCGAAATAGTATCCATATGTAATTTATTCTATCCTCTGCATTTAAGGAAACTAAATTGGGGCAACTGGGCATCAAACGAGTTGCTCTGGGCAATACGGATAATCACCCAGAGTAATAACGGATTGCCTTGGCTCTTCATGATTTGTTCCTTAAAACGCTTATAAAATGTTGATTGAATCCACTTGGAAAAGTGGGTTCATTAATCAAAAAGTTTATATCTATAAATATAATCATCACTTTTCCCAAAGCCATAAAGATAGCCATGGGCTTCATCAACTACAAATTTAAAAATCCTCCTATCTAGTTTGTACCTAGATATTGGGGTAAAATCATGATTATACACCTCTATGTCAAAACATGCATTCTTCTCCCTACTATTAGCACCACGACATAGTAAATAAAATCTATTCGAAGTAGCATAACCATCCGTATAATATAAGCAAGGATGGGAAGTATGATTTACTTTTTCATCACCTTGATTGTCATATTTCCATCTCACCGTTTTTACATAAGATAAATTCTTTGATTTCATAAGAACTATCTCATGTTTATATTGAAAAGCATAAGCTCCGAGACTATCATTCATACAAAGAGTACCTAACAAAAACTCATGATTTCGCTTATCACCATAAAGACTCGACAAAGAAAAAACATCATTAATTTCCCTTTTCCGTATATTATAACATTTAATTTCATTATTAGTCAAATCATTATAGTACAACATAGTATCATTCATGATATACATATCGTTAGGGACATCCGTCAAAAACAATTCATACTTAGACTTTTCTAAAAGTTTATTATCTAAGACAGAAAATTTTCGTATTGAATTGACTGTAAAACCACGCACATACAATTCTGAGTTCATAGATCTACAAAAAGTAGGGAACGACTGCATCTCATTCTTACCATGTCCTTTTTCCCCAGCAGAATACAGGTAATTCAAAGCGGGAGTACTATAAAAATGCATCATTGTATCTGCCTTGAAACTTGACACAACTAACTTCCCAGAACTTAAGGTCAAAAATAAATTGTCATAAATTTTCTGGGTAGGCATTGAATCTGCATATAAAGACAACTCTTTTGGAAATCTTTCATAAATCACAACATTCTCCGTTGGGAAAAAGGTGCATGCCGCCAATAAAAACAGGGATATCACCAGGCCTATTATTTTTGTTTTTTTACTTTGCATATTCCTTGATCTTTATATGATGTATATGGAACCTCAGAACAACCTCCACAATAATAGATTATACCTATACGAGATTCATTCTCGTCGTATGTAATAGAATTGTAACAAATTTCACTTTTATTCGTTTCCGTTATCTCTTCATTGGTCAAAGCCTCTACATTCTCAAGTACCAAATTAGGAATTTCCTCTTTGACTTTTACGTTAGCAACTACAACAACAAAGACAAAAGCAAGAATAAAATATACAATAGCGTTGAATTTGAACTTCATTTTTTAATATTTTTAGAGTTTACAACTACTTTCGCCCCACACACTAGTTACCACATGTTCCTTACAGTCTCCACAATATCGAACCACATAGTTCTTACCAGAAGTATCTAAGAAATACATTTTATTTATGCAAGAATGTATCGAATTTGAAGAATCTGTTTCTCCACTAGCCAACGCCTCAACGTTCTCCATCAACAAATCATTACTTGCCAATTCGTCTGTATTAAACGCATTGACACTCCAAACTCCTGCTATAGCTATCGCTACGCATGAAACAATAAGAATCTTTTTCTTCATT
>CAVDKC010000058.1:0-14662 GCA_963609615.1 Oribacterium sp.
TAGAGCAACTGACTCTTAATCAGTGGGTCTAGGGTTCGAATCCCTAAGGGTGTACAACGCCACAGAAGATGCCTTCTTGAAGAAGGCATTTTTTATGACAAAAACTTCTATTTAAGATTAAATTCTGAGCACCCTTAGCTCAGTTGGTAGAGCAACTGACTCTTAATCAGTGGGTCTAGGGTTCGAATCCCTAAGGGTGTACAACGCCACAGAAGATGCCTTCTTGAAGAAGGCATTTTTTATGACAAAAACTTCTATTTAAGATTAAATTCTGAGCACCCTTAGCTCAGTTGGTAGAGCAACTGACTCTTAATCAGTGGGTCTAGGGTTCGAATCCCTAAGGGTGTACAATAGGTAAGCATTCCTCTTTTGAGGAATGCTTTATTATTATGTCAAAATGAGCCAGCACCACCCTTCATCCTTTCCATACAGTTCTTGCCCTTAAAGGGGCAAAAAAAGTGCCTTCCCAAGGACAAAGCATTGCCCCAGCTGGGACAAAAAAAATAGGACCTGTTTCACAACAGACCCTATCACATACTTACTAAAACTAAATTAACCACTAAAAAAACTAATATTCTCTTTTAATACTTGCAAAGATAGGGCAAATATTTGATTCTACCAAATAAATCACCCTCTTTTTCGTAGTTTGACTTAATAAAAGCTTTCTTTTTATATTATTTAAAACTTATAACCAACGGTCATCAGCAACTGATGGCGATTATTCTTTACCTCCGTAGCAGGAGCCACACAGTCGAACTCACTAGATTCCTTATCCACGTACGACATGAATGGATAGAAGTCGCCCTTCTGTGCACTATACTGATAAGCTACGTCGATGAAGAGGTTCTGGTAATTGAAACCTACACCACAAGTAAAACGATTGGTAGACTTCCAGTTAGTATAATCTGTAGACGTAGCGTAAGCAACACCTGGAGAATATACAGTCATATCACGATAACCGCCCTCATCGAACATCGCAGAAACATAATTGTAGCCTAGACGGACAGAAAGCATAGAGATAGGCTTATACTCCAAACCCACCTTCAATGTACTAACACCTTTCAGAGTACTGCGAGTGTTGGCATTCATCTCTTCATCGCTAGAACTCGTCTCGTAATAATAGTCGTAGTCATAATAGCCACCATCCTTGATGCGATTGTCCATGTGGTCGTACCAAGCGTACTCGTATGTTGCACCCAAAGCTAAACTACCGCCAACAGTATGTCCCAAGCTAAGACCTGCTTTCCAAGCAGTATTCAAGCGGAAGTCATAGTCTGCAGACGCATGACCTATGGAAGGATACGTCGACTGCCCATTGCCCTGTGGATAATATACACTCATATCGTTGTCATTATGGGTAGTCAGGTCGTAAAACACAGGAGTATTGAAGTACGCACCAATACGGAAAGGAGAGTCTTCCACAGGTCGGAAGATAACACCAGCCTTGACATCAAAACCTGTACCGTTTATCTTAACTTGCTCCTTGCTATCAGCGATTGCCCCGTTCTCCAAATTCTCAGAATAAAGTGAGTTACCGTTATAGTGGACATCATGCAGACCAATGGTCATACCGAGCCATACACGGTTGTTGACGCTACCGCTGATATTGAAGTCATACTCACCGATATAACCATGCTGATACTGCCCGTAGAGGAAAAGGTCAGAATTCAGATAATTCATCTGCGAAGCATCCTCATTGGCACCAAAAGCTGTCAAGTAACCATCATCTACAGCACTCCACAACACACTTGCCTCATCCTGGCTGAAGTTATTACTCTTTATCCAAGCGTACTTGGCAGCAGACAATTTGTTTTGGGATGCGTAGCGATCTTTTCCGTTCTCATCATAAGTCTTGAGGGTATTAGCAGCATTGAGAATTTGGCCGAAGTCGGCACTCTTATGATAGTTGAAAGCCAAGTTGATATAACAGTTACCTTTCAACTTAGGACTCCATACGAAGCCTATCTGATCGAAGGTTGGATGCGACTTCTTACCATTAAAATCTATTCTGTTGCCAGAAAGCGAAGTATAGTTTTCAGCCCCACCCTGCGCCATCACGCCAACCGAGACCGAGACTTGACTCTTACGAAAGAGACCAATACCAGCAGGGTTGGTAGAAATGGTAGAAATATCAGCACCAAGAGCTTCCATCGCACCACCCATACCAACGTAGCGGGCGGTACCTGTAAGCTGGTTTTCAGCCAACTTAGTATCTTGATAAGTCTCCTGCGCCATAGCGTTCATACTTGCCATGAACATGCTGGCGAAAAGAATATGCTTAAAATTATTCATAGTCTTAAAAGATAAGATGAAGTGTATTTCCCTCAGTTTCCCTGTCGAGAGACTACAACCCCATTATTAATCATTTATTATCAATATCAAATTAGTTATCACACTCTGTAAATCATATACAATACCTATCTTCGGCCTCCAAAGCCTCCGCCACCAGAGCGACCACCCCCAAAGCTACCGCCTCCAAAATGTCCACCTCCGAAACCACCAGAGCGTGAAGCACCATTAAAGCTGCCGAAAGTAGAATTAGAACGAGTAGTCGAATTATTATTCACATTAGTATAGGTAGTACGATTGCCAAATCTACTCGTGTCATTGCCACGGCGAGAGGTATACCTTCCATTGTCACCACGACTACCCCAGCCTGATTGAGCCTTGTTGCCGCCATTGAAACCCCAATTTCTACGCCCCGCATAGCCATTAGGATTTCCACCATAGCTGACATGTCCTATCATCGAACCTCCCCAATACCAAGGACAATAGTATCCGCCCCAGCCATACCAAGGATCGTACCAACCGCTATACCAGCCTGCATAGCCATAATACCAAGGGTCGTACCATGGGTCATACCAAGGGTCATACCACCCTGCATAGTAGCCATAGCGCCAAGGATTGCGCCAGCCCCACATACGGCTTCGCCAATAGTAAAGACCATAGCCATAGTAATCATAGAACCAAGGATCGTAATAGCCATCCCAACGGCTTATGTCACGTGTACGGCAGAAGTCCTCCTCCTGATCGGCATACTTTTGGGCAAAGTAAGAATCGTCATATATGCTATCGGGAGCTACCCCCTTGCCTACCCTAAACTGGATAATGTCATTTCCTAGGGAGTCTGTGCCAACATTCTCATAGTGACTGAAGATATGTCCACCACGATTATACTCATCCACGTCTCTGCCACTCCCACTCCAGTAAAGTGCATAGAGACTATCCCTGCGAGCACGCTGAGCTTCATAGGCACGCTTCAACTCGGCACGCTTCTCAGCCTTTTCCTTTGCCTCCTTCTTCGGGTTGAAGTAGAGGTCATCATCCTGCGCCATTGAGGCCAGTGGCATCGAGGCCGCAATGAGGATTGCTAGAAGATACATCTTTTTCATTGTATATTTCTCCTATTTTTATCTATTTTCTTACCTATATAATATTCCAGATGCAAAAATATTGCTTATCAAGGTGCAAAAATACAGAAAAACCCTAAATAATGGTAGGTTTTTCCCTATTTTTAAGTAATTTTGCAGAAAAATTAAAAAGTAATCAAGATTTTCTAATTAAAAAGACTATCAAAAGAAGATGAAATATCTAGTAGCTACATTTCACATAGAGGTGGAGGACGACTTGTTGCAAGCCTCTCGCGACCTCTTGGCAGATGGTGCCGCAGAGGCTGGTTTTGAATCTTTTGAGGACTCGGAGCTGGGCATGGAGGCTTACGTACAAAAGGAGCTCTTCGACAAGGAGATGCTCGACCAACACCTCGCAGACTTCCCCATCGCCGATGCAAAAATCAGCTACAACATCAAGGATGCCGAAGACAAGGACTGGAATCAGGAATGGGAAGAACAAGGATTCGATGCCATCTACGTAGACGACCAGGTGGTGATTTATGATGCCAAACACCCAGAACTATACCCTGACACGAGCGACCGTCCAGACATCATCGAGATAGGCATCGAGGCGAAACTAGCTTTCGGAACTGGCAACCATGAGACGACTCGCATGATCATCTCGCAACTACTCCAGATGCCCATCAAGACTAAACGCATACTCGACTGCGGCACTGGTACTGGCATACTCGGACTCACAGCCTCCAAACTTGGGGCCAAGGAAGTAGTGGGTTACGACATTGATGAATGGAGCGTAGAGAATGCACAACATAATGCCATGCTCAACGGAGTGGACAACATGGAAGTTCTCTTTGGAAATAGTTCGGTACTCAACCATGTAAGCGGTGTGTTCGACATTGTGATGGCCAACATCAACCGAAACATCTTGCTGGATGACATAAAACTCTTCCGCAGTGTGATGAACGTGAGAGCCACACTGATATTGAGCGGATTCTACGAGGAAGACGTACAGGTTCTCTTGGAAAAAGCCGAGGAACTTGAACTACACGAGCTGAGCAGAATGACAGACAACAACTGGGCTTGCCTGGTATTGGGATTATAAAACGTAACATAATGCCATCAGACTGTAATGGCATCAAAGATAAAAAGCTGGGTCATTTACAGACTCAGCTTTTTATCTTTGATTCAGATACAACTACTTTTTAGATGCCTTTTGCAACTTTACTTAATAGTTGCTCCGAAATACTTCACAAACTTAATTTTCTTATCCTTAGCAATAGTAGGCTTCTTCCATGTTCCCCCCAAGACAAGAATGGAAGTTTTCTTGCCAGCAGGCACTGCATCCACGGCAGTCTGAAGATCCATGAAATTCCCCCTCCCCTGCTTAGACACCACATAGTCGAAGTGGCGCACATGCTTCTTCAAGGCAGGCACTTGCTCACCCACAGCATCAGCCAAGGCATTGGCTATGACACGAGCACCATATACATTATAATGGGTATTATCTTTCTTACCCTTTGGTACCTGGGGATTTTCGCCAGGCAAGAACCACATATGAAGCTTGCGACTGCCTACAATACCCATATTAGTCTCGATATCGCGAGTAATCTTGGTAGCATCCACGAATGGAGCATTTAGTGCCTTTGCCACGTTGCGAGGTGCCACCACATAAGCTCCATGGGTATCGATGAGCGTATCGCTATTGATTTGCTCTTCGCCATCATAGGCCTTGTTTCTCAGTTTCTCATCATCATCGTTCTTCAAATCGGCAGAGTAGTAGCAACGGCGCACTACCGAATTGAAGATCACTGGAATGCCGCCCTTGGCACGAGTCTCATTGACAAACTTAGTCAGATTGGCATCAAAGGTAGAACCTGGGGCGGTATGACGGTCTGGCATTGGCTTCTCGTCGTTATGTCCAAACTGAATGAATACATAGTCGCCTGGCTGCATCTTATCGAGCACTTTCTGCCACCTACCTTCGTCGATAAAGCTCTTCGAGCTCCGACCATTCACGGCATGGTTGTCTACAATTATCTTCTCATCAAAACATCCTTGTAGCACCATGCCCCAGCCACGTTCCGGCTGACTTTCCGGGTGATTTTTCTCGGCAGCAGTAGAATCACCAATCACGAAAATAGTGGTTGTTTTAAAACTTGAAGTCATCAGCAACGCCATGACCAAGCATAAAACGAATGAAACATATTTTTTCATCACCCTTATTTCTTGATAGCAGCTATCAGTTCCTCTGCAGATACTAAAGTCTGCTCGCCATTCTCCATATTCTTCAATGTCACCTTACCTGCAGCCATCTCATTCTCACCAGCAAGAACTACAAATGGAATGTTTTTGGCATTGGCATAGCTCATCTGTTTCTTCATCTTCGCCTTGTCTGGGAATATTTCGGTGCGGATACCAGCCTGGCGTGCCTTACCCACAATAGGCAAGCAGTAGGTTGTCTCTCTCTCGCCGAAGTTGATAAACAATACCTGTGTTGAATTCACAGCCTCCTTAGGATAGAGGTCGAGGGAATTAAGTACATCATAGATACGGTCTGCACCAAAGCTGATACCCACGCCGCTCAAACCTGGCAAACCAAAGATGCCCGTAAGGTTGTCGTAGCGACCACCACCCGTGATGCTACCCATCGGCGTATCCAACGCCTTCACCTCGAAGATGGCACCTGTATAGTAGTTCAATCCACGAGCCAAGGTTAAGTCTAGTTCTATCTCATTATTCAAGCCAACAGCCTTCAAGGCATCAAGGATAAACTTGGTTTCCTCTACTCCTTTCAGCCCTGTCTCAGAACTTTCGAGCACCTTAGCTATTACTTCAAGTTTCTCATCATTCGAGCCTGACAGTGAGATAATTGGCTGCAATTTCTCAATAGCCTCGTCAGAGATTCCATCACTGCGGAGCTCTTCGTTTACGTTGTCGAGCCCAATCTTGTCTAGCTTGTCTATAGCCACAGTAATGTCCACTATCTTATCCGCCTCACCAATCACCTCGGCGATACCTGTCAGAATCTTGCGGTTGTTAATCTTGATGCACACGCGCACACCCAACTTCGTAAATACGGTGTCCACTATCTGCATCAACTCTACCTCATTGAGGAGCGAGTCAGAGCCTACTACATCAGCATCACACTGATAGAACTCACGATAACGCCCTTTCTGAGGACGATCTGCACGCCATACAGGCTGAATCTGATAACGTTTGAAAGGTAACTGCAACTCTTCCCTGTGCTGTACCACGTAACGAGCGAAAGGTACAGTCAAATCATAGCGCAAGCCCTTCTCACATAGTTTGGCGGCGAGTTTAAGAGAACCAAGAGAATGAATATCCTCATCAGTTACCTTGTTCATGTAGTCTCCTGAGTTCAATATTTTGAAGAGCAGTTTATCTCCCTCCTCACCATACTTACCCATTAAGGTCTGAAGGGTCTCCATAGCAGGGGTCTCTATCTGCTGAAATCCGTAAAGGGCATACACTTCCTTAATAGTGTTGAAGATGTAGTTGCGCTTAGCCATCTCCACAGGACCGAAGTCACGTGTACCCTTTGGTATACTAGGTTTCTGAGCCATATATTTATTCTATTAAACACTATAAAATTACTTTCGTTCGATGGTCTGGTCACGGTCTGGCCCTATTGAGATAATGCCAATCTTGGTCTCCAAGAACTCCTCCACAAAGGCTACATAATCCTTGAACTCCTGTGGGAACTGATCCTCGGAAGTAAACTTGGTCATATCGACGTTCCACCCCTTGAACTCCTTGTAGACAGGCTCTACGTCATCGATTTCATAAGGGAAGTCTGTGGTAATGGTACCATCCTTCAACTTGTAAGCCACACATGCCTTGATGGTGTCGAAGCCATCGAGCACATCGCTCTTCATCATAATCAGCTCTGTCACACCATTTACCATGATAGAGTACTTGAGCTGAACGAGGTCACACCATCCGCAACGACGCTCACGGCCTGTCACAGCACCATACTCATGACCGAGGTCACGAATCTTGGCACCTGTTTCATCGAAAAGTTCAGTCGGGAACGGACCTGCGCCTACACGAGTACAGTAAGCCTTCATGATACCAAAGACATTGCCGATCTTGTTTGGGCCGATACCAAGACCAGTACAAGCACCTGCACAGATTGTATTAGAAGAGGTAACGAATGGGTAAGAACCGAAGTCTACGTCAAGCATCGTACCCTGTGCACCTTCGCAAAGAATGCTCTTGTCAGAGCGAAGAATCTTATCAATTTCCACCTCGCTGTCTACAATATGGAACTGCTTCAAGTATTCGATGCCCTCCATCCAAGTTTTCTCTACCTCAGTGATATCGAAGTCTGTATAGCCAAAATCGGCAATCTGCTTGAGATGGGCAGTTTTGTGAGCCTCATACTTCTCTTGAAAATGATCGAGGATATCGCCCACACGAAGACCAGTGCGGCTCACTTTATCTGTATAAGTAGGACCGATGCCTTTACCTGTGGTACCCACCTTGTTTTTACCCTTGGAAGCCTCGATGGCAGCGTCGAGCACACGGTGTGTAGGCATGATAAGATGTGCCTTCTTTGAGATATGGAGACGGCTCTTGAGGTCGTGTCCACTCTTCTCCAAGTCCTTGGCCTCCTGCATGAAGAGGTCTGGAGCCAAAACTACACCATTACCGATGATGTTCACCTTACCACCCTGGAAGATTCCAGAAGGAATAGAGCGAAGCACGTACTTCTGTCCCTCAAACTCAAGGGTATGCCCAGCGTTAGGGCCACCTTGGAAACGAGCAACGACATCATACCTAGGGGTCAACACGTCAACCACCTTACCTTTACCTTCATCGCCCCACTGCAAACCGAGCAGGACATCTACTTTACCTGTGTTCATCTTAATATAATATTATAGATTTTTTAACTTCACTATTTACTATGCCTCCTTGCCTAACTTTCTCTTCCGTGTAATCTTGGCTTGGCAAGAACTGCACACACCATAGATATAAAGAGCGAAGGCATCTCGGCGAAACCTGGTCAGCTTGGTCTCACCCAAAGCCTTTGTGACAAGGGGCGCATTGATTTCCGTCACCGTGCCACATACAGTACACACTTGGTGCACATGATTCTCATTGGAATAGCACGCCTCATACTTGGTGCCATCCACCAAACTATGCCTCATCACCAGTCTCAGTTCGATGAAGAGATGCATCGTATTGTAAAGTGTAGCCCTACTCACACGGAAGTTTCGCTTGTCAAGCAGTTCATTCAACTCCTCCAACGTGAAATGGCCCCCAATGCTATATACTGCATCGAGTATCGCATATCGTTCTGGAGTCTTGCGATGATGATTGCACTCCAGATAATTATCCAAGACCTGTCGAACCTTGGCTGCTTCTTTTTCTGTCATAATCCTTGTAAGTTACATAAAACGCACAAAGATAGTCATTATCTATGACATGAGGGAATATTTAATTTTAAAAAATCTAAATTGCCCTTATTTCTTCATAAATACGCTGGACAGGAAGTCCCATCACATTATAATAACTCCCACACAATCCCATACATCCGATATAACCAATCCACTCCTGAATACCATAGGCACCAGCCTTATCAAAAGGCTTATAGTGCTCTATGTAGTAATCTATTTCCTCAGAGGAAAACTCCTTGAACGTTACCTCTGTTGAAACGGAGAATGAGTGCTGCTTTTCACGGGTGGTCAAGCAAACACCAGTTACCACATGATGAGTTTTTCCACTGAGCATCAAGAGCATACGTCGAGCATCTGCAGCATCTACTGGTTTACCCAAGATAATCCCCTTGCCCTCGGCATCATTCTGTTCATCCTGCGTAGGAGCAATCACTATCGTGTCTGCAGTAAGTAGCAGTAATTCTTCATTGCTCCCCCACATCTCTGTCAGCAAGTGGCGATATGCCTCCGCTTTTTTGCGAGAAATATACTCTGCAACCAGATAGGTATCCAACGTGTTAGGATAGCTCTCATCGATACCTTGAATAACCTTGACCTCGAAAGGTATGTCAAGCCCTGCGAGAAGTTCCTTACGACGAGGCGAATTACTCGCCAATATTATCTTATATTGTTTTTCCATCATCATTACCACCCGAAAGCCTTGGCATCAGAAAGCCACTTACCTTGTGCCCGAAGCACTTGTTCTACAATATCGCGCCCCACTCCATCGCCTCCATTACAAGATGATATGTAGACAGAAATCTGCTTAATGTCTGAGCAAGCATCGGCGGGACAACAAGGACAGCCACAGCGACGCATTACCTCATAGTCAGGGATATCGTCGCCTACATAAACAATCTCTTCGTCAGTCAACGAGTACTTAGTCAAAAATTCATCATAGACATTAATCTTCACAGCACACCCCATGAAGATATCCTCCACGCCAAGTCCCTCATAACGCAATCGCACAGCTTCTGTCTTGCCACCTGTCAGGATGACAATACGCAATCCCATCTTTTGGGCCAACTGGATGGCATACCCATCCTTGATGTTCACCGTACGAAGCGGTTCTCCTGTACTCGACAGCGTAATGGTCTGTCGCGACAACACGCCGTCGACATCAAAGATGACGGCTTTTATCTTATTTAATTCATAATTAATCATAATCATTTCTTTTATCCACGCCACATGCCATACGATGTATATCCTCGCTCATCTTATCATAGATAACCTGCCACTCTGGATATTGCTCCAGCAATCGACTTTGCGCTCCGATGACATTCTCATCATATCTCACGGCAGGACCAGTCTGAGCATCTAAAGGTTTAACGGAATGTACCTTCGCCGCCGTCTCTTCCACAAGAGGCAGCATCACATCGAAAGGTAAGCCGCATCTCTCCAAGATGTCTTGACTGATAGCATAGCAATGGTTTACAAAATTACAGGCGAAGACAGCTGAGAGATGCAGATACTTGCGATCTGCACTATTGAGCCGATAAACCTTACGACTCAACATGAGGGCCAGTTCCTCTATTTGGCCTAGCGTCTGTTCATCACTTCCTTCCACGAAACAAGGTATCTCTGAGAAATCCACCTCTTTCTGCTTGGAGAAGGATTGCATCGGATAAAGCACACCATATCGTTCCACCTTCCCCTCAAAGATAGACATTGGCATAGAGCCAGCTGTATGCAAGAAGATTTTTTTCTTTTTATTCCGACCATTCTCCTTATCCAAAGCAAGCCTTGTGACAAGTGACGACAACACGCTGTCTTTGATTGACAACAGATACACATCAGCATCATCACGCAGCTCAGTTATATCCACGACAGGCTCTGCTCCCACGATATGAGCCAAGGCAGAAGCCGACTCCATCGTGCGACTGAACACTTGCGGTATCTCTATCCCAACATGGCGAAGAGCCTTGCCCAAATGGGTGGCAAGATTGCCTGCACCTATCAATATAATCTTCATAATGTGCAAAAATACTAAAAAACGCCGACACAATGGGCATTACCCTTGTTTTTTTATAATAAATTTATTATTTTTGCACCGTATGCCAGAATATGATGTAGCGATATATACTAAAAGCGAAGAATTGTCCCAACTATTAGCAGCCAACTTCTTTCATAGCAAGACACTCTTTCTGATAACAGAACAGGTGCCAAGCGATAGTCTTGTGATGGTTGTTGCATCCAAAGAAGGAGAGATTACAGGACAAACCTTCCTTACGCTGCAGCATCACAAGCCCCTTTTTCACCTCTAATATATATACACGCGCATGCGCACGAAGAAGGCATCTACCGTAAGGAGACCAACAAGAACATACTCTTACCGTATGGCATATCATACAACATGCCCACATATGGTTATGAGCACATCCACTTCATGGACATCGGACTACCTTGAAGAAAGAACCCAAAGAGAGAGTTTTTCTTATTACTCAGAGAAAAAGCTGCGTTGGTTCAGACTCCGGATGCAGTTATACAACAAGATACTGAAGGGATATTCAAGAAATAATCAACTCACTCCCTAATAGCTTTATTAAGCAATTCCAATCCATGTTGGGTACAAATTCCCCGGATAATAATCATAAAGTAATTATCAAACAGTTCTTGCATAGAATGCTCCTTATAGAGCTGACGGTGCATGATTTCTTCCATGGCAATACGCCCCACCTCCATCATCAAGGTATAGTCAACTTCGCCTCTGAAAAGTCCTTCCTTGACACCGTCCTCAAAAAAGCGCTTACTCTCCTCACGTTCGGTGTCATGATGTTTCTTAAGAAATTCTACAATGCGAGGCATCTTGTGAATTTCCTCGAAGAAGACCACACCAACCCTCCCATTACGCTTTATCTGCTGCTTATAGACAAAGCTAATGATATCAATCACATTGCGAAAGCCCGCCATAACATAACGTTCCAACGCCAAGCGTTCCTCCTCTCGCTGAGCTGCCATACCCGCAAGCAAGAGTTCCTCTTTGTCGCCAAATATTTCATACAAGGTACGCTTGGACACATGAAGCCCCTGCGAGATTTCATCCATCTTCACAGCCTTCACACCACGATTGTAAAACTCGTTCATTGCATAAGCAATAACTTTGCTGCGCAAATCCTTCCTGTATTGATTAATTTCTGCCATATCGATATGCCAATTCTGGATCTTTGTTGATTATATTTTGTGCAAAGATACAAAAAAAAACAAAAAACCATTCTTTTTTAGTAAGTTTTTTAGTACCTTTGCAGAAACATTTAGCTTTCGTGCCACTATAGTACGAATCTGTAAGTAAACAAAACTTTAAACCGATATATTGTTATGGTAAAAATCACAAAAGAGGCGGCCCTCAACTATCACGAGTCTGGCCGTCCTGGTAAGATTGAGGTCAAACCAACAAAACCTTACCACACACAAACCGATCTGAGTTTAGCCTACTCTCCAGGTGTGGCTTTCCCATGCCTTGAAATCCAGCAAAACCCAGACGATGTATACAAATATACAGACAAGGGTAACCTGGTGGCTGTCATCAGCAACGGCACAGCCGTCCTAGGACTTGGTGACATAGGTGCCATGAGCGGAAAGCCAGTCATGGAGGGCAAGGGATTGCTCTTCAAAATATACGGTGGCGTGGATGTGTTCGACATCGAGATAGATGAGCATGACCCTGAGAAGTTCTGCGAAACCGTAGAGAAGATTGCTCCTTCATTTGGCGGAATCAACCTCGAAGACATCAAGGCTCCACAATGTTTTTATATAGAGGAACGCCTGAAGAAAACTCTCGACATCCCTGTGATGCACGACGACCAGCACGGCACAGCCATCATCTCTGCCGCAGGTCTGAAGAATGCCCTAGAGGTAGCAGGCAAGAATATTTGCGATGTCAAAATCGTGGTAAACGGCGCAGGTGCAGCAGCCATCAGCTGCACCAAACTCTACGTAGCTCTCGGTGCCAAGGTCGAGAACATCGTAATGCTAGACTCCAAGGGTGTCATCACAAGCGACCGCGAAAACTTGACAGAGCAGAAGAAACTCTTCGCCACCGACCGCCGCGACATCCACACATTGGAGGAAGCCATCAAGGGGGCCGACGTATTCGTTGGCCTGAGCAAGGGCAACGTGCTCTCGCAAGATATGATTCGTTCCATGGCAGCAAGCCCAATCGTCTTTGCACTCGCCAACCCAGTGCCTGAGATTAGCTACGAAGATGCCATCGCCAGCCGTCCTGACGTACTGATGTCGACAGGCCGTTCCGACTATCCTAATCAAATTAACAATGTGATAGGCTTCCCATACATCTTCCGTGGTGCTCTTGACGTTCACGCACGTGCCATCAACGAGGAAATGAAAATGGCGGCCGTACATGCCATCGCCGACCTTGCCAAGCAGCCAGTACCCGATGTAGTCAACGATGTTTACCACGTCAATGACCTTACCTTCGGTCCTAAATACTTCATTCCAAAACCAGTAGACCCCCGTCTCATCACCGAGGTTTCAGCTGCCGTAGCCAAGGCCGCTATAGAGAGCGGCGTAGCCCGCACCCCGATCACCGACTGGGAGAAGTACAAACAGGGACTGCGCCAGTTACTCGGTCAGGAGACAAAACTTACCCGCAAGCTTCACGACACAGCCCGTCTCCACCCACAACGCGTGGTATTCGCCGAGGGCGGAAACCCTACCATGCTAAAGGCTGCCGTACAAGCTAAGAACGAAGGTATCTGCCAACCTATCCTTTTGGGCAACCCCGACCGATTGAAACGTGTAGCTTCTCGTTTAAAGCTCGACCTTTCAGACATCGAAATTGTTGACATGCGTGCCGACAGCGAGCAGGGTCGTCGAGCTAAATTCGCCAAGCATCTCGCAGAGAAACGCGCTCGTCAAGGTTACACTTTCGAGGAAGCGTACGACAAGATGTACGAACGCAACTACTTCGGTATGTCCATGGTAGAACAAGGTGATGCAGATGCATTTATCACGGGGCTCTACACTAAGTACAGCAATACTATCAAGGTGGCAAAAGATGTCATTGGCATTCGCGACAAGTACAAGACATTCGGCACAATGCACATCCTCAATACCCAGAAAGGCATCTTCTATATTGCAGACACGCTCATCAACCGCCATCCAGACGAAGACGTACTGAAGGACATCGCCAAGCTCTCAGCTAGTACTGTAAAATTCTTCAACGATGAACCTGTGGTGGCAATGCTGAGTTATTCTAACTTCGGCACCGACACCATCGGTTCTCCTGTCAAGGTAAAGAAGGCTGTAACTGAAATGCAGAAGGAATATCCAGAGCTTGCTATTGATGGTGAGATGCAGGTAAACTACGCACTCAACAAGGAACTTCGCGACGAGAAGTACCCATTCTCTCGCCTCAAAGGCAAGGACGTAAATACATTGATTTTTCCTAACTTGAGCAGCGCCAATAGTTCCTACAAACTTCTCCAAGCCTTGAATCCTGAGGCCGAAATTATCGGCCCTATCCAAATGGGACTCAATAAGCCTATCCATTTTACCGACTCTGAGAGCAGCGTACAAGACATCGTAAACGTTACAGCTGTAGCTGTCATCGATGCCTACGTGGAAAAAATCAAGAACCAAAAATAAACTAGTTCGGATAAGATATTGGAGTACACCTCTTAGTATCCAATATCAACGAAAGACCCGAGGGTGTGCCACAGAACTTATGGCGCACCCTCTTTTCCATTTGAGCTTTGCCACTCTACAACCTTTGTAACTATTCAGCAGCTCTAATCCTATTGTGCACCGTACATTACACAAGCTTGTTAATTCTGCTAAGTAATGATTAAAAAATAACTTGGTACATTTTTGTGTCCTCTCTATAAAGTAACA
>CAVDKC010000059.1:0-14619 GCA_963609615.1 Oribacterium sp.
TGAGTGCGTACATCCAAGTACCGTACTTCTGCTGGTAATACTCCAGTGGCTTGAGAAGGCGAATCATCGCCACGCCACATTCATGCTTCAATGGTTCCATTCTCTCTAGTTTCCTTTTATATAATTGTAAAAAATGAATCTACTGTTTGGTTTGAATCCTAAAAAAAAGGGAAACGTCAAGAAATGGCGAATCCCTTTAGTATATCATTCAACGGTAACTGACTTCGCCAAATTCCTTGGTTGGTCAACATCTTTTCCCTTACATACAGCCACGTGATAAGCCAAGAGCTGCAAAGGAATGGTAGCCAACAATGGCTCCAGACACTCCAAAGTCTCTGGCAATTCTATCACTTCGTCGGCAATCTTGGAGATGGTCTCGTCGCCCTTGCTCACGATGGCGATGACACGCCCGTTACGAGCCTTCACCTCCTGGATATTCGACAGCACCTTCTCGTACATGAAGTTGTGGGTGGCGATAACCACCACAGGCATATCGCTGTCGATAAGGGCGATAGGTCCATGCTTCATCTCGGCCGCAGGATAACCCTCGGCATGGATGTAGCTGATTTCCTTCAACTTCAATGCACCTTCCAGAGCCACGGGATATTGGAATCCACGTCCCAAGTAGATAAAGTTGCGCGCATAAGTGAAGGTACGGCTCAAGTCGGCTATCTTATTGTTGAGCTTCAGCACCTCTTTCATCTTGGAAGGAATGTTCCAAAGCTGCTCTGTAATCTTCTGGTATTCATCCACGCTGATGGTACCTCTCTCGTTTCCGATGGCAAGTGCCAAGAGGATGAGAACGGTAACCTGCCCCGTGAAGGCTTTGGTAGAGGCGACACCTATCTCGGGGCCTACATGGATATAGGTACCTGTATCTGTCTCGCGGGCAATGGAAGAACCGATAGAGTTACAGATGCCATAGATGAAGGCACCCGCCTGCTTGGCAAGCTTGATAGCTGCCAAGGTATCGGCAGTTTCACCACTCTGCGAGATGGCGATAACCACATCGTCCTTGGTTACCACAGGGTTGCGGTAACGGAACTCCGAGGCATACTCCACCTCTACCGGGATGCGGCAATAGTTTTCTATCATCTGCTTGCCGATAAGGGCTGCGTGCCATGAGGTACCACAGGCCACGATGATAAACCGGTTGGCGTTGAGAAGAGCCTTACGATGGTCGGTGATAGAACTGAGCACCACGCCCATTTCCGTCTGCTTTCTGCTGGCAGCTTCGTCTCCATCGGTCATCACACGTGTCTCTACCGTGCGGCTCACCACACGTCCACGCATACAGTTGCGCAGGCACTCAGGCTGCTCGAAGATTTCCTTCAACATGAAATGAGGGAAACCACCCTTCTCTATCTGTCCGAGGTCGATGTCTACCGTCTGCACCTCCGGGTTGAGCTTCACGTTCTGGATGTTCACCACCTGCAGCGGCTCGCCCAGTCGCATCACGGCGATGTTACCGTCCTCCAGGTAAACCACCTGGTCGGTATACTCGATGATAGGGCTGGCATCAGAACCGAGATAAAACTCGCCCTCCTTACCGATGCCCACTACCAGCGGGCTCTGCTTACGGGCTGCGACAATCTGATTAGGGTTGCGTTTGTCGAGAACGGCGATGGCATAGGCACCAATCACCTGGCGAAGAGCCACCTGAACAGAAGTAAGCAGGTCAAGATTCTTCTTAACCTGTATGTATTCGATGAGTTGCACGAGCACCTCTGTATCGGTATCGCTCTTAAACTCCACGCCCTTGCTAATCAGGTTTTTCTTGATGTCGGCATAGTTTTCGATAATGCCATTGTGGATGATGGCCAGATTCTTGCTGGTGGAATAATGGGGATGCGCATTCCTGGCAGAAGGTTCTCCATGCGTAGCCCAACGGGTATGGGCGATGCCCACATGCCCCGTAATATCCTTGTCGGCAGCATAAGCCTCCAGGTCTGCCACCTTGCCCTTCGCCTTGTACACATTCAAAGAGCCGTCATTTGCGATAAGGGCCACGCCCGCAGAATCATATCCACGATACTCCAGACGCTTCAGTCCCTTGATGAGAGCTGGATAAGCGTCACCCTTACCTAAGTATCCCACAATGCCACACATAATATGCCTAAATCAATATTTTGCTTAAAATAGTTTGTCTGTCATTTATTGCTCCAGCATCATTACCTCAAGATATTCACTACCAATGAAGCGATAGAGGTCAAGATGCTTACTCCGGAGAACCACAATGTGGTAGAAGAGCCGATAGCTGAGTTCTGTGCCTTCACCTTGTTTGGCTCTACATATACGACGTCATTCTGCTGGAGATAGAAAAAAGGAGAGTTAATGATATTGGCATCGTTGAGGTTGATACGATGCACACTCTTCTCACCTTGCGCATCCTCGCGAATGAGCAGTACGTTCTCACGCTTTCCGTAGATGGTCAAGTCGCCTGCCTGTGCCAGAGCCTCGATGATACTCATCTTCTCTTGTGGTACAGAGATTACACTAGGCTTGGTAACTTCGCCCGTTACCACTACGCGATAACTGGCCATACGCACCGTCACGATAGGATTTTCTGTCTCGGCCAGATAGGGCTTTACCTTACTCTTGATAAGGTTCTCTGCCTGGTTTTTCGTCAATCCTCCCACATGCAACGTACCCACTATCGGGAACTCGATGTTGCCGGCATTGTCTACCAGATATCCCTGCAAAGAACCTTGAGAGCTAGAAAGCTGCCCGTTAGTACCCAGCGTGTTAGAGACAGCCAAGTTGAAAGGCATGGCAGCCTGTGGGTCTGTGGTAATCACAGTGATGGTGAGTTCGTCCTTAGGCATAATCTTTGCCTCATAAAGCATCTTAGAAGCAGCGTAACTGATAGAATCTGCATTTTGGAAATAAGCTACATTCTTGGTACTTCCGCAACTGCTAAGCATCAAGACCATAGTCAATGCGACTAAAGCTGAATAAATGATCTTTTTCATTATCAACAAATTTCGTTATAAATTATCGGTGCAAAATTACAGCATTTTTTTGAATACTGCAAATTTTTGCACCAATAATTATCCAAACGTGTTATTTTTATGCCAAAGTTATCTTTTTCGCCTTAATCTTCCACTCCATTGGAAGGGAGATTAAAGTTATAACTATTGTCGAATATCTTCTTTACCTTGTTGATTTCCACGAAAGTGGTGCCTCCACCCTCGCCGAAGCTGCCACTCAGGTAGGCGATATTATCATCTTCCTGCAAGTAGCCCTTCTGACGGAGCATGCGCACGGCAGCTGTAAACATTGACTTGGTGTCTATCTGGTCTTTCTGATAGATAGGGATAACACCATAACTCAAGTTCAACCAGCGCTGCAACTTCTCCTTATAGCAAATTGCCAATACGGGGTTGGGGCCACGGAATGCAGCCAGGTCACGAGCTGTCTGGCCTGTCTCGCCATCGGTAATGATGCCCTTTACACCCAACTGCTTGGTAGCCTCGATAGCAGCATGAGCCAAAAAGAGTTTTTGGGTAATTCTGCCATCCTCCATGGGGTCGATGTCGTTGAGCGGCGACTTATCTTTCTCTGCCTGTTCTGCGATACGGGCCATAGTCTGCACTGCCTCCACAGGATATTTGCCGCTAGCAGTCTCGCCGCTAAGCATCAGAGCGTCAGTGCGATAGAATATCGCATTGGCGATGTCTGTCACCTCGGCACGTGTAGGACGCGGATTCTTAATCATCGTATGGAGCATCTGGGTAGCCACGATAACCGGCTTGCTCGCCTTCACGCACTGGGCTATGATGCGACGCTGGATACCCGGTATCTTTTCGATAGGCACTTCGATACCGAGGTCGCCACGAGCCACCATGATACCATACGAAGCCTCTATGATTTCGTCTATATTGTCGACTCCCTCCTGGTTCTCTATCTTAGAGATTATCTTGATGTCACTATGATGCTCGTCGAGGATATCCTGCACTGCTTTTACATCTGCGGCACTGCGCACGAAGGAATGGGCAATGAAGTCGATGTCAAGTTCGATGGCAAGAAGGATATTCTTGCGGTCTTTCTCCGTGAGTGCAGGCAAGTCGATGTGTTCGCCGGGCACGTTGACACTCTTGTGGGCTCCAAGCACACCTTCGTTCTGCACCTCGGTTACGAGCATGGGGCCCTGCACTTCCAGCACCTTCATGTCCAGTTCGCCGTCATCAAACAAGATGTCGTCACCCACCTTTACGTCGGCAGCGATGTCAGGATAGCTCAGGTTTACTATGTCATGAGAAGACTCCATCTCCGGGCGGCCAAAGATTTTTACTACGTCACCTATATTATAATGTATAGGCTCTTTGACTCCAGTGGTACGCACCTCAGGTCCCTTGGTGTCTATCATGATTCCGATGTGTGGAGATACAGCTCTCACGTTTCTTACTATCGTGCGGATACCTTCCTCCGTGGCATGGGCAGTATTCATACGTACCACATTCATACCAGCGAAGAAGAGCTTGCGGATGAAATCCTGGTCACATCTGCGATCACTGATGGAAGCGACAATCTTAGTTTGTTTCATATCTATATACCTTATTGAAATTTCAATATTATAATCTATTTCCCAAATTTTGTGCAAAGATACAAAGAAATTCTGATTGTACCAATTTTCAAGATATTAAATATATAAAAAAAATCCAGCCGACAGGCGCAACGCCTATCCTGCTGGATTCCGAATTCGAAGATTTGCATTAAATATCCAAGTCGGGAGCTTTCTCCGAACCTGCCGCTGCCTCAAACTTCGGCATTACCGCAAACTGGAAGATTCCTGCTATCAGGGCATTAGGCATTTTTCTTACAGTCTGATTATAGCTCTGCACTGCCTCATTATATTTGCGACGTGCCTCGCTGATGCGATTCTCCGTGCCTTCCTCTTGTACCTGCAAGGCTTTAAAGTTTTCGCTGGCCTTCAGTTCCGGATAACGCTCTGCTACTACCATCAGCTTGGAGAATGCAGTAGCCAGCTCGCCCTGAGCCGCCGTATACTCCTTCAGTTTTGCCTCGGTCAGATTGTTTGCGTCCAGTTTGATTTGAGAGGCAGTGGCACGCGCCTTGGTCACCTCGGCAAAGGTTTCTTTCTCGTGCGTAGCATAGGCTTTCACTATCTTTGCCAACTGCGGCATCATGTCGGCCCTACGCTGGTACTGCGTCTGCACATCAGCAAGTGCGGTAGTTGCCAGTTCCTGCTTCTCTACCATGCCATTATAGCCACTAAACACCCAGAGTACCAATACGATGACTACTGCCAGGACTATCCACAACGTTTTATTAGACTTTTTCTTTTCATACTGTTCCATATCTACTATTTAATTATTAATTATTAATTATTATTTATCATTTGTTATTTATCACCAGCTTCCCCCCGAGCCTCCGCCGCTAAAGGTGCCGCCACCGAAGGAACCGCCGCTAAAGCCGCCGCCCGAGGAGCCTCCGCCAAAGCCGCCACCCATAAAGAAGGGAGGCAACCAGTCGTCGTCATTCTTCCGGCGCGTCCTGCCAGCCCCTCGCCGTTTGGGCCGCGGCTTTACGATGCCCATCTGTTCCAGCACATATCTCACCAGATAATACAGGGGGATTCCGAAGAATACGAGCAGCAAGAAGATTATCAGCGCCCAGTCTTCCTCACCGTTCACCGTTCCCTTATCGATGTCCGTGATTCCTGTGCTCCCGCTTTTCACCTTATTATATATAGCCCGGCTCACAGAGACCACCGCCTCACCAGGATTTTCCTCCCTCATGTTCTTTACAATGCACGCCCGGGCGATAGCGTCACAATCCACGTCGGTCAATTCCCCCTCCAGTCCACTGCCAGGAGCGATAAAGTACTTGCGGTCTTCCACGGCAATGACCACTACCAGCCCCCTGCGGCTTCCCTTATATCCCACACCATACTTATTACCCACATCCTGCGCCATGCGAAAGGCATCCTGCCGGGCTACCTTTCCACAGATGATGATTACATTCTGCACCCCACATTCCAGTTTGAGACGCTGCAAATAGCAGTTGGCAGTATCGCGCTGCGCCTTTTCCATATATCCATCGGGATCTGAAACATACTGCGTGGAGTCCTTGAGGTAAGGGATGGGCACATCATCCGCCGTCCATACCCGTCCGGCAGATGCAGATAACATGCTGAAAGCCATCAATATGAGCCCCATCAAAAAGTTCTTCATATGCATATTTTCTCTATTTTGGTACAAAAATACACAATAAAAACCTTATATGCAAATACTTAGAACAATATTTTTGCAAAAAAAGTGCAAAGGATTTTGTCATATCATAAAAAACTTGTATCTTTGCACACCGATTTAAGATAATAACGTAGAATCAAGTAAAAATAAAGAAATGACAAAAGCAGATATCATCAACGAAGTGGCTATCGCAACAGGTATGCCCAAGAAAGAAGTTGGCACTGTAGTAGAAGCTTTCATGGAAGAGGTAAAGAAGTGTCTTATCGAGAAAAAGGATAGCGTATACATGCGAGGCTTCGGTAGCTTCAATATCAAGCACCGCGCTGCCAAGACAGCCCGCAACATTTCTAAGAATACTACGCTCACCATCCCTGCTCACGACATCCCCTGCTTCAAGCCATCGAAGAGCTTTATCGAGGAGATGATGAACGCCTAAGTGCGGAAGTGCGCCTCGCCAGGACAAGAGATACATTTATAACAACAATATTTTAAAATTTTAAAATCATGCCAAACGGAAAGAAAAAGAAGGGCCACAAGATGGCTACTCACAAGCGTAAAAAGAGATTACGTAAGAACAGACATAAGAGCAAGTAAGCTTTAGGCTTTTACCAGCTCTCAGTCGGTTCGCTAGACTGAGGGGGCGTGTCATATCAAAGTGGTAGGCATGCCCCTTTTTAGTAATTAACTAACTTTTAAAAAAAAGGATTATTGAAGACTATGACAAGCGAAGTTGTAATTGACGTCCAGCAGAAGGACATTTCGATTGCCCTCATGGAAGACAAGCAGCTGGTGGAATACCAGAACGAGTCTCGCGAGGCTTCCTTCTCGGTGGGCAACATCTACATCGCCAAAGTTAAGAAACTGATGCCAGGACTTAACGCCTGCTTTGTGGATGTAGGTTATGAACGCGACGCCTTTCTTCATTATCTTGACCTGGGAAGTCATTTCAATTCCTACCAGAAGTACCTTAAACAAGTACAGAGCGACCGAAAGAAACTTTTCCCATACTCTAAGGCCAGCAAGCAGCCCGAACTGGAAAAGGACGGCAGCATCCAGAATATTCTCAAGACTGGAGACGAAGTGCTGGTGCAAATCGTAAAGGAACCCATCTCTACCAAGGGACCTCGACTTACTGGCGAAATTTCCTTCGCCGGCCGATACCTGGTACTCATCCCATTCGGTGAAAAAGTTTCTGTCTCGTCGAAAATCAAAAGCGGTGAAGAACGCTCTCGACTCAAACAACTCATCCACAGCATCAAACCGAAGAATTGCGGTGTCATCGTCCGCACTGTGGCTGAGGGCAAGCGTGTCGCTGAGCTCGATGCTGAGCTGAAAGTCCTGGTGAAGCGATGGGAGGATGCCATCACCAAGGTACAGAGGACTCAGCAGCGCCCGCAACTCGCTTTCGAGGAGACTGGCAGAGCCGTCGCTCTACTGCGCGACTTGTTTAACCCATCTTACGAGAACATCTACGTCAACGACGAGGGCGTGATGAACGAGGTGAAGGACTATGTTTCTCTAATAGCCCCTGAAAAGGCGGGCATAGTAAAGCTCTACACCGGTAAGGTGCCTATCTTCGACAACTTCAACATCACCAAGCAGATTAAGGCTGGATTTGGGCGTGTAGTCAACTACAAGCACGGTGCTTATCTCATCATCGAGCACACCGAGGCTTTGCACGTTGTCGATGTAAACAGTGGCAACCGCACTCGTGAGAAAGGACAGGAAGCGAATGCACTCGACGTAAACCTCGGTGCAGCCGATGAGTTGGCCAGACAGTTGCGCCTCCGCGATATGGGAGGCATTATCGTCGTCGACTTTATCGACATGAACTTGGCGGAAGACAGGCAGCTGCTCTATGAGCGCATGTGCAAGAACATGCAGAAGGACCGTGCCAAGCACAATATCCTGCCATTGAGCAAGTTTGGACTGATGCAGATTACCCGCCAGCGTGTGCGCCCAGCGATGGACGTAAACGTGGAGGAGACTTGCCCCACCTGCTTCGGCACGGGCAAGATTAAGTCAAGCATCCTCTTCACCGACCAACTGGAAAGAAAGATAGACCGACTAGTCAACAAGATTGGCGTCAAGAAATTTACCTTGTATGTCAACCCATACGTGGCTGCTTTCATCAATAAGGGTTTCGTTTCGCTGAAACGCAGATGGCAGTTTAAGTATGGCTTCGGTTTCAATGTGGTGCCTTCCCAGAAGCTGGCGTTCCTCCAGTACGAATTCTACGACAAGGACAACCAGTTTCTCGACATGCAGGAAGAGCAGGAAACCAAATAAAGCGGTTTGCATACACAAAAGGCATAAAAAAAACAGAAAAGCTCCGTTCGTATCTCAGATGGCGAACGGAGCTTTTCTGTTTAGTATTCTATCTTATCGTACCACCAGCTTCTTACCCTTGTGGATGTATACGCCCGATGCCGCAGGAACTACCTTTTGGCCTGCCAGGTTATAATAAGAGTGGTCGGTAGCAGCATTGTTTCGGCTGGAGCCGTCCTGGTTTACCGTCTGGATGCCCGAGGGGGTGTTGTCGCCCAACCGGTAGAGCTTCACTCCGTGGCTAGGCACCTTGGCCTTAATGGTGCCGGTAGCAGTGCCGATGGCCTGCTTTTCCCAAATGTCGTAGACAGGCACTGCCTCGTCGGCCTGGTAGCCCAACTTGGTAAGGTCGAAGGTGTAGCCGCTGTTCTTGGCAACATAGAACTGGAAGTCCATCGTGGTACCCGTAGAGTTAGGATTGTCTGTATCGCAGCTGGTGTCGTAACCGCAAAGCGCACGGAACTTCTTGTACTTGTGCCCCGAAGGCAGATTGTACACGAGTGTACACTGCGCATTGAGCCCCAGTCCGGTTTCGTACGACTTGCCCTCTACCCGCAGCGTCTTGCCCTCTACATTTTTGTTGACATGCAGTGAGCCCCATGATGCAGAATAAGAGGCATGCTGCAGCGTGGTAAGCGAAGTCTCGTTGCCATCCTCGTCTATCAGCACAGGGTTGATGAGGTTGGCGCGGTCGTAGGCAAAGCCGTCTCCGTAGTCGGATACCAGAATCTTGAGCTGTTCGGCATCGGTAATGTCAAACTCCTGCATCATGCTCTTGGTTCCGGTACGGGAGATGAGCCCGGTATGCGTAACATAGTCGCTCTGCTCGCCGGCTAGCGGATTCTGGTCGAACACCATGAAGCGGATAGAGGTGGTGGCATTGGTCTGGTTGATGCCCGAATCGTCTGCGGCAACCTTGCCCTTGAAGCGCACCACATCCATATCGTCGGGTATGGTAAAGAAGAGGGCCGCATTGGCATCGGTAGAGAAGCCCCGGTCGTAGCTTACGCCCAGCACCTTCATCTTGCCGCCGTTAGACACATTCTTGTTCTCTGTAACCTTCTTGAAGTAAGAGTCGAAATACTCACGCGTCTTATACTTGCCGGTAAGTTCTACCTCGGTTCCGTCGCGCAATACGAGCGTAGGGTTAATCCAGTCGCCATGGTCGTAGTTGTAGTTGTCGCCGCCGTCGTCTACCACCAGCACCAGCGTCTTGCTCCCCTCGGGCCATTCGATGTCTACATCGGCCGCATGCCCGTCGGTGGTATAGGCGATGACATCCGACTTGTAGAGTGCCTTGTTGCCCACCACCCATCGGGTGTTGTCGCGCTGGAAGAGGGCCAGATATTTGTTGCCCGTATCAGGGTCGGTGGATGTCCAGGCCACCTGTCCGTTGTCCTCGTCGTTCTCCACCTGGTGTGCCTCTTTGCCATACTTGTGCATCTGGTGGTATTCCTCGTTGGTGAGGAGCGAATTGGTAAAGTCGTCGTTCTTGGTCATCTCTCCGCCGAAGAAGAGCGGCGAGTGGCAGATACCCCACAGGCTCATCATGGTGAGCTGCTCGTTTTGTGTAAGTCGGGTCCATCTTCCGGCATCTGCGCTGGTGTAGCCATTGTCGGCTATGGTCATGGCTATCTGTCCGAGCGGCAGTATGTCGCAGTCGGCGTAGTTGCCCGGGCGTGCATACTTGCTCCATTCATGCGCCTCGTTGAATACGGCGTCTACGCTGCTCCAGTTGTCCCAGAGGTCGTCCATCATTCGCCACATGTTGGCATTGTCGAGACATTCCTGTGCATACTGGTATTGCGTTTTTCCCGGACTTAGCGACAGCACGATGGGGCGGCCTGTCTGGTCGATGGCCTTGCGTATCATGTGTATTTCGTCGGTATAGAAGGGGCGTGAGAGGTCGTCTATCTTGATAAAGTCTACGCCCCAGCTGGCATAGAGGTCCATGATGCTGTTGTAGTACAGCTGTCCGTACTCGTTGTTCTGCACCAGGAGGTTGTCTTTGAGCCATGTGCATGGCGATGCAGTGCCGTTGTACACCTTCGACCACGCCGTAGCCTCGCTTCCCTTCAGCTTGTACTTGCTGGAGCCCACTACTGCCTTGGGCACGCCCCGCATGATGTGGATGCCAAACTTCAGGCCCATGGCGTGCAGTTTGTCGGCGAGAGCCTTGAAGCCCTCGTTGGTACCGTTGTTCATGGCCGAGGGGAATCGGGTGGGCGACGGCAGGTAGCGTCCGTACTCGTCGATTACATAGCCCTGCGTACCTTGCTGGTTATAGTTTCCGCCTCCAAGCGACGGATGGTTGCAGTACCATCTGATGTCTACCACCACGTATTCCCACCCGTGCTTTACCAGGTCGTGGTCTACGAGGTATTGTGCGTTCTGCATTACCTCCTTCTCGGTTACCGAGGAATAATAGCAATCCCATGAGTTCCAGCCCATAGGTGGCGTCTCTGCCCATGTGCGGAATGTGGCCATGTCGGCAGTCTGTGCCTGCATGGGCGCCAGGGCTAGCAGCATGGCGGCTACGGATAAAGTAAACTTTTTGTTCATTTTCGTTTAGGTTTTTGATTTGATTGTTTTTTGTTTTGATTTATAATCGTTAATTGTATTGACAAAGGTAACAATAATATTTTATATTTTTGCGTATCGCATACACTATTTATGTTTTTTTTAGACCTGTAACGTGTCTTACATACGATAAGGAAGCCCCCAAGAAGAAGAAGAAAAGCCCCGTTCGTACCTCTGATGGCGAACGGGGCTTTTCCGGGGTTTAGTATTCTATCTCGTTGTTTACCATTTTCTCTGTATCCCATGGCGCAGGGGCACCGCCCAGATAGCGGTGGAACCAGTCTAGATGGGCATTGTAGTAGAGCGGCATCGAGTTGAGATTGCTGGGCCAGTGGCCGTCGTACTTCAGCACGATGAGGCGCGAAGGGATGTTGAGCGTCTGCAGGGCCGTGAAGTATTGCAGGCTCTGGGTGTAGGGCACACGGTAGTCTAGCTCGCCCGTCATTACGAGTGTAGGGGTAGAGAAGTTCTGGATGTAGGAGGATGGCGACCACTTCTCGTAGAGGTCTGAGTTGTAGGGCTGCCCCTTCAGTTCGAAGTTGGGGAACCATACCTCCTCGGTGCTGCCCCACATGGAGCGCAGGTCGTACACGCCCATCATCGAGGCCAGGCACTTAAACCGCTTGGTGTGGCCCTGCAGCCAGTTCATCATGTAGCCGCCGTACGACCATCCCATCGCTCCCATCCTCGTAGAGTCTACGTATTCGAGCGTGGCGAGCTTGTCGGTTACCTTCATCACGTCCTCAAACACCTTGCCGCCCCAGTCGCCCGAGATGGCACGGGTAAATGCCTGCCCGTAGCCTGTGGAACCATGCGGATTGGGGTAAGCCACCACATAGCCGGCAGCGGGATACACCTGCCAGTCGCCACGGAAGGAGTTCATCCACTGCATCTGCGGCCCGCCGTGCACATTGATAATCAATGGATATTTCTTGCCGGGCTCGAAGTCGTGAGGCTTCACGATGAATACCTGCACCTTGTCGCCACCGGCACCCTCTACCCAGATGCTCTCCGATGGGCGGATGTCTACCTCGTCTTCCAGCTGCTGGTTGAGGAAGGTAATCTGCTGCTCCTTTCCGCCTGGCACAGGCACCCCACTCCACTTCTTCATCTGCTGGCGATAGAGTGCCGACGGTTTGCCCGTGGTGCTGTAGGTATAGTACACCATGCCCTTGCTGTCGAAGTCGAACTCAGAGATGGCCTTGCCCGCGATGACGGGGCTGATGGTCTGCTTGGCGATGTCTAGCTTGTAGAGCGGCTGCGCGCCTTCTACCTGGCCCAGGAAGTAGATGCTCTTGCTGTCGGGGGCCCACTTGTAGCTGTCTACCCAGTTGTCGAACTTCTCGGTCAGTACGGTCGACTTCCGTGCTGCCCTGTCGTAGATGGCGAGGCGGAAGCGGTCAGACTCATAGCCCGGCACCTCCTGCATGCGATAGGCGATGTATTTGCCGTCGGGCGAATAGACGGGGGTTCCGTCCCAAGCCTTGTTGGCCGAGGTGAGGCAGATGGGCTCTCCCCCGTCTACAGGTACCGTCCAGAGGTCGGCATTGGTGCTGGCCTCCTGGTGGTCGTCGTGGTTAGACACGAAGCAGATTTCCCTGCTGTCGGGCGAGAAGTTGTAGGCGATTCCGCCGCCCAGCATGAATATCAGCGAATAGTTGCCGGGGGTCAAGTCTCGGTAGGTCTTGGTCTGCGTGTCGAAGAGGATGAGGTGGTTGCAGCGGCCGTCGCTGTAGCTCGTCCAGTGGCGGTAGAGCAGCTTGTCGGCGAGGTGCGCCTGCACCGGTCCGCTGCCCTTCTTCTCCATCCGTGCCTTGTTGGCCTTGGCATCCGCCCCCAGGTCGGGGTAAACCTCGGCTGTAAAGGCGATGTACCGCTCGTCGGGCGAGATGACGGGGTTGTCGATGCCCAGTTCGTAATCTGTAAGCTGCTCCGTCTTGCAGGTAGCGAGGTCGATGCGGCAGATTTGCGCCGTGCCCTTCTCGTAACTGGTAAAGTAGATACTCTTGCCGTCTTTGCCCCACACGGCCGAAGAGCTCTTGCCGTTCTCGGTGAGTGCCTTGGCATGAGAGCCGTCGGCATTCATGATGTAGATGTCTGAGCTAGACTTGTGGTTCTTCAGGTCGGAAGAACTGGAGGTGTAGCAAATCGTCTTGCCGTCGGGCGAAAGGCTTACCGAGTAGACTCCCTTTACCTTGTACAAATCTTCGATGGCAAACGCTCTTTTCTGAGCGTTGGCCGATAGCAGCGCCATCATGAGTGCTGCCGAAAACATCAATTTCTTGTTCATATTGTCTGCTTTTTAATCTTTTTGCGTACAAAAGTAGCAAATATTTTCGGGATAACGCTACCTTTTATTTTCTTTTCTTGCCCGTTTCTGCTTAAAAGCGTATTTTTTTGCCTTTAAGTCGCACTATTCGGGAAAAAATATCTATCTTTGCACAGATTATTGTATTATACATATTAGTATCATGGAGCAGCAGGATGTCTTCGATGAGGACGGCAAGCCGATGACGAAGGCGGAAAGGCAATGGCGCGAGGCTGTGGAGCCAATCAGGCGTTATGCTGCTGCCCCCAGGGTAGAGGCTCTGCGCCAGGGCACCACCCTCCACAAGATAGTGATGCAGTTTGAGGGATGGGAACTGGCTAGGATGGAGGAAATAGCGGGGTAACCGTGGCACTGACGGCAAGAGATAGTTTTGACAAAGAATGGAAACGTTCTATCTGTATCGAAGATTTCAGAATTCTTCTGCCCTTTACTTTTCCGCAATGAGCCTCTCACCGAGGGCATCAGACAACTTTGCAATCATGGACAAGGTGAAATCATGAGTGCCAGACAGAATACTGGCGAGCTTGTTCTCAGAGATACCCAGTTTCCTGGAAAACTCTCTTTTGGACAAGCCCTGGGCCTGCATCAGACTGGCTATGCGGTCTGAAAGCCCCATCGACATGTCCACCTGCATTTGGATGTCATTGGGAATATTGTCCAATGCATCCATAAAAAATTTTCTCCCTTGTATCATATGCTGAAAGTTTTATCGTCTAAGTCTTCTATGTTATGCTCTTCAATGGTGATATCTTTCCAGAAAACCGCTGACGGAAAGCATCCTCTTGATGGCTGCCAGGATGATGTTCAAATCCTTACTGTAGGCCTCTTTGTGCCTGGAGATGAACTTCTCGAATTCGCTGAAACTTTCTCCCTCAAAACTGATGGAAAAAAGACAGGCTTTCTCAGTCTGGGCAACTGATTGCAATTTTACTTTTGTCATTCCAACTCTATTTCTATAATTACATTGCAAAAATAAGCTTTTTCTTTGGAAGCGGCAAGAAAAAGCCGAAAAAAAATCTGTCTTCCCCCAAAAATCCCCGTTTTTCCAAAATCCGCCCTAAAGAGCCTTTACTGAAAGGTAAAAAGCCAAAAGGGCCTTTAAGGGGAAGTGGACCCCGCAAAGGAGACGAAAGCCCACCCCAATAGAGCGTTCCAACGTTCCAGCGT
>CAVDKC010000060.1:0-14508 GCA_963609615.1 Oribacterium sp.
AAAAGTTACATGTTACAAGTCAAAAGTTACATGTTACAAGTTAAAAGTTAAAAGTTTCAAAGTCCTGCATAGCCTTAACGAGAGCCTGTACGCCCTCCAGGGTCTGTGCATTGTAACAGCTGGCACGGAAACCACCTACCGAACGGTGTCCCTTGATGCCCACCATGCCACGGCCTGTAGCGAAGTCGAGGAATGGCTTTTCGAGATCCTTGTACTCGTCGTTCATCACGAAACAGATGTTCATGAGCGAACGGGAACTCTCTTCCACTGTGCCTTTGAAGAGCTTGTTGCGTTCTATCTCTGAGTAAAGCAAGTCTGCACGCTCATGTGCCAACTTGTCGGCAGCCTCCACGCCACCGTGAGCCTTCAGGTAGCGCAAGTTCTCCATCAGGGCGTAGATAGGCACTACAGGAGGCGTATTGAACATGCTGCCCTTGTCTACATGCGTGCGATAGTCGAGCATGGTAGGCAACTCGCGGGGAGCCTTGCCCAGCATCTCGTCTTTCACGATGACTACGGTGACACCCGCCATAGAGAGGTTCTTCTGTGCACCGGCATAGATGGCGGTGTACTTCGATACGTCTACAGGACGGCTCATGATGTCGGAGCTCATATCTGAAATCAGAGGCACCTTTACGTCCGGGTCACGGCGCAACTCTGTACCATAGATCGTGTTGTTGCTGGTCAAGTGCAAGTAGTCTACATCGGTAGGCACGTTGTTTTCGAACTGGGGATAGAAGGTGTAGTTGGCGTCCGACGATGATGCGATCTCCACGACCTCACCAAAATGCTTCGCCTCTTTCAATGCCTTCTTAGCCCAAGTGCCGGAATTGACGTAGGCAGCCTTCTTGATGAGGAAGTTGGCAGGAATCTGCATAAACTGCAAGGACGCACCACCACCGAGGAAGATAACGGAATAACCCTCAGGGATGTCGAGGAGCTCCTTGAAGAGGGAGACAGCCTCGTCTACTACAGGCTGGAAATCCTTAGCACGGTGGCTGATTTCCATCAATGAAAGACCTGAACCATTGAAATCCAAAATCTGTTTTGCTGTGTTCTCAATCACTTCGCGTGGAAGCATTGATGGACCTGCGTTAAAATTGTACTTCTTCATCTTGTATAATTATTTAAGTTTTTATGGATAAACTCCAGTTGGCAGGAGGAATACCTGTGCGCTCCATCCCGCTTTCGGTATTTAGCATACCATGGGATGGGAATGCGACTGCGAAAGTACGATTTTTATTTGAAACCGCCAAATATTTCTGCACATTTTTAGTATTTTGAGCAGATTTCTTACATTTCGTTAGCTGTTTCGGAATATTAACTGCATATTTATGCCTAGAGTGTAGTGTCATCTCACTTCTTCCACAACCGTCTTTACGCCCTTGATTTTCTCCCCCTTTACCTGATTGAGCACTTGGCGGAGGCGTGGACGGGCGATAGCAGCATAGGCATATCGGTCGTTGACGTCTATCTTTCCTATTTCCGACGACTGGAGTCCGCCCTTCTTGCAGAGGAATCCGAGGATGTCGCCCTTGCTTATCTTGTCTTTCTTGCCCTTGCCGATGTATAGGGTGGCCATCTTGGGGCGGGCGGGTGCCGGCAGTTCGGCAGGCAGGTCGTAGCTCTCTACCTCTGCATCCACGTATTCCGGGATGTGTTCCTCAGGACCGAGGAGGAAGAATGCCCTACCCTGCGCCTCCCATCGGGCGGTACGTCCCACACGGTGGATGTATCCGTCCTCGCTCTCGGGTATATGGTAGTGGATGATGTTGTCGATGTCTGGGATGTCGAGACCACGGCTGGCAAGGTCGGTGCTGACGAGTACATTGGCACTGCCGTTGCTGAAGCGGTACAGCGATGCCTCGCGCTCCTTCTGCTCCAGGCCGCCATGGAAGAAGGAGGTGGTGAACCCCTGTTCCTCCAGATAGCGGTTGGTGCGCTCCACGCTGTCACGGTAGTTGAGGAATACGATGGTGCTCTGGTCGCCCAGACTGCGGAGCAACTGCGACAGACTTTCCAACTTGTCCTTCTGCGGACTGTCCACCTTATATATATGTACCCTCTCCGGTACCTGCTCCTCGTCCATGCGATAGTCTATCTTGTCTACCCTGCCCATGTGTACGAAGCGGGGTATCTCCTCTGCCTCGGTGGCTGAGAGCAGGAAGTGGCGGCGAAGTCCTGGCAGCGAACCTATCAGGCGGTTCATCTCGTCCTGGAATCCCATCTCCAGACACTTGTCGAACTCGTCGATGACCAGGTACTTGATATGGTAGGGCGAGAGATTGCCCTTGTCGAGGTGGTCGTTGAGACGACCGGGCGTACCGAAGACGATCTGAGGCCTTACCTGTCGCATCATGCGATGCTCGTCCATGGTGGCACGGCCTCCGTAGCAAGCCATGGCCCGCAGTCCGCTGCCCATGTTCTTGAGCACGGTGGCAGATTGTAGGGCCAGCTCTCTGCCCGGTGTCACCACGATGGCCTGAGCCTCGTCGTCCGTAGCGTCTACGAGTTGTGAGAGGGGCAGGAGGTAAGCCAAGGTCTTGCCACTGCCCGTAGGTGAAAGCACGACCACGTCTTGTGTGCCGTGCAGTATCGACTGCATTGCGTCCTGCTGCATGTCGTTGAGTTGGATACCCAACTTGTCCAGTATTCTGTCTATCATTGTTTTCTTTCGTTTTACGTTGTGATGTCGGCGAAGAGCGGTTCGCCACTATTTCTGTTTCATTACCTTGTCTATCTCGTCAAACTCCTTGCCCATGTTCAGGTTCAGGTAGATGGTGTAGAGGGGGAAAGCCCATTTCGACTTGGCGTCCGGTGCCAGTTCCCTGTACTTGACGAGATATGGGAGAGCCTTCTTGTAGCCTGCCTGTATCTCATTGTTTTTCTTGCGTGATGCCTGCGAGTCCTTGTCCAGTTCCACAGCCATGTTGAAGTAAGACAAGCCTGCGTTGCAATAGGCTTCCGCCATGTTGGGGTCTAGGGCTGTCACCTTGTCGCACACCTCGATGCAGTCTGCATACTTCCCCTGGTCTAGCAGGATGCCGCTCTGCGTATAGAGGTAGAGCGTATTGTCGGGGTCGATGGCGAGGGCTTGGTTTACCACGTTCATCGCCGAGTCCAGCCTGTTGTCGTCCAGGTAGTAGTCTACCAGTCGTGGGAAGAAGTAAGGGAATTTGGGTGCTTTCCCGAATCCCTCCTTCAGCGTTGCCACATATCGGGCGGTGTCTTTTTCCAGCTTGTAGGTCTCTGCCAGATACTGCAACATGTAGTTGTAGTGGGCAGTATCCTTCAGTGCCTCATAGGAGTGGTGAAG
Source organism: Oribacterium sp. (assembly GCA_963609615.1). Taxonomy (GTDB): domain Bacteria; phylum Bacteroidota; class Bacteroidia; order Bacteroidales; family Bacteroidaceae; genus Prevotella. The sequence continues at coordinate 3,317 of CAVDKC010000060.1, forward strand.
GGTGGCCTTGGCGTTCTGCATCTTGTAGCCGGCGTACACTGCGTAGTAGGCAGCGTTGGGCAGGTACTTGTCGCGTTCGGCATACTGGTACTGCTTGAAGAGCTGCGAGTGGGCGCAGGCGATGTATTGGTCGAAGAACTTGTAGGCATCCTCGTATTTCTGCTTGTGGATAAACCAGGTGCCGCCGTTGTACAGGTTGGTGCGGATGTGCGCCAGGTACTCGGCGTGCTGCTTGCGGTATTCCAGTTCTACCTTGCCCTTGCGGTCGGGCACCATCTCTACGGAGTCCAGCCCCTGTGCGATGACGAAGAGCTGGCGGGTGAGATTGAAGAGGTTGGCGGTGTCGTACTGTTGTTTGAGATAGAGCTTCTCGTTGCCTTGCTCGTACTGTTTTTTTACAGCGTCGAAGAGCACCACCCATATCTTCTTGTTCATGCGTGATGCCGAGTCTTTCAGCAGTTTCTCCATGCTCGCCTGTGCCTTGTTCAGGTCTTTGCCCGCCTTTACCTGGTCTTTGGCAGCCTGTATCTCCTTCTTCTGCGCCGATGCTGTCGTTGCAGGCGCGAAGCCCAGGCACAGGGCCATGAGCAGTGCCCCCAGCGTCTGGTGGCGTGGGATGCCTACATGCCTTACCTTATTATAAATGTGTTGCAATACCGTCATATCATTTTGTACAGTAATCATAATAATACCAATATGTGTTGCCATAGGTGTCGCGCACGGCCGACTGCCTCAATGCCGGATTGGCAAACTTCAGTTTGAGGGTCTGGTAGTCCTCGAAGTCGGCATCCATCACATTGTCGTGATACTCCACCATCGGCTTGTTGCGGCGATGATTGTAGAGCACCAGAGCCTCCTTGTAGTGGGTAGGCAGCTTTACGCTGTCTACACGCTGGCGGCTTGCCAAAGTCTTGACAAACTTGTCTAGTTGCTTGTCTAGCAGCAGTGCGCAGAGCCGGTAGTCTTCAGGCAACTTATACTTGTAGTGGTGCTGCTGCATCCATGCCGATGGTTGCACCATCCACTGGGGAGCCTTCCACATCAGCGATTTCACGGTGACGCTGTCGATGGTCATCGCCTTGCTGCCGCCCATCAGCGGATAAGTGAAGAGCTTGTCGCCCAGTTCGCCCGTCTTATATAGACTGGCGATGCGGAGCATGGTCAGGGAGGAGTCGGTCTCCTGGCTCCTCTCGCCCACCTCCAATGCCTTGTCATACTGTTTTTTTATCATCAGCCCCTCCATCTTCATTCTTTGGTGGAAGAGGCGGTCATTGTTTGCCACGAAGATGACTGCGAGCATCATCGCAACCATCTGCAGCAGATTCACCCACATATACCTGGAGAACCATCCGTGGCTGTGCGGCTCCACCTCTATCGGCTCCAGCTGGCGTGCAGTCCACATGCCCGCTCCCCATAGCAGCAGGCACAATAGAGCTGCTATCCACCAGCCCACCATCGACTCATGCGCCCCCATGTCGAACGGAGCCTTGGTGATGATAGCCAGGATCAGCATCGATGGCAGATAGGTAAGTGCATGGAAGCGGCGCTTGATGCGTAGTGCCAGATAGATGCCCACCTGCAGGAGCACGCATACCAGCGTGATGAACAGCGGAGCCACCGTATAGCTATACTGGGTCATGCCGCCCGAGAGTACATGTTGGGTGAGAGCCAAGATGTCCTCCTGATAATATGCCACATAGGCATAAGTGAATACGATAAAGACGATAGCACAGGCGAAGCGCATCTTCGCCGTGCTATTCCTTTTATTTCTCATATTGCTGTGTTATACTCTTTTAGTTTTTCTTCAGCACCAGTGCCGAACGTGCTGGCAGATAGAGCTTGAGCCATTCCTTGCGGTCCTTCACATAGAGAGGGTCGTAGGCGGTGAGGTGCGTCATCGTGTCGTCGTTCAGGCCGTTGCCGCCGAAGTCTGGGCTGTCGGTGTCGAGCACCACGCTGTATGCCCCCGTTGGCACGAGGAACCCATAGTCGGTAAACGAGCGTGTAGGCGAGAAGTTGAACACGAAGAGCAGGTCGCCTCTCATGTAGGCGAGCACCTGGTCTCCATCGTTGTGCCATATCTCCACGACTGGTGTCTTGTTAAAGTTCTTTTCGCCCGTAATGGTCTTCAGCATCTCTTTATCGAAGTCGCCTAAGTAGTGGTAGCACAGTTCTTTGTTGTCTACCAGGTTCCATTGTCTGCGAGCGTATTTGTGGCTCCATCCGTTGCCTTCGCGCGGGAAGTCGATCCACTCCGGGTGTCCGAACTCATTGCCCATGAAGTTGAGGTAGCCGCCGTTGATGGTGGATGCGGTGACGAGGCGTATCATCTTGTGGAGGGCTATGCCTCGGTGTGCCTTGTCGTTCTCGTCTCCCTTCTTGAAGTGCCAGTACATGTCGGCGTCGATGAGCCGGAAGATGATGGTCTTGTCGCCCACCAGTGCCTGGTCGTGGCTCTCGCAGTAGGAGATGGTCTTCTCGTCGGAGCGGCGGTTCTTCACCTCCCAGAAGATGCTGGATGGCTTCCAGTCTTCGTCCTTCAGCTCCTTGATGGTCTTGATCCAGTAGTCTGGTATGTTCATCGCCATGCGATAGTCGAAGCCGTAACCGCCGTCGGCAAATTTGGCTGCCAGCCCCGGCATTCCGCTCACCTCTTCGGCGATGGTGATGGCATGCTTGTTGACCTCATGGATAAGGCAGTTGGCGAGGGTGAGATAGCAGATGGCGTTGTCGTCCTCATGCCCGTTGAAGTAGTCGCCGTAGTTGCAGAACGCCTCGCCCAGTCCGTGACTGTAGTAGAGCATGGAGGTTACTCCGTCGAACCGGAATCCGTCGAAGTGGTACTCCGTGAGCCAGTACTTGCAGTTGCTCAGCAGGAAGTGTATTACCTCGTTCTTGCCATAGTCGAAGCAGAGGCTGTCCCATGCCGGGTGCTCGTGCCTGTCGCCGGGATAGAAGTACTGGTTAGGGTCTCCGGCCAGGTTGCCGAGACCCTCCATCTCGTTCTTCACGGCATGGCTGTGCACGATGTCCATGATGACGGCGATGCCGTTCTGGTGGGCGGTGTCGATGAGGTCCTTAAGTTCCTCGGGCGTACCGAATCGGCTGCTTGCGGCGAAGAAGCTGCTCACGTGATATCCGAAGGAGCCGTAGTAAGGATGCTCCTGGATGGCCATGATCTGTATGCAGTTGTACCCGTCCTGGATGATGCGGGGCAACACGAGCTCCTTGAACTCTGTGTAGCTGCCCACCTTCTCTGCGTCCTGTCCCATGCCGATATGGCACTCGTATATCAGGAGCGGAGTGGTCTTGGGGCGGAAGGTCTTTTTCTTCCAGGCATAAGGTTCGGGGCACCATACCTGTGCCGAGAATATCTTGGTCTGCTCGTCTTGCACCACCCGGTTAATCCATGCGGGGATGCGCTCGCCTTCTCCGCCTTCCCAGTGTACCTTCATCTTGAAGAGGTCGCCGTGCTTCATCGCTTTGGCGGGGAGCTTGAGTTCCCAGTTGTCTGAGTTCTTGAGTCGCTTGCAGCGATACTTCTCGTTTTCCTGCCATCCGTTGAAGTCGCCTATCAGATAGATGTCTGTGGCATTGGGTGCCCATTCGCGGAACACCCATCCACGGGCGGTCTTGTGGAGTCCGAAGTACTCGTAGCCGTTGGCGAAGTCGCTGAGCGTCTTCTTGCCCTTGTTGGTCAGCTCGTTCAGTTTCCAGAGGGCGTGCTCGTGTCTGCCGCGGATGGCCTCCTCGTAGTCGGCGAGGTATGGGTCGTTCTTTACCAGTCCTATGTGTTTTGCGGCTGCCGCCTTCTTGGTTTTAGTGTTGGTTTTCTTTTCTGTTGCCATAATCATTTTACTTTGAACGTTGAACGTTTTCTTACGTTGAACGTTTTCTTACGTTGAACGTTGAACTTTGAAAGTTGAACGTTATGATATGTTGAAGGTCTTTAGTTGCGTTGATGGTCTTTTAACTTTTAACTTTTAACTTTTAACATTTAACTTTTAACATTTAACTTTTAACATTTAACTTTTAACTTTTAACTTTGAAGGTTGAACATTCTCTTACGTTGAAAGTTCAACTTTCAACTTTCAACGTCACGATATGTAGTCGGTAATCATAACGTTAAAAGTTAAAAGTTAAAAGTTAAAAGACTTTCACCTTGAAGATGGCCTTGTGGATGTCGCCCTTGCCGATGCATGGCTGGTGGCCGTCCTCTGGCCAGAAGATGGCAAACTGGCCTGGCTTGCAGGTTACCACAGTCTGCGCCTTCACACCGGGGTACTTGGCAACATCCTTTTCGGCATTGTAGTCCTGCTCGGGCAGGTCGGCGAGCGGCGTGTAGCCATAGCCCTCCTCGTTGTCGAGCGGAATCTGGATGTCGAGCATCTTGCGGTGAGTCTCGAATGTAGCCTCCTCCTCAGTCTTGCCATGGGCAGTCGTGACATTCACGAAGAGGTCGCCCTCCTTGATGTAATGCTTGCCGTCCTCCAAAGTGCTGAGGTCGTTTTCCTTGATAAATTTCACCACGTCTGCGAAGAGTGGGTTAAGAGAGACGTATCTCTCCAGGTTGTCTAATGTGTCTACTATCATGATTTATTTTATTTAGTCTTCAAATCTTTTTCCGTTCTCATACACGCCTTTGGCGGTAACCTTGCCGTCGCGGTCTTTCTCCACAAAGCGGCCTTCGCGGGCATCGTTGCGGTAAGTACCCTCAAAGCGTTTTCCTTCCTTGTCTACCTCGATGCAGGCACCCTCGCGCTTGCCCTTGTGGTATACGCCCTTGAAGCGGTTGCCGTTGGCATAGTGGATTACCACGTTGCCGTCTACCGCACCATTGCGGAATTCGCCCTCGAAGATGTCGCCGTTCTTCTTGGTGAGCTTGCCCCTGCCGTTCTGCAGGTCGTTCTGCCAAGAGCCTACATAGATGTCGCCGTTTTTCCATACGAAGGTGCCCTGGCCCGAGCGCAGACCGTCTACAAACTGACCAGTGTACTTGTCGCCCTTGGCTGTGCGGAAGATACCCTCGCCCGTGCGCTCGCCCTGCGCGTAGTCGCCCTCGTAGGTATCGCCGTTGTGGAACTTGTAGATGCCCTTGCCGTCCTGGATGTCGTCCTTCCAGTCGCCGATGTATACGTCGCCGTCGGCATAGCGGAAGGTACCCTTGCCCGAGCGCTGGTTGGCCACCCACTGGCCGTCGTAGGTGGTTCCGTCGCCCCAGTTGAAGAATCCGTTTCCGTTCTTCATGTCGTCTGTCCACTGCCCCTTGTACTGGGCACCGTTGGAGTAAGTGTACACCCCTTTGCCCTGTCGCTTGTCTTTATACCAACTGCCGTCGTACTTGTCGCCGTTATAGTAGTACATCACGCCATGGCCGTGCTGGAAGTCGCGAAACCAGAGGCCCACATACTTATTGTTGTTCTGGAAGTAATAGGTACCCTTGCCGTGCTGCTGGTCTTGCATCCATTCCCCCTCGTAGCGTTCGCCGTCAGAGAAGGTGTACACGCCGTAGCCATCGCGCTTGCCCTTCATGTAGGCACCCTTGTAAGTGTCGCCGTTCTTGTAGACGGCGGTGCCCTTGCCCTGAGGCTTCCCGTTTACCATCTCGCCCTTGTATTGGCCTCCGTCACGGGTGATGCAGGAGCCTAGCGAGATTTTCTGTGCCCAGGATATGGACGGGGCTGCCAGAAGTGCCAATGCCAGGCATAACTGCTTGCCGTAGGCACTAAGTCGGGCAGTTTTATTGTGCTTTTGTTTCATCGTTGTCGAGTCTTTTGTTGATTTCAATCTCCAAAGTTAGCGTATTTTCGGCAAACAGCCAAATAGATTAAGCAAATTTAAGGGAAAAAAGAAAAAATACACTTTTGCGGGAGAAAAGTTTCACATCTTTATAATATTTCATTTGCCTGCACGTTATATGGCAAAAATACGTGGAACAATAACAGAGATAACACGATGATACTAAACTGTGCGATAATAGACGAAGACCCCTGCGCACTGGCGCAGCTCAAAAAGTTTGTGGATGACACACCTACGCTTAACCTGATCGGTGCCTACCCCACCCCCATAGATGCGGTAGACGGCATCCGGCACAACCATCTGGACATTCTCTTTCTGGCGATACATATGCAGCAGATGAGCGGTCTGGAATTTGCCAAGGTGGTGCCCAAGAATGTGAAGATTATTTTTACTACCGCCTTCAGGGAGTATGCCATCGAGGCTTACAAGGTGAATGCCTTTGCCTACCTGCTGAAGCCGATTACCTACGACGACTTCATGGAGACTTGCAGGAAGGTGTTTGACGTGTACATGCAGGACGATGCCTACAATCCCATCAAGAGAGACAAGTTCCTGGTGGTGAAGAGCGACTACAGGTACATACGCGTAGATTTCGACGAGATACTCTTCGTAGAGAGTGTCAAGGATTACCTCCTCTTCCATCTGGCAGGCAAGCCCAGCATCAGCACCGTAGGCAATCTGAAGCTCGTGGAAGACAAGTTGCCCAAAGACAGGTTTGCCAGGGTGCACCGCTCTTATATAGCCAACCTCTCCAAGTTTGACAGCGTGGAGCGCATGAAGATAGTTTACGGCAGTCTGGCAGTGCCGGTTTCCGACTCCTATAAAGAACGGATAACCAAATATCTGGAAGACCACCTCGTCTAGCCGCTAGAGAATCTCCAGCGGTGACGACACGAAGGTAGTGGCGCCGTGGGCGATGAGGAAGTCGCGGTCTCTGAACCCCCAGAGTACGCTGATGCAGGGCATTCCGCTGTTTTGGGCAGTCATCACGTCCACGTCGCTGTCGCCGATATAGACCGCCTTCTTGCGGTCGGCGTGAAGCTGTAGCAGGGCCTCGTTCACCGTGTCGGGTGCAGGCTTTCGCCGGATGTCCTCACGCTCGCCTATCGCCACGTCTACGAGGTCGCCGAAGAAGTGGCGGCACAGGGCCTGCGTGGCGGCATAAAACTTGTTGCTCACCACAGCCACCTTCTTGCCCCTCTTCTTGAGCTCCTCCAGCATCTCCATCACGTGCGGATAAGGCTGCGTGGTGTCGAGATTGTGCACCATGTAGTGCTGGCGGAAGTCGGCAAAAGTCTTGTCAAACTTCTCATGTGCCAATCCACCCGGAATGGCCCTTTCCATCAGTTTCTTTACCCCGTTGCCTACAAACTGGCGCACCTCGTCGACCGTGCGTTCGGGCATGCCGTTGGTGCGCAGGGCATAGTTGCAGCTGGCAGCCAGATCGCCGAGCGTGGAGAGCAGCGTGCCGTCGAGGTCGAAGATATAGGTATCGAAGTCGAAGCGTTGCTTCGGCTCCTCCGTGCAGTAGACAGTCGTAGATTTCTGATTCATATCCATAATACATTCTTTCTTTAAAACGGTGCAAAGGTAAGCAAAAAGCTGAAAACCTCGCCCAAGATGCGGCGAATTAACCTATTTTAAACTCTTATGCTTTGCCAATTCCTATTTTTAATGTACTTTTGCATCCAAAATTATAACACATCACAACAGTGAAGCAAACATCCAATAGCAGAAAACGTACGAAGAGGTCTTCTTCCAGATTCTATATGTACGGTGCGCTGGCGTGCGTGGCAGCAGTCATCGCATTGGGGTACCTCTACGGTTTCTCTTCCCTGTCGAAGAGCAGCAAGACGCAGTATGTATATATCGACGCCGACGACAACATCGACTCTGTATATAATAAGGTGCGTCCGCTCTCCAAGGCCTTCCCCTTCCAGGCATTCAAGACTCTCACCCATCACTCAGGCTATGCCGGCCATATCCGTACGGGCAGGTATGCCATCCGTCCCGGCGTGGGAGCGTTTACCACCTGGCGCCACATGAAGAACGGGCTGCAGGAGCCGGTTAACCTGACCATCCCCTCGGTGCGTACGCTCGACAGACTGGCCACCGAGGTGGGCAAGCGACTGATGCTCGACAGCACCGCACTGCGCAAGGCATTGCACGACGAGCAGGTATGCGAGAAGTACGGTTACGACACCGCCACCATCGCCTGCATGTTTATCCCCAACACCTACGACATCTACTGGAACGTGAGCCTCGACAAGTTCATGGACAGGATGAAGAAAGAGAGCGGGAAGTTCTGGAACTTCGAGCGCACACAGAAGGCGAAGGCGATGAAGCTCACCCCCGAAGAGGTGATTACCCTGGCGAGCATCGTAGACGAGGAGACCGCCAACGACGCAGAGAAGCCGATGATAGCCGGCATGTACTACAACCGACTGATGCTGCGCAACGCCGAGTACCCGTCGGGCATGCCCCTCCAGGCCGACCCTACCATCAAGTACGCCTGGCAGCGGTTCGACCTGAAGCGCATCTACAATAACCTGCTCTCCATCCAGAGCCCGTACAATACCTACAAGAACGTAGGCTTGCCTCCAGGCCCTATCCGCATCCCGTCTGTGGCAGGCATCGAGGCGGTGCTCAACCACGTGCACCACGACTACCTCTACATGTGCGCCAAGGAAGACTTCAGCGGAACCCACAACTTCGCCGTTACCTACCAGGAGCACCTGCAGAACGCAGCCAAGTACTCCAAGGCCCTCAACGAGCGGGGCATCAAGTAAGAGAATTACGTACCAAAAACTGAAAATACATGAACAGAACGATTATTACAGTAGTGGGCAAGGATACGGTAGGTATCATTGCCAAGGTCTGCACCTATCTGGCCGACAACAGCATCAACATCCTGGACATCTCCCAAACCATCGTGCAGGAATACTTCAACATGATGATGATCGTAGACATGAGCAAGATGACCAAGTCATTCGAGGATGTGGCCGACGCCCTCGCCAAGGTGGGCGAAGAGATGGGCGTGCAAATCAAGTGCCAGCGTGAAGAGATATTCGACATGATGCACCGTATCTAAAAACATTGACAGCTATGATAAATATTTCTGAGGTCATCGAGACCAACAAGATGATAGAGCAGGAGAACTTCGACGTGCGCACCATCACCATGGGTATCAACCTGCTGGACTGTGCCACCGCCGACCTCGACCAGCTCTGCCAGAACATATACAACAAGATAACGCGCCTCGCCAAGAACCTAGTGAAGACGGGCGAGGACATCTCCAAGGAGTTTGGAGTGCCTATCGTAAACAAGCGCATCTCCATCACCCCTATCGCCCTCGTAGGCGGCTCAGCCTGCAAGACCACCGACGACTATGTGAAGATAGCCAAAACCCTCGACCGCTGTGCCAAGGAGCTGGGCATCAACTTCCTGGGCGGTTACTCAGCCATCGTGAGCAAGGGCATGAGCAAGAGCGACGAGCTCCTGATACGCTCCATCCCGCAGGCGATGGCACAGACCGACTTCATCTGCAGTTCGGTGAACGTAGGTTCCACCAAGACGGGTATCAATATGGATGCCGTGCGCCTGATGGGCGAAATCGTGAAAGATACTGCCGAGGCTACCAAAGACAAGGGTTCGCTGGGCTGTGCCAAACTAGTGGTGCTCTGCAATGCGCCCGACGACAACCCCTTCATGGCAGGTGCCTTCCACGGCGTGAGCGAGGCTGATGCCGTAATCAGCGTGGGTGTGAGCGGTCCGGGCGTGGTGAAATATGCTCTGCAGAACGTGCGCGGCGAGAGCTTTGAGGTGCTCTGCGAGACCATCAAGCGCACCGCCTTCAAGATAACCCGTGTGGGCCAGCTCGTGGCCAAGGAGGCTTCACGCCGTCTGGGCATCCCGTTCGGCATCATCGACCTTTCGCTCGCTCCTACCCCAGCCATCGGCGACAGTGTGGCCGACATCCTGGAGGAGATTGGTCTCGAACATGCAGGTGCTCCCGGCACTACCGCTGCCCTAGCCCTGCTCAACGACCAGGTGAAGAAGGGCGGCATCATGGCCAGCTCGTATGTGGGCGGTCTGAGCGGTGCCTTCATACCGGTGAGCGAAGACCAGGGCATGATCAATGCCGTGGAGGCTGGTGCACTGACCATCGAGAAGCTGGAGGCGATGACCTGCGTCTGCTCCGTGGGTCTCGACATGATAGCCATTCCCGGCGATACACCTGCCACCACCATATCGGGCATCATAGCCGACGAGGCTGCCATCGGTATGGTGAACCAGAAGACTACCGCCGTGCGTGTTATCCCGGTAGTGGGCATGCAGGTGGGCGATACCGTAGACTTCGGCGGCCTGCTGGGCCATGCGCCCATCATGCCGGTCAACAAGTTCAGTTGTTCAGCATTTGTAAATCGCGTAGGTCGTATACCTGCGCCTATCCATAGCTTCAAGAACTAGTTTTTTTTGAAGGCAGTTTAGCGAGTTAGGGGAAGTGAAGGGAAGTCAGAGAAGCCAGAGAGACAGCAGCTATTCTTTTTAGAGAAGTAGAATTCAGCCATAATGCCGTTGTCGCTTTGCTTCATCAGCTCTCGCAGAGAGCGATGACTTCCCCTTCGCTTCCCCTAACTGTTTTCTTTTCGCCAAGTCGCGTCGACGGGCCTTACGCAGATTATCGGAACGAAAGGCAAAAAATAAAAAGTGGGGCTTTTCTTGCTTGGTTCGGAAAAATATCGTAACTTTGCCAACGAAAGTAGAACATTTTAAAAGAAAGGAAAGAAATATGGCAACAGTATTTAATCAAGCGCAGCTTGACATCATAGAAATGATGCAATGGATAAAGAATCCGGAAACTTTAGCTGAGTTGAAAAAAGTAATAGCTGACTTTTTTGCCAACAAGGCAAAAAAGGAAATGGATGCAATGTGGGCAAAAGGTGAGATGACACAAGAAAAACTGGACAGTTTCAAAACTTTGCATGAAAGGACACCTTATTGCAGATAAAAATGAACATCGTTCTTGATACTAATAGCCTAATCATGGCTACATCTGCAAGAAATGAATACTTTCAAGTATGGCAAGACTTTTTTGATGGAAAATATACTCTCTGTATAACAAATGAGATACTTGCAGAATATGAGGAGGTATTGTCTCGCAATCTCTCCCCTGATTTTTCAGAAGCCATCATATCCATCATATTAGCGCAAGACAATGTCAAGCGATATTCTCCATCATACTCTTTTCATTTGATAGAGGCTGATGTTGATGATAACAAATTTGTAGATTGTGCTATAGTAGCCAATGCAAAATACATAGTAACGGAAGACCATCACTATGATGTTTTAAAGGAAATTCCTTTTCCAAAAGTGGAAATTGCAAAACTTAA
>CAVDKC010000061.1:0-14452 GCA_963609615.1 Oribacterium sp.
CAATTGCGGCAAGACCTGCGCCTACTGCGGCACCCAACTTTGCAACTTCTGCTGCTAATAAAAGTGATAACATAATCTTAAAATTTAAGTTGTTAATATTTCCTTGTTAATTGTTACTTTACTATTTCAGGCTCTGCATGATGATGCACATGAGCCTGCGAGATGAATACTGCACTCAGCATGGTGAATACCAATGCCTGAATGTAGCTTACCAATACTTCGAGGAGCATCATAAAGGCGCTCATCGCAACACTTACGATTGTCATACCCGTTCCGGCAACATAGTTGGCAATAGCATTCTCACTGATGTGGAACATGATGAAAATGATAGCCGCAAAAGACAGGGCAATAGCATGACCTGCCATCATATTGGCGAAGAGTCGGATAATCAGAGCCAATGGTTTCGTGAAGATTCCGAAAAGCTCGATGAATGGCATCAGTGGCACTGGCACTTTCAACCACATAGGAACCTCAGGCCAGAAGATTTCCTTCCAGTATTCTTTGGTACCAGTGAAGTTGGTGATGAGGAATGTCGTCACACCAAAGAAACAGGTGCAGGCGATATTGCCCGTCAAGTTACCGCCGCCTGGAGGGAATGGTACGATACCCATGATGTTTGCCACAAAGATGAAGAAGAAACAGGTAAGCAGCCATGGAGCATACTTAGGTGCCTCCTTGCCGAGGGTGGCTTTGATCACGTCATCGTAAACAGACATGATGAACATGTGCATCAGTCCTACGAATCCCTTTGGCGCAGGATCGTCCACCTTGTGTTTCTTGCACCAGCGAGCTGGTATCAATACGCACAAGAGCAAGATGATGGCATCGATGAAGAGCACGCATGTGGTCTTCGTGATGGAGATATCGAGAGGCATCACTTCCTCTCCATTTACCTTCTCCACAATCTTGTTTGGATTGCTCTGTGCATCATCGTTCTTGATTACCAGATTATAGGGACCTGGACGGTCGCCATTGGCATCTCTCTCCTCGGAGAACTCGCCACTGGAGAACACATGCCATCCCGTAGTGGTGTGAACGATGACTGGCAGATTGATTACCACAGGATAGTCGCCTATCGTAGTAACATGCCATTCATAAGAATCCTTGATATGACCCCACAATATCTCTTTCACGTCAATGGTCTCCTTGGCTGACAACTGTAGAGGAGCCAGCGTGAAGAGTAGCATCGCCATCAAGAGGAATTGTTTGAGATATTTCATAATCGTCTAAATTCTTACGTTTGTTTTACTTATTTATTTGTCGAGTCAACTCTTTCCAGAAACTTGTTCTCAAGAGAGTCGGCTCTTTTTCTCCACTCGTGCGAAGTAGATGCAGTCGAATACTAGAAGTACGACATAGAAAAGAGCGAAGATGGCTGTGAAACCGAGAATATTCGTCTTGTCGCACACTACGACATAGATGAGAAATACCACAATACCCAACATCATCTTCAGAGCGGATGCAGCCAGATAGAACTTGGCTAGATTGGAGGGCGACGATTTTGCCACCGAAGTCCAAGCCTCACCATAAGCAGTACTTGCAATAAGCGAATATATCGCACTCACTGCCAGGGGCTTAGTCACTTGTACAACAAGATCATCGCATAAAGTCGGCACCCTACAAGCAAAGAGGATAGCGAGTGCCATCGCTGCCGTGAGCCATAGGGAAATCTGCTTATACCTACGCCCTACCTGCTTGATGCTTTGTTGCCGCATCATTGCTTCTTTTTCCATTGTCTTAACCTATCGAGAATTCTTAATTCTTAATTATCTTGTACTTCTACACAGAGGCTTACTTCGTTTTTCTTTACCTCAACGAAACCGCCCTGTATATTCATCGTCAGCTTGCCTTCCGAGGTGGTATATTCTACCTTACCCACTTCGAGCGAAGAGATGATTGGAGCATGGTCTTTCAGTATCTCGAAACTTCCGAGTGTACCTGGCACCAAGACACTCTCCACCTCGCCCTGAAAGACAATCTTCTCTGGAGAAACTATCTTTAATTTCAGCATAATCCTTATATTTTAATGTTAAGTGTAAAATGTTAAATGATTCATGTCAGAATCTCTAGCAACATAGCATTTGGATTCTTCACATTCTTCACTATTCACTCTTCACTTTAGGATTACCCTTGAGCTGCAGCGAGCAACTGCTTAGCCTTCTCCTTAGCATCCTCGATAGTACCCACATTGAGGAAAGCCTGCTCTGGAAGGTCATCGACCTCACCATCGAGAATGGCATTGAAGCCCTTGATAGTTTCCTCTATAGGCACCATCACACCCTTCAAACCAGTGAACTGCTCGGCTACGGCGAATGGCTGACTCAAGAAACGTTGCACACGACGTGCACGATTCACGGTCAACTTATCCTCGTCTGAAAGCTCGTCCATACCAAGGATGGCAATGATATCCTGCAACTCGTTGTAACGCTGAAGGAGCTGCTTTACTCGCTGTGCGCAATCGTAATGCGCCTTGCCCACAATCAGAGGGTCAAGAATACGGGAGGTAGAACCCAACGGATCCACAGCGGGATAGATACCCAATTCTGCAATCTTACGAGAAAGTTCGGTGGTAGCATCCAAGTGGGTAAAGGTTGTAGCTGGAGCAGGGTCGGTCAAGTCATCGGCCGGCACATAGACAGCCTGCACTGAGGTAATGGAACCGTTCTTGGTACTGGTGATACGCTCCTGCATGGCACCCATCTCCGAAGCCAAAGTTGGCTGATAACCCACGGCTGAAGGCATACGACCTAACAGCGCAGACACCTCAGAACCAGCCTGTGTGAAACGGAAGATATTGTCGATGAAGAACATGATATCGGCAGCCTCGCCGTCCTTACCGCCATGGTCACGGAATTCCTCTGCTACCGTCAAACCAGAGAGAGCCACTGAAGCACGCGCCCCAGGAGGTTCATTCATCTGGCCATACACGAGGGTAGCCTGGCTCTTTGCCAGTTCCTCAGGGTCTACGAGAGAAAGGTCCCACTTACCCTGTTCCATGGCCTCCTTGAACTTGTCACCGTACTTGATAACGCCAGATTCGAGCATATCACGAATCAAGTCGTTACCCTCACGGGTACGCTCACCCACACCAGCAAAGACAGAGTAACCATTGTGCCCCTTGGCGATGTTGTTGATAAGTTCCATGATAAGCACGGTCTTACCTACACCAGCACCACCGAAAAGTCCAATCTTACCACCCTTCATGTAAGGCTCCAGAAGGTCGATGACCTTGATACCCGTGGCAAGCATCTCCTTGTGTGTGGAGAGCTCTTCAAACTTAGGAGCCTCGCGGTGGATAGGATAAGCACCCTTCATGTCCAATTGCTTCATACCATCAATAGGCTCGCCGATGACATTCATCATGCGGCCCTTGATTTGCTCTCCGGCAGGCATCTGGATTGGGCTACCTGTAGAGATAACCTCCAAGCCTCGCTGCAAACCGTCGGTGTTGTCCATGGCAACACAACGCACGGTATCCTCGCCGATGTGCTGTTGCACCTCGATGATGAGGTCACGTCCGTCTGGTCGCTTCACCTTCAGAGCTTCGTAAATCTTTGGAAGCACTTTCTCTGGATTCTCGCCCTTGGTATCGAAGTACACATCGATAACAGGACCGATAATCTGAGAAATGCGTCCGTTAATTTGTGACATAAGCTTATTAGTTTAAAAGTTATTTATATTTTGATTAATTTTTAAGTCCAAGCTATGGTTTACCTAAGCAGGAACTCTATGTATCAGTTGCAAAAGTAACAACATTCTACGGAAACCGCAAATTTATAATCGGTTTTCTGCGTCTGAAGTTCCGATTTAAACTATTTTTAGTCCCGCTTAAACCATTTTTAGATACTCAACTCATCCAAAACCTTGATAAGCTTGCGATCGAAAGGTTTGTCAGAGCGGATTGCCTCAGAGAGAGGCACATAGACCACCTCGTTGTTACGTACACCGATCATCACATTTCGCTGTCCCTGCATTATTGCCTCCACTGCGCCACAACCGGTACGACTAGCCAAAATGCGGTCACGTGCCGAAGGACGACCTCCACGCTGCAAGTGTCCCAAGATAGATACACGTACATCAAACTCAGGGAACTCCTTACGCACACGGTCGGCATAATAGAGGGCACCACACTTAGGGCTCTCGCTTACGATAACGATACAGCTCTTCTTAGACTTGCGGATACCACGCTCCATAAATTGAGCCAACTGGTCTACGTCGGTACTATCCTCTGGGATGATAGCAGCCTCAGCACCACTGGCGATAGCACTGTTCTGTGCCAAGAAACCTGCGTCACGTCCCATCACTTCGATGAAGAAGATACGTTCATGACTCTGCGCCGTATCACGGATTCTGTCTACACACTCCACGATGGTATTCATGGTTGTATCGTAACCTATCGTATTGTCTGTACCATAGAGGTCATTATCTATGGTGCCAGGCAGACCTATACAACAAATATCAAACTCGCTAGCGAAGTTCATTGCTCCTGTTAACGAGCCGTTACCACCAATGACGACGAGTGCATCTATCTCCTCTTTCTGGATAGTTTCGTATGCCTTCTGACGTCCCTCTGGAGTTACAAACTCCTTAGAACGGGCAGTCTTCAGAATAGTACCACC
This sequence comes from Oribacterium sp., assembly GCA_963609615.1. Lineage (GTDB taxonomy): Bacteria > Bacteroidota > Bacteroidia > Bacteroidales > Bacteroidaceae > Prevotella. The sequence continues at coordinate 4,620 of CAVDKC010000061.1, forward strand.
TGTGCCGATAATACCCGACACGTTCTCTGTAGTAAAAGTCTTGATTTCGTCATTGATTAATCCGTCGTAACCACGGTAGATAGCCTTGACGTTAAAGCCATTGTAGATGGCCGAACGAGTCACTGCACGAATGGCAGCGTTCATACCAGGGGCATCGCCTCCCGATGTCAAAATACCAATAGTCTTAATCTTTGCCATAACTATACCTTAATTTTATATAATTATACCTATTATAATATTATATGATGATGTTTTTCTTGTCATTGACCTATCTGCCCCCTTTGGGGAAAGAGATTTATATGATAGGGCCACTTATGGCTTACTTTGCCATCAAATCAACAGATGCGTAGCTCCTGCAATCAGATTGTGGGAGAGCCAAAGGATGGCGAAACCGACGACACCGCCCAAAAGAGCTTTCCATCCAATATTACGAAAATACCAACTCATACGCATATGCTCCATCTTCATGAGGGCAAGCCCACTGATGGTGCCAATACCGAGTACGTTGCCACCGGCCATCACACAATATGCGACTACCTGCCAATAAAGCCCGTTGGTATTATAATCTGAAATAACTGCACAATTTGGATCACCCAAGCCCACGATGTCATGAAACGAGAAGAAGTTCATTGCTGTCGCAAAATTGTCGAGTACAGTACTCACAAGGCCAGCAGCCACTCCATGCAGCCACACATTAGGATGACGTTCGTCAACACCTAGATATGCTGAAAAATCAGAGAATACACCCGTCTCCTTCACCACCCCAACGGCAAGCATGATACCCATCACAAAGAGAATCTCCTGAATGATACCATACTGAAGAACCTGTGGAGTACGACGTCCTGCCATCATATCCATGTTCATAAGTTTGCGATTGAACACCTCGTTGACTATCCACAAGATACTCAACACGCAGAGCGCACCAAGAAAAGGACTTAACTTTGTCAAGTTGTGGAATGTAGGAATAAACCACAAGCCACCTATCCCCACAAAGAGCATAAGAAGTCTCTGCCATACATTGAGACGAGTATCATCCCCACGATAAGGCATCACAATCCACTCAGTCTCCACTCTTTCCGGCAACATGCGCATCATCATCCACGTAGGGATAAGCCATGCAGCAAGACAAGGCAACAACAAGCTAAAAGAGAATGCGGTAGCTGTAACTGCACCCATATTCCACAACAAGAGCCCCTCAGGGTTTCCTATCACTGTCAGTGCTCCCCCGCAATTGGCTGCCAAAAGAATAGCAGAGCCATATATGAGACGCTGCCGACGATTAGGCACTACACCATGCATGATGGTGAGCATCATGATAGTGGTGGTAAGATTATCCAAATTGGCAGAGATTCCGAAAGTCACAACGGAAAGAATCCATAGCATTTTCTTCGCACTCCTAGTCCTCAACAACTGACGGATAAAATCAAAACACCCATTATTACTGAGCACTTCGACAATAGTCATGGTAGCAAGGAGGAAGAGTACCAACTCTGCAGCCCGACCCACATAAGGCAGGAAAACATTTCGGCAGATAAAATACTTAACAGTAGTACTATTGGACTCCAACTGATGCCAGATGCCATTATTTAGAAAGTGTGTATAGTCAGAGGAATGTTCGCTAGTCACAAAATCCATACCAAAACAAACATACAAGACCCATCCCACTGTACCCGCAAAGATAGCGACAGCGGCACGGTTCACTTTGGTGACACTCTCAGTAGCTATGAGAAGATACGCCAACAGCAGTATGGCCAGGATGACTAGTGTCATATTATAGAGATTTATATCATTTTCGAACGCAAAGGTAACAAATATTCTGAAAGAACAAGCATTTTCACTCATTTTTTTAATTGCTTTAACGGATTTCTTGCATTTTCATCCAATTCTTAGCACATTTGTAACATAAAGATGTCCAAAAAGGAATCTAGCCATCACGCTGTATTAATTACATAAATAAAGCTGTATTACTAGTATAATAATAATGTAAGCCCCCTATCAAGCTTGTAAGCTCGCCGTCATTTAGTTAAATATACTTAACAAAAGAAAGAATTCCATAGGAAAACAATGCTAATCGGTTGAAAATGTGTACCTTTGCGCCCGATTTATACAATTCACATAAAGTCTAACTTTATTAATTTAAAATTTTAATTATTTTTTATGTCAGATTTAAAGAACGTAAAGCCATTGGACGACTTCAATTGGGATGAGTTTGAGAATGGCACAAACGCAAACGTCAGCAAAGCAGACCTCGAGAAGGCCTATGACGAAACACTTAACAAGGTAACAGAGCACCAGGTAGTAGAAGGTACAGTAATCTCTGTAGACAAGAAAGAGGTTATCGTAAACATCGGGTACAAGAGCGATGGTATCATCCCTGCATCTGAGTTCCGTTACAACCCAGACCTCAAGGTAGGCGACAAGGTTGAGGTTTATGTAGAGAACCAGGAGGACGTAAAGGGTCAGTTGGTTCTTTCTCACAAGAAGGCTCGCCTCAGCAAGTCTTGGGAGCGTGTTAACGCAGCTCTTGAGAATGAGGAGGTTATCCAGGGTTATATCAAGTGCCGCACTAAGGGCGGTATGATTGTTGACGTTTTCGGTATCGAAGCTTTCTTGCCAGGAAGCCAGATCGACGTTCACCCTATACGCGACTACGATGTATTCGTAGGCAAGACAATGGAGTTCAAGGTTGTGAAGATCAACCAGGAGTTCCGCAACGTAGTTGTATCTCACAAGGCTCTTATCGAGCAGGAGCTTGAGGCTCAGCGCAAGGAGATTATCTCTAAGTTGGAGAAGGGTCAGATTCTTGAGGGTACAGTTAAGAACATCACTACTTACGGTGTATTCGTTGACCTCGGTGGTGTAGACGGATTGATTCACATCACAGACCTCTCTTGGGGCCGCGTAAACGATCCACATGAGGTAGTAACTCTCGACCAGAAGATTAATGTAGTTATCCTCGACTTCGATGAGGAAAAGAAGCGTATCGCTCTCGGTTTGAAGCAGCTCACTCCACATCCATGGGATGCTCTCGATGGCGGTCTCAAGGTAGGCGACCACGTGAAGGGTAAGGTAGTGGTTATGGCTGACTATGGTGCATTCGTAGAGATTGCTCCTGGTGTAGAGGGCTTGATCCACGTATCTGAGATGTCTTGGAGCCAGCATTTGCGTTCTGCTCAGGACTTCATGAAGGTAGGCGACGAGGTAGAGGCAGTTATCTTGACTCTCGACCGTGAGGAGCGCAAGATGAGCCTTGGTATCAAGCAGCTTAAGGAAGATCCATGGGAGACTATCGAGGTGAAGTATCCTGTAGGCAGCAAGCACACTGCCAAGGTTCGCAATTTCACTAACTTCGGTATCTTCGTTGAGCTTGAGGAAGGTGTTGACGGTTTGATTCACATCTCTGACCTCTCTTGGACTAAGAAGGTGAAGCACCCAGCTGAGTTTACAACAGCAGGTTCTGCTATCGACGTTGTAGTTCTTGAAATCGACAAGGAGAATCGTCGTTTGAGCCTCGGCCACAAGCAGTTGGAGAAGAATCCTTGGGACGACTATGAGGAGGTTTACACTCCAGGTTCTGTACACCAGGGTACTGTAACTGAGATTATGGACAAGGGTGCAGTCGTAGCTCTCGCTGAGGGTGCAGAAGGTTTCGCTACTCCTAAGCACCTCACTAAGGAGGACGGTACTCAGGCTAAGAAGGGTGAGACTCTCGACTTCAAGGTACTCGAGTTCGTTAAGGAGTCTAAGCGTATCATCCTCTCTCACTCTCGTACATTCGAGGAGGGTAAGGACGAGCCTATCGCTAAGCCAGCTCGCAAGCACAACAATGGTGGCCGCAAGAATGAGTCTGCAACTATCAACAATGTAGCAGCAGGTACTTCTCTCGGTGACATCGACGCTCTTGCTAAGCTCAAGGCTCAGATGGAAGGTAAGGCTTAATATACAGGCATTTACTTAATACCAAATATGAGACTGGTTTTCTCTTAGGAGAGAGCCAGTCTTTTTTAATTAAAACATAAAAATCTTATGATTAAAGCGATGATTTTGGCTGCAGCTGCCCTCACGATGAGCGCAACAGCAGTGGATGCACAGACTATGATTCAGAAGAATGACATCAAGGTGACAAACCACCTGATGACCCCTGAGGCTCTCTGGGCAATGGGGCGAATCGGTGCAGCGGAGGCTTCGCCTAACGGCAAGCAAATCGTGTACCAAGTGGGCTATTACAGCGTAAAGGAAAACAAGAGCCACCAGATGCTCTTCGTGATGGATGCCAATGGCAAGAACCAGAAGGCTCTCACCACCGATGCAAAAAGTGAGAGTGACGCTGCATGGATTCAAGGTGGACAAAAGATTGCCTTCATCCGTGGCGGACAGCTCTGGAGCATGAATCCAGACGGAACAGACCGCAAACAGCTCACCAAAGACGAGAAGGGCATCGAGGGTTTCAAGTTCTCTCCTGACGGCAAGAAGGTTATTCTCATCAAGGAATTGCCTTACAACGGTACCATTGAAAAGAATCCTTCCGACCTTCCTTTGGCTACAGGCCGCCTCGTTACCGACATGAACTACCGCCACTGGGATCACTACGTGGAGAGCATTCTTCATCCTTTCGTTGCCGACGTGGCAGAGGATGGCACCGTGGGCGAGGGTGAGGATATCCTGAAGGACGAGCCGTTCGAGTGCCCTATGGCTCCATTCGGTGGTATCGAGCAGTTGGCTTGGAGTCCTGACAGTAAATCTATCGCCTATACTTGTAGAAAAAAGGAAGGTGTACAGTATGCCATCTCTACCGACTCAGACATATACCTATATAATGTAGGTACGCGCGAGACAAAGAACCTCTGCAAGGAGGCTGGTTACGTGGAGCCAAAGGTTGACGCTACCAAGAGCATGCGTAATCAGGCTGTCAATGCCCCTGAGAATCTGAAGAACAACCCAGGTTACGACACCAACCCACAGTTCTCTGCCGACGGCAAATATATTGCTTGGCAAAGCATGGCTCGTGATGGCTATGAGAGCGACCGTAACCGCCTCTGCGTCTATGAGATTGCCACGGGCAAGAAGAACTATGTGACAGAGAAATTCGACTCTAACGTGGAGAGCTTCACATGGAACAAGGACAATAAGAGCTTTACCTTTATCGGTGTATGGCACGGTACCTTGAACCTCTACCAGACCAACTTCAAGGGCGAGGTGAAGCAGATTACTGACGAGTGGGCCGACTACGGAAGCGTGTCGCTCGCCAATAACGGCAACAAGATTCTCGCTACCAAGGCTAGCATGAGTCACCCTACCGACATCTATATGGTAACTCCCGGCAAGGATACCAAGAGTACCAAGGTAGAGCAGCTCTCTCATGAGAACGACCATATTCTCGGTCAGTTGAACCTGGGCAAGTGCGAGCAGCGCTGGGTGAAGACATCCGACGGCAAGCAGATGCTGGTATGGATTATGTTGCCATCCAACTTCGATGAGAACAAGAAGTACCCTACCCTACTCTTCTGCGAGGGCGGTCCGCAGAGCCCAGTGAGCCAGTTCTGGAGCTATCGTTGGAATATCCAGATTATGGCAGCCAATGGTTATGTAGTGGTATTGCCTAACCGCCGCGGTCTTCCAGGCTTCGGCAGTGAATGGAATGAGGAAATCTCGGGCGACTGGACAGGCCAGTGTATGAACGACTACCTCTCTGCCATCGACGATGCTGCCCAGAACTTACCATACGTAGACAAGGATCGTTTGGGATGCGTGGGTGCGAGCTTCGGCGGTTTCTCCGTTTACTATCTCGCCGGTCACCACGACAAGCGCTTCAAGGCATTCCTCTCTCACGACGGAGCCTTCAACTTGGAGAGCATGTACACCGACACAGAAGAGGCTTGGTTCTCTAACTGGGAGTACGATGATGCCTACTGGAACAAGGACCAGACCGCCAATGCTAAGAAGACTTACGAGAACAGTCCTCATAAATTCGTAGACAAGTGGGACACTCCTATCCTCTGCATCCATGGCGAGAAAGACTACCGTATCAACGCCAACCAGGGCATGGGTGCCTTCAATGCAGCCCGTATGCGTGGCATCCCAGCCGAGCTGCTCATCTTCCCTGATGAGAACCACTGGGTATTGAAGCCACAGAACGGAGTTCTCTGGCAGCGCACCTTCTTCGGTTGGCTCGACAAGTGGCTAAAGAAGTAAGATACAGAAGTGTGTCCTATCATTTGGACTCATTTTATTATACCAGGCGTTGTTCGGAAACGGACAACGCCTATATTGTTGAATGTTTTACAAGACAAACGCTATAACCCAATGATACAGCAAGCAACCTTCCGGCTGACCGCCAAACGTCGCGGTTGCCATCTCATCACCCATGAGGTATTGCAGCACCTGCCGTCGCCATTGCCCAAGGCAGGCCTGCTCAACCTTTTTGTGCAACACACCTCATGCGCCCTCTCCATCAACGAGAACGCCGACCCTGACGTGCGTAGCGACATGGAGAAAATCCTCAACCATATGGTAAGGGAGAATGAGCCCTACTACGACCATACCTTTGAGGGAGCAGACGACATGCCGGCTCATGCCAAGTGTTCGCTCTTCGGAGTAAGCCTAACCATACCGATAAGCAACGGCAAGTTGAACCTAGGCACATGGCAAGGCATCTACCTCTGCGAGTTTCGCGACTATGGGGGCGAACGAAAGATTGTGGCAACGATATACGAATAACCTGTTTCTCTGCAACCGTCAGCAGACGCAGTTCTACCTGTTAATGTTGCCGGAAGACAAAAGCACCTTGGGTGCTGCTTCCTGGTTGAAAACTGCGGCTTCGGAAGCAGAAGCCTTCTTGCCACAAGCCATCAGGGAAGTGGCGGCAGCTACTGATACTGCAATAATTGACATGATTCTCTTCATGATAGTCTTTCCGACGGCTATCCATGAGAAGATTGGGACACTTTTATACGAAGTATTCCTCGGGATTGAGTACTATAGTGTAGATTATTTCTCGGATTTGAGTATTTTACCGCAAATTATTTCTCCTATTTTTAATATTTTTATTACCTTTGCCTTCTGAGAAATAAGCATTTACAAGCGTCCGCATTCTCCCACTCTACGCAATGGCATTGCTACAAGAAGGAGGAGTCATGGATTTAAATTAACATAAGGAAATGAAACAATACTACGTTAAGCTCATGGCCATGGCACTGCTGGTTGCCAACAGCCATTTAGCCCATGCCCAGAATGAAAGTCAGCAGACGGTCTCTTCACCTCTGTATGCCAAGTCTATCAACGTCATCGGTGATAGTTATGTAAAGAACCACCGCCGTCCATACCAGGAGGCATGGCACTATCTCGTGGCAGAGAAATACAAGATGAACTACCGCAACTATGGTCGCAACGGCCGTTGTCTGGTATTCGACCGCAGGGCCGAGAAATGGGGCGAACCAATGTTGGAGTATTACAAGGAGATGAACGATACGGCCGACTATGTACTAGTGGTTGGCGGTCACAATGATGCCGACTATATCAATCGTGGTAAGGGAACCATCCAACAGTTTGAAGTGGGACTGGACAGCCTTTGCCGCGGCTTGATAGCGAAGTATCCTACCGCCAAGCTGGCTTTTGTCACTCCATGGCGGGTGCCAAGACCGGCATTCGAAGAAGTGGTCGCCACTATCGTGAAGGTATGCGGCAAGTATTCCATCCCTGTATTCAATGCAGCGGAGCGTTCGGGCATCTATGCCTGGGATCCAGCTTTTCGCAAGATATATTTCCAAGGTCCTAACGATACAGCCCATCTTAATGCCAAAGGCCATCAGCTGTTCTTCCGCAAGGGCGAAACATTCCTTGGGGGGCTGTAGATTCATGCGGAACAAATACTGGAGTACATCAACAAACAAGAAGCTACACCATGTTTCAGAAATTCATCATCAACCAGGACGGCGTTCTCCGCTTCGGACATGTATATCTCCATCGGGATATGCTTGCCCCAGGTGAGCGGTGCGTATATGGAGGTGGGCTGTGGAAGATAGACGAAGGGCGTGGGGCAATACTGCTCTACGGCCGTTCGTTCGATTTCGGTCTGCCAGACTTCGACTATGTCCATCGAATAGACTGGAGCGGCATTGGCGGCAAGCCCGTGCCTTTGTTCTTCCTTCCTAACTGGCCAGACGAGGACACGCTTGTCCCCGTATCAGGCCATTAGGTATTACGCCACCTCAAGGGCCTCTCTCCTCACCTTCCGCCAATGCACACGGTAGTACACGAGCATCATCACGCCCGTGACCGCCCACGACACTGGGTAGACCATCATCAGATGGCTAAAGTCGTTGTAATGGGGCAATACGGCAAACACCCATATCATGCGAAGCACACAGGTACCGAAAATAGTGATGAGCGTGGGGGCCATCGACTTGCCCATGCCTCTCATCGCCGAAGCCGACACCTCATAGCTGGCGGCAATAAACTGCACCACCAAGGCACAGTGCATCCTCGTCTTGCCAAACTCCACCACGTGCGGGTCTGCCGTGAAGAAACTGAGGAAGAAATCGTCCTGCCAGGTAAATCCCCAGTTGCATAGCGCACAGGTTAACGCTCCCATTACCATACAAATCCAGAAGATACGGTTCACACGGTCGAGCTTGCCCGCACCATAGTTCTGCCCGATGAAGGTGATGGCAGCCCCATTGAACGCCCCGACGAAGAAATAGCTGTAGAATTCGAAGTTCAATGCCGCAGCAGAACCGGCTATTGCCCCATAGCCATAGCCATTGATGGCTGTCTGCACCACGACGTTGGAGAACGAGAACACCATGCCCTGCAGTCCTGCCGGTACTCCTATCTGGAGCATCCTCTTGAGTTCCCTCCACTCGATGCGCATCTCCCGGGGATGCAGCTGGAAGGGATCCTTCTCGTGCAAGAGGATGCAGACGATAAGCCCGGCACTCACGGCATTGGCGATGCTTGTGGCAATTGCCACACCCGCCACACTCATGTGGAAGACGATGACGAAGACAAGGTTGAGAAGGGTGTTCACGATGCCCGCCACCACCAGGATGTAAAGCGGTCTGCGCGTGTCGCCCATGCTGCGCAATATCGCCGAACCGAAGTCGAAGATCATAAAGAAGGGAATCCCCAGGAAATAGATACGCAGGTAGAGCACTGCCATATCAAGTACATCGGCAGGCGTATTCATCAGTGCCAGGATGGGCCTTGCCACACAGATGCCCACCAGCATCAGGAAAATACCGCTCACCAAGGCAGCGATGCCCACCGTGCCCACAGCGTCGCGGATGCTTCTTCGGTCATCCTGCCCGATGTGGTTGGAGATGATGACGTTGGCACCCATCGACACGCCCATGAAGAGATTAATGAGCAGACTGATTACCGGCGTGTTGCTTCCCACCGCAGCCAATGCCTGACTGCTGGCAAAACGTCCCACCACCGCCACATCGACAGAGTTGAACAACTGTTGTAGGATGCTGCTTGCGGCAAGCGGCAGGGTAAAGACGATGATTTTCTTGAGCAAAGGCCCATGGAGCATATCCACTTTGTTTCTTGTTTTCGATTGGTTCATCTCGACGTTCTTTTGTTTTCAGCATGCAAAGGTACTACTTTCTTATGTTCCATTCCTCACATTCTCATAGTTTCTCGATATTTTTCGCCAAGAATTAACCTTTTTAACACAAAATCTCCCATTATATGGCAAGACTTTTCTGTATGGTGGGAGGTTTTATATTTAGCATAGGCTTTTTCCAATCGGTCATCGTATTAATTTTGAGCACCCTCCAGAGTTATTTTAGACTTGCTTTTCTAAACTGTTTAGCATATATTGTTGATTATCA
>CAVDKC010000062.1:0-14441 GCA_963609615.1 Oribacterium sp.
GATTTTTTTTATTAATTTACTATCTAATTACGTAAACATCATGAATATCGGACTTTATGTGCTCATTGCCATCGTGGTACTGGCACTTGTGGTGGTCAAGAAGACCATCGTCATCATCCCTCAGAGTGAGACGAAAATCATAGAGCGTCTCGGTCGTTATTATGCCACCTTGAAGCCTGGCATCAATATTATTATTCCTTTCATAGACCATGCCAAGGACATTGTAGCAATGAAGGATGGAAGATATGCGTATACCAGTGCCATCGACCTGCGTGAGCAAGTGTATGACTTCGACCGTCAGAATGTAATCACCAAGGACAATATCCAGATGCAGATTAACGCTCTGCTTTATTTCCAGATTGTGGACCCCTTTAAGAGCGTGTATGAAATCAACAACTTGCCTAACGCTATCGAGAAGTTGACCCAGACTACCTTGAGAAATATCATCGGTGAGATGGAACTTGACCAGACGTTGACTTCTCGTGACACCATCAATACCAAGCTACGTGCTGTACTTGATGATGCTACCAACAAATGGGGTATCAAGGTAAACCGTGTGGAATTGCAGGATATTACGCCTCCAGAAAGTGTGCTCCAGGCTATGGAGAAGCAGATGCAGGCAGAGCGTAACAAGCGTGCTACTATCCTGACATCCGAAGGTGAGAAGGAAAAACAACGTCTGCTCTCTGAAGGTGAGAAGGCTGCCATCGTCAACAAGGCAGAGGCAGTCAAACAGCAAGCTATCCTCCGTGCTGAAGGTGAGGCTACAGCTCGCATCCGTAAAGCTGAGGCTGAGGCCATAGCTATTCAGAAAATTACTGAAGCGGTGGGGCAGAGTACTAATCCTGCCAACTATCTTTTGGCTCAGAAGTATATTGCGATGATGCAGGAAGTGGCACAAGGTAATGAGAATAAGGTGGTATACTTGCCTTATGAAGCTACCAATTTGCTAGGCTCCATCGGGGGAATCAAAGACTTGTTTGCCAAGTAATTCCAGGATAAACAATCGCTGAGATAGGATAATGAAAAAGGGAAGTTTCTTGATGAAGAAACTTCCCTTTTTAGAGGTGTCTAGCGGAGTCGAACCGCTCTACACGGTTTTGCAGACCGTTACCTAACCGCTCGGTTAAGACACCATTCGTTTGTTGATGCAAACCATTTCTGAATTGCGAGTGCAAAGGTAATACTTTTATTTTGTTCTACCAAATTTTTCTGCAACTTTTTTCAGAAAAATGTGCTTTTTGTTCCTGAAATTCCTATATTTTCTTATTCTTTTGGCATTTTTCGTAAAAAGCACAGCCCGAACAGTGGTAATCTTTGCATTGGCCTGCGGATTGCCAAGCCTTATAAATGCGAGTGGCGGCATACATGATGCATGCCGCCACTATTATAGCTGCGATAATATTCTGTATCATCTTCTATAGTTTAGCCAACAGCATTGTAGCCATTGGTAGAGTTCTTGCGCATGATGTCGCGGATGTTCATTTCCTTAAATCCATCGGCACGATGTGCAGCCTCCAATTCTTCCTCTTCCTCGATGTCCTTCTTTGAGCGAGTGAAGGTAAAAGTCTTGTACTTGAACTCAGCGATGCCCCATCCGATGAGTGCTACCACGATAAGTGCTATAAATCCAATTAATGCGTTCATGTCCTTATAATATATATAATAATGTTTAATTAAAAGTCATCGTCTGCTACGTCTTCAGCCTCATCGAGTCCTAGGTTTTCCGGATCCTCAAAGGTGGTGCGGTAACTCTCTTCTGTGAGCTTGTCATCGTCGAAAGCATCGTCGTCCTCGTCAAGGTCGTTGTAGTGATCTTCTATCTCTGGTGCATCCTCGTCATTGTCCTCGCCGTTGTCCATGAGGGCGTCCTCGCGGTCCAGCTCGTCCTCGTCCATAAACTTCATGCGCACCTTCTCCACCTTAGGTTTCTCCTTGGCGAAGATAGCCTCTACCCACGTTCCCTTTGGTACAACGAGCACCTCATAATCGTCGGCAAGTTTCTTCTCGTAGAGACCTCCTGGCTTTTTGAGACGATCTTTAGGAAGGGTAGTGGTAGAGATGTCGAAACCACTCTCGATGATGTCCTGGATGCTCTGTGGTAAACTTTCCCATCCTCCACCGAAGTTGCGCTCCAACACCTCGACGAGCTTGGCAGCGGTAATATGACTGATGTTCTCGTAGGTGAGGTCGGTGACACGCATGATGGGGCGTTTCTTGATAGCATACTTTACATTGGTGTCGTCGATGCGGAAATAGCCAATCTTGAATCCGCGCTCCACCAACTTGTTTACCACCTCGGGTTTATCTACCTTGACAGGTTCCATCTCGAATGCACTGCGAATCGTTTCGAGATACTTACGCTGATTGTCCTTGAGGTCACTGTCCTTTTCTGCTGCTTCCCATAGGCGGAAGACATCATTCTCCTGTATATCCCATACACCGCTCTTAGTAAGCGTCTTGAGTGTTAAACTTTTTTCTTTTTTCATCATGTATCTTGTTTTGATTGCAAAATTAAGTACTTCTTTTTTAATAACCAAATTTTCTTGCTCTTTTTTTATGTTTTTGCCTGCTTTTTATGGAGGTTTCATTTTTTTTGATTACCTTTGCATACATTAGTTAAATAATCGTATATGAGGAGTCCTCCCTTGGCAGGGGGATATTAAATAATAATGTAATGAGCGAACCATTAGCAGAACGAATGAGACCCCATACGCTTGCCGACTATGTGGGGCAGAAGCACTTGGTGGGCGATGGGGCTGTGATGCGCAAGATGATAGAAGCAGGTCGTATTTCCTCTTTTATCCTCTGGGGACCTCCCGGGGTAGGTAAGACGACTCTGGCGCAAATCGTGGCCCAGACCTTAAAGGTGCCTTTTTACACGCTTTCAGCAGTGACCAGTGGCGTGAAAGATGTCAGGGAGGTTATTGAGCGCGCCAAGAGCAACAGATTCTTCAATTCGGCATCTCCTATTCTTTTCATCGACGAGATACATCGCTTCTCCAAGAGTCAGCAAGACTCACTTCTAGGGGCGGTGGAGAAGGGGGTCGTAACGCTCATCGGAGCCACTACTGAGAATCCTTCTTTCGAGGTTATACGCCCGTTGCTTTCCCGTTGCCAACTCTATGTACTCAAGCCGCTTGCCAAGGATGACTTGCAGGGACTTTTGGAACGTGCGATACGCGAGGATGTCGAACTGAGCCAAAGGCACATCGTGTTGCAGGAGACTGGGGCGATGATGAGATTTAGCGGTGGAGATGCACGTAAGTTGCTCAACATCCTGGAGTTGGTTGTGGAGTCTTCTGGCACAGACGAGGTGGTTGTCACCGATAAGATGGTGGAAGAACAGCTGCAGCAGAATCCCTTGGCTTATGACAAGCAGGGCGACATGCACTACGACATCATTTCTGCCTTTATCAAGAGCATACGGGGCAGTGATCCTGATGCGGCACTCTACTGGATGGCTCGCATGATAGAGGGCGGCGAAGACCCGCAGTTTATCGCCAGGAGGGTAGTCATTAGTGCCAGTGAAGATGTGGGGCTAGCCAATCCTAATGCTCTTTTGCTTGCCAATGCAGCCTTTGACACGGTGATGAAGATAGGATGGCCTGAGGCGCGTATTGCCCTGGCTGAAGCTGTGGTGTATCTTGCCACCAGTCCGAAGAGCAACAGTGCCTATCTGGGCATAGATGCTGCCCTTGCCGCAGTAAAGCAGACGGGCAATCTGCCTGTGCCTTTACATATCCGCAATGCCCCTACCAAGTTGATGGCTGAGTTAGGGTATCATGACGGCTATAAGTATCCGCACGATTATCCGGGACATTTCACAGAGCAGCAGTATCTGCCAGACGAACTGAAGGAGGCTAGGTTCTGGCATGCTCAGCACTCGCCTTCGGAGGAACGACTCTATAATTGGATGGTTACCTGTTGGGGAGAAAGGTTTAAGGATTAGAAAAGTAGGAGGGTAGAAGTTAGGCTTTCTTATGGGAAATAGATTGCTGGCTTCTGGATAAGAAATATAAAAGATAAGACAAAGATATGACAATACAAAACGACCCTGAATTTGTAATCACGTTACAGCGTGTCATCGAGTTCATTGGCACTTTTGCCTTTGCCCTTTCGGGCATCCGTCTGGCAGCCAGCAAGCATTACGACTGGTTGGGCGGATTTGTGTGTGGTATCGCAGTGGCGATAGGTGGCGGTACCATCCGTGACGTGATGCTGGGCGTGCGTCCTTTCTGGATGCTGAGCCCCATCTATATGATATGTACGCTTTTTGCGCAGATGGTGGTCATCGTGTGCCACAATTACCTGAAGCGGCTGGACAATACGTGGTTTCTCTTCGATACCTTGGGACTTGCGTTATTTAATATCGCTGGTATCCAGAAGACGCTCGACTGTGGTTTCCCCTTTTGGGTGGCGATTATTATGGGCTGCATTACGGGAGCGGCAGGAGGCGTGATACGAGATGTACTGCTCAATGAAGAACCTGTTATTTTCCGTAAAGAAATCTATGCGATGGCTTGCGTGGCTGGCGGGTTGGCTTATTGGTTGCTCTGCTATTTAGGTGTGAGCCTCTACCTGACAGTCATCGTGGCGTTTGCCGTAGTGTGCGCCATCCGTCTGCTTGCCGTAAGATTCCATATCTCGTTGCCTAAATTGCGAGATGAGGAGTGAGTACGAGAGAGTGATGACATAAGCTAGGAAGTTGGCTTTTATACATTATATTAAATATATACATTGATTTATTGTTAGATGAAACAACTGAGAACAATCTTGATGTTGGTCTTGGCGATGTCGCTGGTCGCTGTCATGCCAACGAGTGCACAAAACAAGAGAGAATTTCGTGGCGCATGGATACAGTGTGTCAACGGGCAGTACATAGGCAAGAGTACGCAGCAGATACAGGCGATGCTCTTGCAGCAGCTCGACGAACTGCAGAAGGATGGAGTCAATGCCATCATCTTTCAGGTGCGCGCCGAGTGTGATGCGCTCTATAAGAGTGACTTAGAGCCTTGGAGCCGTTATCTTACGGGCGTGCAGGGCAAAGCCCCGCAGCCATACTGGGATCCTCTGGAGTGGATGGTACAGCAGTGCCATAGCCGAGGCATGGAGATACATGCATGGATTAATCCTTACCGTGCGCGTCATAGTGCGACTCCTAGAGATGCCACTTCGCCACAGAGCATCGTGCGCAAACGTCCTGACCTCTGTTTCGACTATGACAAGCTCACCTTGCTGAATCCAGGACTGCAAGAAGCCGCAGACTATACTTGCCGTGTGGCAGCCGACATCGTGAGCCGCTATGATGTGGATGGTTTTCATATCGACGATTATTTCTATCCTTATCCACAGGCTGGGGTAAAGATTCCCGATGAGCAACTCTACCGTCAACACTCTAACGGACTGCGCAACATAGGCGACTGGCGACGTGACAATGTGAGTCGATTTGTCAAGCAGCTAGGCGAGACCATTCATCGAGTGAAGCCTTGGGTCAAGTTTGGGGTGTCTCCTTTCGGCATCTATCGTAACAAACGCACCGACCCGAATGGCTCCGATACCTTTGGGCTCCAAAACTACGATGACCTTTATGCCGACGTGCTCCAGTGGGTCAACAATGGATGGATAGACTATTGTGTACCGCAACTCTATTGGGAAATCGGTAATAGGGCAGCAGACTACAAGACGCTCATACAGTGGTGGAACAAGCATGCAGGCAACCGCCCTCTCTATATCGGCGAGGACATCGAGCGTACAGCCAAGCATCCTGACCCTCAGAATGGACGCAGCCACCAATTGCCTGCCAAGCATCGCTTACACCAGCAGATGGGCAATGTAAATGGCACAGTACTCTGGTATGCCAAGACTGCTGCTGACAATGTGGGAAACATCGGGCATACCCTTCGCAACTATTATTGGAAGTATCCTGCCTTGCCTCCGCTGATGCCTTTCCTCGACGATAAGGCTCCTAAGGGTGTGAAGAACCTGAAGTTCTCATGGACAGCCGACGGCCCGATGCTCACCTGGCAAGCACCTAAGGCTAGCAAGAATAAGTGGGGCGATGTAGCGAATCGTTTTGCCGTCTATCGCTTTGAGAAAGGAGAGAAAGTCAATCTTTCCGATGTTTCCCATCTTCTGACTGTCACCTATTCTCAGCAGATGAAGGTACCTTATGTGAAAGGCAAAAAGTATATCTATATAGTGACAGCCCTCGATAGGGTGGGCAATGAGAGCAAGGGAAAGAAAAAGGCAGTGGCTCTCTAAGTTTCATATTGTACTATAAAAAGAAATCGCCCTGAAAACGCAGGAGCATCCTTCATTTGATGCTACAGTCTTTTCAGGGCGATTTCTGTTGTGGTATTCTTTCTGGCATTCTGAAATACCGAAAGTTTACTTTCTATAATTTGCTCCAGTCGAGTTTACGGACGAAAGCGAGCGTCTGGACCCAGTTGCAGTCGAGGCGGAACTGTATAGGATAGTCCTGTCTGGAATAATAAGTCATCGTGGCCTCTGTGTCCTCGTCTTTGAAGAGCTTGTGGTCGAAGGTAGCTTGTTTGAAGATGCTGGTCACCATATACTTGTTCTTCTCTTTGGCTTCATTGAGTCTTTTCTGGTATACGGAGATAAATACGTTCATAGCGTATGCCTGCTCGTTGAGGAAGCGGATGCGGGTATTGATACTGTCGGGGTTGGCATTCTTGTCGAGCATAAGGAAAGCTGGCAGAATCTTGTCTCTGAGATAGGTCATTGCATCCCACTTGAAGAGGGCTATCTTGCGGTCATCCAAACTGCGTGTGGTGTCATTGATAATGGCATCCGAAGAGCGGATGATTTCATTCAGTACGTCTTGCGCGCTTGCCTTCGCAGTGGTGAGGCTGAGCACAAGGAGTATCATGATGTACTTTTTCATTGTTTTCTTTTTTATGATGTATTTTCTGTTGTTTTCTTTATTTAGTGTGGCGCTTGAGGAAGATACTGTGGTCGATGCACGATGGCAGCTCTTCTTGATAGTGGGTCACCATGATCATCGTCTTGTTCTTTCGTTGGCAAAAGGCATTGATGATGTCTTTGACCAGTTGCCTATTGGTGTTGTCGAGACCATGCAGCGGTTCGTCGAGGATGAGCAGTTCTGGGTCCTTTACGAAGGCTCTGGCCAAGAGTACTAGTCGTTGCTCGCCGCTGGAGAGTTTGAGAAACCCCTTGTCTTCCATGCCTTCCAGTCCGAAAACCTTCATCCAGAACCGGCACTTGTCCATGTCTTCCTCCTTGGGTTTTACGTATAGGCCAACGGAGTCCATCAGGCCGCTGGCTACGATGCGGATGGCAGGCAGGTCTCGCTGGTATGAGCGATGCAACTCTGGTGATACATATCCGATGTGTTTCTTGATGTCCCAGATGCTCTCACCGCTGCCACGGGGGGTTCCGAAGAGGGCGATGTCACAGGCGTAGCTCTGTGGGTTGTCGGCACATACTAGGCTGAGAAGAGTGCTCTTGCCAGCACCATTCTGTCCGCTGAGTGCCCATCTCTCACCGTTGAGTACTGTCCAGTCCAGGTCTTTGAGGATAATGCGCTCGCCGTACTGAATGCGTACTTTGTTCATGCGCACCACTTCCTCTGTATGGTATTCCCTGTCGCTGACAGGCAAGTCAATGATGGCTTGTGCCAACTTGCAGTCTAATACATGTTCTGGGGTGTGGGTATGGTTACTGAGATATTGCTCCTTGCTTACCTTTGGGCTTACCTTCATGTCTCTTACCTCCACTACATGGGTGATGAAGTCTGGTATGTCGTCGCTCTTGCTGAGTACGAGTATGATTTGGAGTGCATGCTCTGCAGCGAGAGTCTTGAGCAAAGCCTTAAGCTGGTCGCGGGTGTCAGCGTCGAGTCCGATGAAGGGATTGTCCATGATGAGTACTCTAGGCTCGGAGAAAAGGGTAGAGGCCAACTTAAACTTTCGCAATTCGCCGCTAGACAACAGGATAGTGTACTTGTCGAGCAAGTGCTCCATGTGGAAGAGCTGGTAGATGTGCTGTTGCAGGGCACGTCGTTCTGGTGTGTCGCATCCAGCCATCTGGTAAGCCTCCTCTAACTTGTCTTTTACGATAGGGGAGTTTTCGTCTATCTCCAGTTGGTTCCAGCGTTGCTGGAGGAAGTAAGTGCGGTCGTTGTCTCCACCGTAGGTATCACGGAATGTGATGTATTTGATGTTGTCGCTCACCATGGTCTTTTGGCTAGGTGAGAAATCATATTCCGGGTCATGCTTCAGGAGGGGGTGTTTGCCCACGATGATGTCTACGAACATAGACTTGCCTCCGCCGTTGGGACCCACGATGGCGATGTGCTCGCCGTCTAGCATCTCGAAGTTCACAGGCTCTGCCATGCGCCATTCCGGCATTCGGGTTACGCCTTCATTTATACTGATTATCTTTTGCATCATTTTGTTCTTTTTTTCCTTGACTTATTTAACTTTTCTTGCTTCCTAAGGTTGGGTCTTTTATTTATGGATGGTGCGCTGCATGGCGGCCAGGAGTTGTGCCTTAGGTCCTGTTATTTTGGCTCCGCCTTCTACTCTTGAAGCGTTCTTGGTAGCGAAATCTTTCCAACTACTATAGTGCTTGGCGTCTGTCTCGGGTCTGCCCATCTGCAGGAAATGGCAGTAGGCCGCTCCCAGTGCATCCGTGGCATCCATGTACTTAGGCATGTCGTCTTCCTGGATGTGGAGCATCCGTTGTAGCATGGCGGCTACCTGCTGTTTGGAGGCCTGTCCCTGTCCTGTTATTGCCATTTTGATTTTGAGCGGTGCATACTCATGTATTGGCACATCGTGGTGTATAGCGGCTGCGATGGCAACCCCTTGTGCACGTCCCAATTTGAGCATGGACTGTACGTTCTTGCCGAAGAAGGGAGCCTCTATTGCCATCTCGTCTGGCAGATAGGAGTCGATGATGCCTGTTACGCGTTCGAAAATCTTGCCAAGACGAAGATAGGGGTCGTTCTCCTTTCGCATGTCGATGACACCCATTACGACAAGTTCAGCCTTGTTGCCTGCCACACGTATCACGCCGTAGCCCATCACGTTGGTACCCGGGTCTATGCCCAGGATAATCTTCTCCGTATTGTTTCTTTTCTTTATCATCCGATGAGATTATGCTTTAGGCAGGATTACCTGTCCATGTATGGGTTGTGTGCCAGTTCCTCGCCGATAGTGGTGCTTTCTCCATGACCTGGCAGTACTAGGGTGTTGTCTGGCAACTGTCCGAGGTGTCTCAGGCTGTTGATGATGCGGAACATGCTGCCACCGGGGAAGTCTGTCCTGCCGATGGAACAGTGGAATAGGGTGTCGCCCGAAAACAGCACATGCTCTGCCTCGCAGTAGAAGCACACGGAACCATTGCTGTGACCGGGTGTCTCGATGATGGTTATTTCGTGATGACCGAAGCGTATCACCTCGTCCTCCTCGAAGAAGTGGTCGATGGCAGGAAACTGGATGTCAAGTTGCATTTGGTAGAAGGTCTCTGCCTGCTTGCTGAGTCCCTGCATGAGCCGTTCGTCGCCTGCAGCCACCTCTGGTTTTAGTCCGAACTCACTGTGGATGGTATCGTTGCCGAAGTTGTGGTCTAGATGTCCATGTGTTACGAGCAAGTGCTTGGGGATAAGTTGATTGTCCTTGATATATTGGGTAATGGCTGTGCGCTCTTCTGGAAAGAAAGCACCACAGTCTATGATGACGCATTCCTGGGTGTCATCGCTTGCCACGTAGCAGTTTTCCTGCAACATGTTGCATTGGAATCTCTTGATGTTCAACATATTGTCTTCTTTGTTTCTTGATAAAACTTTGTTCTCTCCAGAGTAACGGTGGAATGTCTCTAGCAAGGTACGTAGACCAATTGCTTGTCTTGTGCAAACCACTCTTCGTCGAAGAAGGTGCTGAGTGGAGTCACTTCGGCTATCTTGCTGTACTGTTTTAGTTCCTCTTGCAAGTTGCCGCCCTTGAGGCAGAGCAAACCGTTGGGGAGAGCATTCTGACAAGACTTCTTGAAGTTTTTCTTTATGATTTTCATCAAGTCGGGCAATTGCATGACGGCCCGGCTCACCACGAAGTCGTATTTCCCTTTCTCGTCCTCGCCACGCAGGTGCTCGGCAGTGAGGTTCTTCAGTCCGATAGCACTGGCCACCTCGTTGCATACCTTGATTTTCTTGCCTGTTCCATCAATGAGTTTGAACTTGCATTCAGGAAAGAGGATGGCAAGTGGGATGCCGGGGAATCCACCGCCGCATCCGAAGTCAAGGATTTCCGTGCCAGGGCGGAAATTGGCAGCCTTGGCGATAGCCATGGAGTGGAGCACGTGATGCTCGTAGAGATTGTCGATGTCCTTGCGGCTGATGACGTTGATTTTGGCATTCCATTCTCTGTACAGCCCGTCGAGGGCTGCTATCTGCTGCCGTTGCTCATCTGAGAGATGAGGAAAATATTTCTCTATGATGTTCATGTCTTGTCTTGCTTGATGTCTTTAATATATAATTTCTGCAAAGGTAATGAAAGCTAGAGACATGACAAAATAAAAAAGCATTTTTTATACTTTTTGTTAGGAAGCCAGCAAAAAGTGGGCGCAATATTTTGTGGCTATCCATATTTTTATTACTTTTGCGCCAGTAAAAAACAAGTAATCTATTTTTGTGGAATTATGACTAAGAATATTTGTATCGTAGCTGGTGCCCGTCCCAACTTCATCAAGGTTGCACCTCTCATCCGAGCCATCGCCAACGAAGATTTCGCCGGACGCTTGGCTTGCCAACTCGTATATACTGGGCGTGAGGACGATCCTACGCTCGAAGGTTCGCTCTTTGACGATCTGGGCATTCTTCGCCCCGATACCTATTTGGGTGTGGACTGCGAGAATCTCAATGAACTGACTGGCCAGGTGATGTCTTCTTTCGAGCGTTATCTCCAGCAGCATCCCGTGGATATAGTCATCGTGGTAGATGACTTGGCTTCCACGATGGCGGTTTCCATCGTGACCAAGAAGCAGGGTATCAAGTTGGCTCATATCGCCGCAGGCACGCGTAGCTTCGACATCTCCATGCCTAAGGAGATTAACCGCTTGGTGATCGACGGTCTCTCTGACATTCTTTTTACGGCTGGCATATCCAACAATAGTATCGCCAATAAGGAGGGGGCTGAACTCTCCAAGGTCTATATGGTGGGCAATGTGCTCATAGACAATATCCGCTTCTTGCAGCAACGCATGACAAAACCTGCGTGGATGGACGAAAAACACCTCGTGGATGGTAACTACTTGCTCTTCACGCTCAACCGAAAAGCTCTGTTGGCAGATGATGGCAATCTGAAGGCTATGTTGACGGTGGTAGACGGCGAGGCCCGCAGGGCTGGTGTCAAGGTTATTGCACCCTTAAGAGGCAAGGCTCGTGAGCGAGTACTTGCCTTCATGATGCACCAGGCTCAGGCAGACCATCAGGTGGGTATCGACATCGTAGAACCGCAGGGCTACCTCGACTTCGCCTATCTCTCAGCACATGCCAAAGGCATCGTCACCGACTCAGGCAATGTGGCTGAGGAGGCTACCTTCAATGGTGTACCTTGCATCACGCTCAATAGCTATACCGAGCACATTGAGACCGTCAAGGTAGGTACCAACGAGCTCGTGGGCGAGGATGCTGATCAACTCTCTGTCATGATGCAGCGACTCCTAAAGGGAGAGTGGAAGAAGGCTGGCATTCCTGACCGTTGGGATGGTCGTTCGGCGGAGCGCATCCTCCAGATCTTGGCTGAATAAGAATAAATAAGAGCAGTACAGTTGGACGCTTTGCTGTACTGCTCGAATAGGAAGTTTCATTTTTTATCCCCTGGTGCCTCGGGCACAGGATAGTCGTATTGCTTGAAGTAGGAAGGAGACTTTTGGTTGTACCAGACTCCTTCCACGTTGAGTCCGATGGAGAAGTTCTTGTTGGTATATCTCACGCCTGCCCCAAGTACATTGGCTCCAGGTTCTCCCATGCCGTAACCACCAGGCATGATGCCGCCTCCCCACATGCCAGGATACATGCCATATCCATATCTTCCGTATCCGTAGGGAGCTAGACCTGCGTACCTACCATAGACAGAACTGTAATTGTTGGCGATGCTGAGCTGACCATACACATACGCCTCCCAGTGTTCGTTGAAGCGATAGCCCAGGATGCCGAAAACTCCACCGTCATGGTAATTGTCGCTGCCATAGTTGATGTTGTTGACGTATCCGCCCAGTGCCATCCATAGTTTGTTGTCCTTGGTAAGAGGCGTAAGGTAGGCGGCATTGATGGACTGCGTAAATCCACCCCAGTGTGGGGTATGCTTGCCAAAGGTGGCAAACACGGAAAGGTCTACCGAGAAGTTGAGTCCCTTGTGTAGCCCCCATTTGTAGTCATCATATCCCGTCTTTTCCTCTTGAGTTATATCTTTCTCGTCCTTTTTGATCGGATTCTTCATAGGTTTGCCACCATATACGATGACCTTGCCGTCTTGCCGCAGGGTGTCGCCCGGCAATATCCAGTCTTCCCTCGGACTGTCGGCACTGTGCAACGGCCCGAGGCTTATCTGCTGTGCATGTGCTTGTATCGCAAGACAGGACAGCAACCATAATATTCCACCTGTTTTTTTCATATCTGGCGCAAAGATATAAAGAAAGTCTGAGAAACGTTCATTATTTTAGAATTAAATGATTATCTTTGCATTCGCTAACATAAAGTAATATTTACGGGAAAAAAGATATAATCAGTGTTATGAAATCTTTGAAAGAATTATACAGAATAGGCAAGGGCCCTTCTAGCAGTCATACGATGGGGCCTCAGCGCGCAGCCAAACTCTTCTTGGAGCGATGCGGCAATGCGTCGTCTTATGAGGTGACTCTCTATGGCAGTCTTGCAGCCACAGGTAAAGGGCACTTGACGGATGTCGCTATCGAGGAAGTGCTCAGACCGCACAAGATCGTTAATATCATTTGGCAGCCTCAGGTATTTCTTCCATTCCATCCTAACGGGATGAAGTTTGTGGGCAAAGACCTTAATGGAGATGTCATCGACGAGTGGACGGTATATAGCATCGGTGGCGGTGCCTTGTCGGATGGCTTGGATAGTCATGGAGAATTGGGAGCCCAGGATGTATACGACCTCGGCACGATGAAGGAGATACAAGAGTGGTGCTATGCCAACGGTCGCTCGTTTTGGGAGTACGTAGAGAAATGCGAGAGTCAGGATATTTGGGATTTCTTGCGCCAGGTATGGAAGACTATGCAGCAGGCTATCCGCAATGGTCTAGACCATGAGGGGGTGCTGCCAGGTCCGCTCAAGTTGCAGCGCAAGGCCGCCACCTATTATATTAAGGCCAATGGTTATCGTGCCTCTCTTCAGAGCCGTGGATTGGTGTATGCCTATGCTTTGGCGGTGAGCGAAGAAAACGCCTCTGGTGGTACCATTGTCACTGCGCCTACTTGCGGTGCCTGTGGCGTATTGCCTGCCGTGCTTTACCACATGCACGCGGCTCATGGTATGAGCGAGCAGCGCATCTTGCGTGCTCTTGCCACTGCGGGGTTGGTGGGTAATATCGTGAAGCAAAATGCTTCCATCAGTGGTGCCGACGTGGGGTGTCAGGGCGAGGTAGGCGTAGCATGCGCCATGGCTTCTGCCGCCGCTTGCCAACTCTTTGGAGGAAGTCCGGCACAAATCGAGTATGCTGCCGAGATGGGGTTGGAACATCATCTTGGTATGACTTGTGACCCTGTTTGCGGTCTGGTGCAGATACCATGCATCGAGCGTAATGCCTTTGCTGCGGCTCGTGCACTGGATGCTGATCTCTATGCCTCTTTCTCTGATGGTCATCATAGTGTATCGTTTGACAGAGTGGTGGAGGTAATGCGACAGACAGGCCACGACTTGCCGTCTCTTTATAAGGAGACGAGCGAGGGTGGACTCGCTAAAGGATTTGTAGCAAATCCATAATAGTCTATTTGGTATAAAAATTAACAGGCACGTAAGCGTTGTGTAGCAACGTCTTGCGTGCCTGTTTGTTTTGTATATGACCAGTATGATAGGAGTGTTTTCGTAAATTTTACAAGTTGATAACACATTGATAACACAGCGTTTCTGTGCCAAATTTTGAGGAAAAAGCTAACTGGGATGATTTTCAGCAAGTTATGAGATTTTCTCACGTAAAGCGGTTTACAAGCCGTTTTCGTGCCGATATTACGGGCTATCTCAGCCTTCCTTAAACCGAAAAATGGCTGCAACTACTTGGTAATTAAGTAATTGCAGCCATCAGTACTTTCAGATAATTCTTGTTGTTGGAGTGTTTTTTATAACCTGTTTGTGATTCCGTTGGGGTTCGAACCCAAGACCCACAGCTTAGAAGGCTGTTGCTCTAATCCAACTGAGCTACGGAACCATC
>CAVDKC010000063.1:0-14382 GCA_963609615.1 Oribacterium sp.
ATCAATGCCAACCACCCTTCTGCCACAGGAACTCCCCCAAAGGCAGAAGAAAACGCCTCTGCCGTCACAACCACATCCCACAAACCGCTGGCAGAAGAAGTGCCCCAATATATAGAAGGTAAGAGCGAAGCCTCCAAGCGACTCTACGAGTTTGTATCACTCGTAGCCCCTACCCCCATGTCGGTACTCATCTTAGGTGCCAGCGGAACTGGCAAGGAATATGTGGCTCGCAGAATCCACGAGCTAAGCAATCGCAAGGACAAGCCCTTCTTTGCCCTAGACTGCGGTGCCATCCCAAGGGAAGTGGCTGCCTCTGAATTCTTTGGCTACAAGAAAGGAGCCTTCACTGGCGCAGAACAAGACAAGAAGGGAGCCTTCGAGGTGGCTAACGGCGGCACTCTTTTCCTCGACGAGATGGGAAATCTAAACTATGAGGTGCAAGTACAATTACTCAGAGCCTTGCAGGAAAGGAAGATACGTCCGCTGGGAAGTACCCAGGAGATAGACATCGACATCCGTCTGGTATGCGCCACCAACGAAAACTTGGCAAAATGCGTATCCGAAGGAAAATTCAGGGAAGACCTATACCACCGCATCAATGAGTTTACCATCTACATGCCCGCCTTGAAAGACCGTGACACCGACCTGTTTCTCTTCGCAGACCTTTTTATCAAGCACGCCAACAAGGAGCTGGGCAGAAATGTACTGGGACTTGATGCCAAGGCTTCCGAGAAAATAGCCGCATACGACTGGCCCGGCAACCTACGTGAGCTCAACAATGTGATGAAACGGGCTACGCTACTCGCCAAAGGCAAATACATCGGTACTGCAGAACTGGAACATACGATGGCATCTGCCCAATCGGATCACCCCCTCAATATGGCACTGCATGACGAACAAAACGAGCAACAACGCATCGAAGCAGCCCTCCAAGCAACCAACGGCAACAAGAGCAAGGCTGCCCAACTGCTTGCCATCGACCGCAAGACCTTATATAATAAGATGAGAAAATACGACATGGACTAACAGGGAAACGCCAAGTATACCCCAAAAGACATTCCACCTATTCCCCAAGATGTTCCACAACATTTTGGGGAATTTTTCCACAATATTTCCACACATTCCACATGCTCTTTTTTGAGACACAAGCGCATCATGCCCTGTCTATCAGATACTTAAGCAAAATACAACTTTTTGGCACATCAATTGTGTCATGAATGACTGAACTCACAAATGAGGCAGAAACCTCAACTGTGAGACTCAACGAAAGTTCATAAAACATATAATTATTCACAATTTAAACAATTCAGATTATGAAAAAGTTAGTATTTGCAGTTATCGCAGCAGTAGCAATGGTATCAGTAAGCAATGTTTTCGCCGGCAACAAGATGGCAAACGTAGCAAGTGCAGCACCAGTAGACACAGTCGCTCCAGAGACTCCAGAAGCACCAGCAGACACAGTGACAACTCCTACAGACACTGTGACAACTCCTACAGACACCGTTAGTCCTACTTCTATCGCAGAATAACACACCTTCAAAAAACAGTAATTACGCGTCGCTTTTTAAAGAAATGCCTGCCATCAACAAAACTTGTTGGCAGGCATTTTCGTTTTTCAGAATAATTTCGTACTTTTGCAATCAAGAGAAAGGGCGCATCGCCAGAAATCTCCCCCATCAACCACATACCACCAAGCAAAACTGCAAAACATGATAAAAAACAACATTTCGCTCAAGGCTACCCTCGGATACTGCGCCGTCGCCATCGTATTGGTCATGGCAATAGCACTGGTATATAGCAACACCCAGTCCATTCTCTCCATCAACCAGGCTTCTCGCGAATACATCCAAAAGCGAAACGCAGCAGACAGTGCCATGACCGCATTGCTCAAGAAAGAACAAAGCAACCTCAAAGATCTGGCTGAAGCCATGAGCGGAAATGCAAGTCCCAACTACCTACACGAGAAACTCACACACCTCAACACAGGCAAGGACTCTATCATGGCGCATCCCAAAACGGCCAAAACCCATGAAGTACAAAACACGACGGTAGAAGTGATAAAAACCAAAAAAGGTTTCTTCCGCCGTCTAGCTGATGCCTTCAAGAAAGAACACGCCGAGACCTTGAGCGTAAAGAAAGACAGCAACCATGCCATCATCGACACCATCACCCCTGTAAATGTGGCGGAAGACGTGGCAGACGTACTTGCGCAAATCGACAAGAAGGAAAAGGCTGCATCCAAGTACAAGAGCCAATCCGTACACAAGGAAATGACAGAGCTACAGATGGTGAATGCCCAACTCGCCCTCCAATCAGCCAAACAACTGAACGACACGCATCAAAAGGAGCGAGACGCGATGCAGAAGTCTATCAACCAAGCGATAGCCGCCCGCCAGCACCTGCTTGTACAGATAGGTCTGTTGGCCGCCATAGCCATCATCACCACCATCATCTTGCTCTGGTATATCCGGCGAGATGTAAAAAAAGAACAAGACTACCGTGAGAACCTAGAGCAAGCCAACGAGGAGATACAGCGCATCTTGCAACAACGAGAACGCCTGCTCCTCACCATCACCCATGACATCAAGGCTCCCGCAGCCTCCATATCGGGCTTCATCGACTTGATAAAGGAAGAAAGCAAAGACATCGCCAATGAGTGCATACAGTCACACCTCAACAGCATACAAAGCTCTGCCACCCATCTATCACGGCTAGTGGCAGCCTTACTCGACTACCATCAATTGGAAAACGGGCTGATGGAACTCCATCCTTCTTCCTTCGCGCCTGCCCAACTCGTAAAGCAATGCGCTGACGAGATGCACATACAAGCCCAGCAGAAATCCTTGACCGTAAACTACGAGGTGCAAGAACCAGATGAGATTTCTTCACTATATCGTGCCGATGCCTTCCGTATCCACCAAATACTCAACAACTTGGTAAGCAACGCCATCAAATATACCGACTGTGGCAGTGTGAGCATCATGGCATCCATCCACAAGAGCCCAGAAATGGGCAACAATTCCTGTCAACTCATATTAAAGGTAAAAGACACAGGCAAGGGCATGACCGCCGAAGAAAAGAAACGTATATTCCAAGCCTTTACACGACTCGAAAATGCCCAAGGCATCGAAGGTACAGGCTTAGGACTCTCCATTACCAAAGAACTGGTCTCGCTTTTGGGCGGACGCATCCAGTTGGAAACAGCCCAAGGCAAAGGCAGCACCTTTACAGTCTTCCTCCCAATAGAAGCGTGCGCCAAGGAACAAGAGGAAAAGCCAAGTGCAGAAAGGCATCCACAGACAGAGAACCACAAGATTCTCATCCTCGACGACGACAAACTACAAATCACCCTTCTGAAGGAGATGTTACTGCGCATCACAAGCAGCGACTGGCAGGTATTTGCCTGTAGCCACATACCTGAAGCCCTCACCGTCTTGCACAACGAGCAGCCCAGTATCATGCTAATGGACATCGAGATGCCAGAGATGAACGGTCTGCAACTCATCAAGCACATCAACCATCACGAAATGACAGTCATTGCCATGACCGCCCACGACGAGAGCATAAAGGCAAAGCTACTGCAGGCAGGATTTGACGATTGTCTCTTCAAGCCTTTCCAAATGGAAAGCCTAGCTAAGTTACTTGGCATGGAAAAACCAGGCAATAGCAATACATACAAAGAAAACTCATCCGTTACAGCCAAGAGACTACGTTTCCAACCTCTACTCACTTTCGCCGAAGGCGACAAGGCTGCCGAGGCAGAAATTCTCCAAACAGTAAAAAGCGAACTGGCAGGTTATTGTCAAGGAATAGAAAAGGAGTTGAAAGAATCCATCAACACGACTCATGATTCTTTCAACTCCAGTCAAAATTCCCAGAGCATAGAAAACATCGGCAAAATAGCCCACAAGCTCTTCCCCATCGCATCCATGCTCCAAATGCAGAGCGTCGAAGCTATCAAGGCGTTAAGTCCCGAGTATATTGGCAAACTAGATCCTACTACTATCCACCAATATTTACAAGAAACCCTAGAAGAATTACGAGGAATCCTAGAAGAAGTTTCTGTTCCGTAACACGGAGCGGAAACCTCTTCTAGGGTCTGTTTTATCATTTCTTGAACACCCCTCTCACCACAAACCAAGCATGTACCAAGAGAGTAGTTACTATGCCATAATGGGTGCGCATTACCAGGAAGCGTTCCTTGAGCGAAGCCTTGTGGTTTTGCTTTGTCATGCCTCCGTCCAGGAAATGGGTGATGACAGCATTCACATTACGCAATGGCAAACGCAGGCGTTCCGACTCCTTCATGATTCGGATACACCAATCTACATCTGCCGAAAAACGGTAATCCAAGTTGTAGTGGATGTTCTTGGCAATGTCTGTACGGGCATAGAAAGATTGGTGACACACCAGCATGCCCCACATAAAGGAACGCCAAGTCAGCTTAGCAGGAGGAGACAACCGGCGGTGACGCAGGAAATGACCATCCATATTGACAATGTCGGTATCGCCATACAATACTCCCGGCAAAGTCTCCCCCTCGCCCACACAACCTTCCACAAGTTCCAAGGTATCTGCCGACGGGAACACGTCGCCGGCATTCAGAAAGACCAGATAGTCGCCCGTCGCACGGTCTATACCCTTATTCATGGCATCATAAAGTCCCTTGTCTGGCTCCGAATATACCACAATTTCGTGCGCATTTTCCCCTAATTCGGTCTTGTGCTGGTATGCCTTTACCATAGCGAGGGTTTTGTCCTTCGACACACCATCAATGATGAGATGCTCTATATTGCAGTATGTTTGCTTCAGCACGCTATCGAGCGTACGCTGCAATACCGAAGCCGCATTGTACGTACAAGTTATGACCGTAAACTTTATCATAATTTATAATTTTTGTAGGCCATAGCCTGATTATACACCTCTATATATCGCAGGGCTACAGCATGTTGGGAGTAATGGTGTGCCACCTTCCGTAAACAAGCCTGCCGCAAAGCATCTCCATCAGCCTCATCCAATACCCAGTGTATGCCATCTGCCAGGTCATTGGCATCTCGGTAGTTGGCCACATACCCGTTCTTCCGATGGTCTATCATCTCAGGTATTCCCCCTATCTTAAACCCGACACTTGGCACCCCACAGGCCATCGCCTCCATGATGGTATTGGGCAGATTGTCTTCTAGCGAGGGCAAGACAAAGACATCCACTGCATTATAGATACTCGCTATTTTCTTCTCATCGCCCACATATCCAAGCGCATAGGAAGGCAAGGAGAGAGTTACCTCCTCCGAATGCCCGCCCAAGATGGCGATAGCCGTGTTGCTTTTCATTTGCGGATATTTCTCCACCAGTTTGTCTATAGCCTCTACAAAATACTTCATGCCTTTCCGCTCGTCGGTAACCCGCTGCGACACGAAAAGGATGATATGCTTATCGGCAGGCAATCCCACACGCAATCTGGCTTCCGACTTATCTTGCCCACAGAACACATGGGCATCAATCGGGTTGGGGATATTCGTAATGTGCTGACCTTCGAAAAGCCCACTCACCTTGGCCTGTTTTTCCAACCACTTACTGCAACTCACAAAATAGATGTTGCTATGTCGGTAAATAGCTTGCTTTCGGCGGAACACCCTAGCCGACAAGTCATTCTTGCTACCCTTATGAGGAAGGAGCGGACAGTTGCCGCATGCCGAGGCATATCGGCTACACCCACGTGCATAATGACAGATTCCTGTGGCAGGCCACAAGTCGTGCATCGTCCAGACGACAGGTTTCCCGGTCTTGATAATCTTCCTGATACTCCCCAGCGAAAGCATGCCTTGGTTAATCCAAGAGAGATGGATAACATCCGCCTCTTTAAACTCACGCATTTGGGTAATGTCAGAGCCAGCCGTTGCCATGTCTATCTCCCATAGATGATGCTTGGAGAAATGCAGATGCCAAAATACACACCAACGCTCCCATAAGAAATTCCAACTTAACTTAAGGGAGCGCGGCAAACTTACCACCGTTATATTCTCCGTGGTCTTGTCGCGCACCAGCATCTTCGCCTTGACCCCATTATTGTTAAGGGCATCCATCAGGCGGTTGGCTGCTACGGCCGCCCCACCCGTCTTCTCGCTTGTATTTACTATGAGTACTCTCATGCTTGTTGCTTTTGGTTGCAAAGATAATGAAAAAATCCATTTGCACAAAAAAATAACATAAAAAAATATGCCACAACTCTCAACGAGCTGTGGCATACATTATGTTTAACTTGAAAAAAAATTCTAACTAAAGATAGTCTCACGACCTTCTTTGCTATCTGTTAAACAATCTACCTTAAAACCTAATAACTAAAAACCTAAATCTATTACTACTAACCTAAACAATCTATTAACCTTTTGACGCTGCAAAGGTACGACGATTTTTGCAACCTGCCAAATCTTTTGGAAAGAAAATGCTTCTTTTTTACTTTTTTTTGATATATATCAATCAGTCGTGCACGAACACTACAGATTTTAAGAATTTACTAACGCTCATTAACATTCATATTGTTATCCATTTCCTCGTGAATTCAACAAGCCATTTCCCCGAATCATTTCGGGGAAATGGGGTAAATGTGACTATATTATTACAATACCTTCACGATTATTTTGATATTTTCTTTTCTATCAAGACTGTTGCATAGGCGGAGATGCCCTCCATTCTGCCCGTAAAACCCAACTTCTCGGTAGTTGTCGCCTTGATGGAAATATTGTCTTCGTCAGTACCCATCACCTTTGCCAAGCAAGTCTTCATGGCAGGTACATGGGGATTGAGTTTGGGTCGCTCCGCACAAATGGTGGCATCAATATTGCCCAACACATATCCTTTGGTAGCAATCAAGTCGACAGTCTTCTTCAAGAGTATCTTGGAATCTACATCGAGAGTCTCAGCAGCAGTATCAGGGAAGTGATAACCGATGTCACGCATATTTGCTGCCCCCAACAAGGCATCGCAAATCGCATGTATCAGCACATCGGCATCGCTATGGCCCAACAAGCCCAACTCGTAATCTATCTTGATTCCACCAAGCCACAAGTCACGATTCTCTACCAACTTGTGGACATCATATCCAAATCCTACCCTTATCTTCATGCTTTTTACTTTTTTATCTTTTAAACAAATCTTTGAGGCCATCCATGTCAAACGACAGGGTGAAACGCAAGGTCTGATCCAATGGATTGCTCTTAGCCGTAGCTACCACATAGGCTGCATCTAGCGAGAATACATTCATCTTGAAACCAGCACCTACTGTGAAGTACTTGCGGTTACCCTTGTTCTGGCTCTCATGGTGATAACCGGCACGAAGTGAGAACTTGTCATTGTATACATATTCGGCACCAATACCATAGTTGATTTCCTGCAACTCTTCCTTAAAACCACCAGGGGCATCGCTGAAACTCTTGAAAATACCGCTGATGGCCGATACATCATCATACTCGCGATGCACACGGTCTTCGTACTCGGAGTTGTCTTCATCTGTATTCTGCTGAGGAACGGTAGGCACCAAGTACTTATTGGCATCGGCGGCAATGGTGACACGATTATATTCGTCGACAGGAATCATGAGAGATGCTCCCAGACGAAGATTGGCAGGCAAGAACTGACTATACTCAGTGCCACTATAAGTTATCTTACTACCAATATTAGAAATGTCAAGACCAATACCCAACTGACACTCACGCTGACCGATATTGACATAATTCTGATAATAAGCGGCTATGTCGGCGGCAAAGGCCGAAGCCGGCGAATTGTCTTCGGTATAGTCGAAGCGCATATCGGAATATATCCAGCGGATGGCTGCCGCCAAGGAGAACTTCTCGCTCAGCATCAGCGAGTAAGCTACATCGAGCGACATCTCGTATGGATTGATGGTCATACCCGTACTACTTTGCGCTTCTTTCTCGTTCGTATACACCACACCCATATTGAAGTAGCGAAGGGATGCCGACACGGCACTATAGTCACCGATACGATAATAGCCCGACAGATAAGCCAGGTTCATATCGTTGACCAGGGAGCGAAGCCATGGGGTAAAGTTGAGAGAAACGCCTGCACGTGAAATATTGAAAGGATACTTTGCAGGATTCCAGTACTGGGAATTGACATCCGGGTCGGTGGCTGCACCGACATCACCCAAACCGCCACCACGGGCATCAGGCGCAATGGTCTGCGAGATGACCGCATAGTTGACAGGATTGAAGAGACTTTCCTTGGTGTCTTCCTGCGTCTCCTGTGCTTGCACTTCCAAGGCGAAAACTGCCCAAATGCCTACGAAGAATATCTTAAAAAGTTGGTTCATGTCACTTATTGTCTTTACTTTAATATCTTTAAAACGAAGTCTTGGTCTTTTTATTGCCCCAAGTGCCTCTTATTACCTACTTATGATGAGTTTGCGGGTCTTGGAAGCATAGCTGCTGCCATCTGCAGCCACCTTGACACGATAGAGATAGAGGCCTGTACCCAGTGGGCGACCGCCATCGGCGGCCAAGTCCCAAGTTATGGTATAGTTCCCGGTGGCCGTTACTCCGTCCTCTGCATGTCGCCAGAGCATCCTGCCTGAGGTGTCGAAGATTTCGAGCACCACATCCATTTCACTTTCTGCCCTGTCATGCGAGATGATGAAGGTCGTAGAGGTCTTGGCAGGATTCTCTGTCACGCCTACGTCGAAGAGCTGTGGGCGCAAGCCTCTTACCACATTGAAATGGAGTGTGGTGGTGGAACTGTTGTTGAGTACATCCCATGCCCGGAAGGTAAGTTGGTGCTTGCCAGGCTCCAGCTCTGGTATGCTATAATAAGTAGAACCACTGGTGTAAGTACCAAAGTCGTAAACAAAGTTGTCGTTGAGAATGTAGGTCTTGGCCATTTCTCCATCGATGACGAGTTGCAAGTCATGCCCGATGCTACTTCCTGCAGCATTGATGCCATCCTTGTCTGTAATGTTGGCGACGAAATAAGGGGTGGCATTCACGTCTCCGCCGTCTACAAATGAGGGCGAGTTGAGATAACAATAGATGGATGGTCCGATGGAATCATTTTTGATGTCTTCGCTTCCACCTACGATAAATTGTTCATAGGAGCCTTGCGCCAACAAACTCTTGTCATTGCTAACGGCATACAGGTTGATCAAACCTGTAGCGTCAGAATAGTTAATGTCTCTCGGCACAGCAAAGGTAATGGAGAATTTGCCGCTCCTGATGCTGTCAGAGCCCTGATATAGCGTCTTCGGGCGATCATAATAAGAGAATGCCGTAGAAGCACCGTCATTCGAAGTATCGTTTAATTTACAGGTAACCAGCTCCTTGGAGTCTCTTACCGTAGCTGTCACGATGCCCGAGAAATCGTCGGCACCAGCCACATGCCCAGTTATGCGAGCTATGGAACCGGCCTTCAGGGTAACCATATCTTGTGTACCATCGGCAGCAATGCCATTGATGGAGTCTACTACTACTGAAGCCTTAGGCAAGTTGAGTGTCAAGGCTGGGTCACCCAACAAAGAGTATTGCAGGTGATTTTCGGAGTTATCACGTTCACCCGCCACACTTGTCCCTAACATCACATCGTTCTGCGCCATGCGATGGGCATCACCAAGAGTCAGCGATTTGCCATCCTCCACGCTGAGCACTCTGCGAAGGAAGGCTCGATTGATATATTTGTTGGGGTCGGAATATACTGTACGTGTGGTACCATAGAATGCTACGGCTCCACCACTGGCATTGAGAAGAGCTGCCTCTCCTATCGTAGACTCCACGCCATCAAATGGCATGATGTCGCAGGATGCCGTTATCCACAATGGAAGATTGGCATTCTTAAACTGGTTGAAGTCGGTGATGTTTAGCACATTCTCATGTGACAACCGGGTAGCCATTCCATGTCCGGCATAGTCCATGATAAGGGCACCGGCAGCCTGTTGTTTCTTGATGGCAGCAGTTGCCTCTGGATAGGTATTGCCCGTAGAGGAGGTAACACGTGGGTAAGCATCCCACATTACCTTCTTGACGACATAGCCTGGATGCAGTGCTGATACATAGTCTGCCAATTCATTGGCATGAGCCATGTGCTGGTTGCTATTTCCGTCGTCGCCCATGAACATGAGGGTATTCTCCCAAGAGCCGGCATTCTGATTGTTGGCATAGTTGATTGTCTTGTCTACCAATATCTTTGCTTCCTCCGACGTGGTGACAGGGAATCTGCCGACGCCCACATCTTGCAGTTCACTAATAGGATTAGCCCCCATGCCTTCGCCCAAGATACCCAGCCAGCTATCGCTCACATAACAGAAGATGGCACTGAAGGAGTTATCGCTCTCATAGCAAAGCAAATAGTCGTCTGGATTGAGACGAGTGCAGTCGGAAGTAAGCATACGGTTGTCCCAAACGCAGTCACCGAAGAGCAGGAGATGCTTAGGCGTATCAGCCTCTGTCTGCGCACGGTCTGTGAGCATACGGAGATAACGGCGATAGGCATTGGCATCGGGAGTGCCGCTGGAGAACTCGTTGTAGAGTTCGTCGGCAGGCACGATGATGACACGCAGCCCATCATGGCTCTCATGAAATTCCTTGAGTCTAGTGGCTTGTTTGAGTAGTTTCTGCGAAGTAGGTATGATGATTACCATATCCACCGCCCCATCTGCATGATGGTCTTGTTTGGTAATGCCATACACATATTGGGCAGCCGGTATTCCGCTGCCCGTCTTTAGGTCTGGGCATGGCACTATCTTTGCCCATTGCATGTCGATGTAGTCGAGCCGAACAGGACCTCCCGATGCAGGACGAATGATGATGGTATCTTGCTCCGACAAGTCTGACAGCGAATAAGTGGCCCCACGTTCTATGGCTTGGGCGTATGAGTTTTCCCGTCTGTCGTTGTTGTTGGGCGTAAGCGTGATAGTACCTAGTACGGTGTTGTTTTTCAGCACCTCTACCGTACTAGGGGTGCTACGTGCCGTTGTGACGTACACGCTGAGTTTGCCTTCGCTTCCACCCGTTTGATTGACGACGGAGACCTTCTGCTCTGCTCCCACCTTAAGTTCTGTAGGATCAAAGAGGTTTCTGCCTCCATGATACCAACTGTAGCCATCCACCTCATAGAGGGAATGATAGTTCTCTGGTTGTTCTTCATACAGTTTCACGAAGTCGGCAGAGTCGATGGTAGCCGCTTCCCCGTCTGTCTGGCTAATAAAGTAATATCCATAGTCGGAGTATGGATTGCGAGTGCGCTGTGAGGATGCCGTTTTCCAACTCACGCTACCCTTGGCGTAGAAATAGTGTTTGCCATTTACGATGCATTGCGGCACCTCCCTTAAGTCGTCATATTCCTGCAAGTCGCTGGCATAGAGGGCCTCATTCTGCAAGTTGCCGCCATAACCGTAGATTTTCACTTTATTAATGTCAGAGAACCCCGCCTGTCTGATTACGCTCTCGGTAAGCCGGTGAATGCCCGACTGGCTCACCCTAATCTTAGCCCATTGTCCCGAGGCCAATACGGAATGGGAGGCATAGATTTCGGTGCCGTCAGAATCAGCACGGCTCTGCACACTGGTCTTACGCTGGGCACGACTCAATGGACGAGCTTTCACGTCTAGCATGAAACTCACCAAAGTCTGATAACGATGATTACGAAATACGAGAGGGCTAAAGGTCACGACGAGAAGCCCCTTCTTGCGAAGGGTATTAATCTGCTGATGGACTACCACTTCCTGTGGAAGAACCGCACCAGAGAGTCGGTTATAATTGGCAATGTCGGTATCTGTCATATCCAGGTATTCAGGATATTTCACCGTCACCGTATACAACGAGTCTTGATAATTGCCTTCTAGGGGAAAAGAATATACGAACTGGGGCAACAGAGAGTCTACCTTCACCTCCTGCGAGGTGAGGTTGAAGAATTTCTGAGTTGCCTTAGCCGGTAATGCCAGCAAGACAAGAGTAGCCAACAACCATGTGGTCAATCCATTCGTCTTCATATATTCTTTTTTATAAAACTTGACTTGGCAAGTGGCAAGAGATTCCCTGCCTACTTGCGCCGTAGAACTATTTACAATAAAAGTCGAGCACCTTGCGGTCTTCCAGGTATCCCACCAAGTGATCATCTATCTTGACCGGTCCACATCCCGTAGGACAACCCGTATAGAGCAAGTCACCAGTCTTCAGCGTAAAGTACTGGCTGATGTAGGAGATAATCTCGTCTACCTTGTAGAGCATGTCGCTCGAACAACCTTCCTGCACGGTATTGCCGTTGATGTCGAGACGGAAATGTATCGCCTGAATATCGCGGAATTTCTGGATATCCACCCATTCGCCGATGGCAGCAGAACCGTCGAATCCTTTGGCCAGTTCCCATGGCTGACCAGCCTCACGCAGTTTTTTCTGCATTTCTCGGGCGGTGAAGTCGATGCCCACAGTCACTGCGTCATAGTAGCGATGGGCAAAA
This sequence comes from Oribacterium sp., assembly GCA_963609615.1. Classification (GTDB taxonomy): domain Bacteria; phylum Bacteroidota; class Bacteroidia; order Bacteroidales; family Bacteroidaceae; genus Prevotella. The sequence goes on from CAVDKC010000063.1 coordinate 12,460, forward strand.
CGCTCAGGAATGGTCTTGCCCAACTTAGAGATGCGCACCACCAACTCTGTCTCGTACTCGATTCTGCCCAGGTGGTCTGGGATGAAGAACGGCTTTCCGTTGTTAAGCAAGGCAGAGTCCGCCTTGGTGAAGATAACAGGACGCTCTGGTTTAGATAACGTACCATGTAGCGATTTATTGTGTTCGGCATAGTTCATGCCAATGGCGAAAATCTTCATAACATCTATTTTTAGAAAAAGAAAAGGGAGTCAGGGAGAAAGCATTAGCTTTGTCTCCTTAACTCCCGGATATTCTAATTTAACTATAAGTCAAATTAAGTTTTTGCCTTTGAGCTATCTTGGCAGATTACTCAGCAGCAAGAGTGAAGCGCTTGTAAGCTGTGATCTTAAGATCCTTGCTCTGTGCAGCGAGGAACTGAGCAACAGTCTGCTTGTCGCCATCACCGAACTGGAACTCCTGGTCTACCAAGCAGTTCTCCTTGAAGAACTTAGCCAAACGACCATTAGCGATGTTCTGAATCATGTTCTCGTTCAAAGAAGCAGCCTTCTCCTCACCTACAGTCTTCTTGATGCTGCGAGCCTCCTCAGCCTGCTCAGGAGTCAACCAACCCTTCTTGGTGTTGCTCTCGATGTGATCCTCAGAGTCTACGTGAGCAGGGTTGATACCTGCCTTCTTGAGGGCAGCGTTCACAGCCTTCTCTACGAGCTCCTCCTTGGTCTTGGCTACTGCTACCTCAAGCTCCTTCTGCTTTGTCTCCTCAGATACAGAAGACTCGTCGAGAGCTACAGGGCGCATAGCTGCCACCTGCATAGCTACCTTGTGGCCAGCCTCCTCGTTGTTCTCGTTGAGCTGAACCATAGTACACAATGTGTGCTTGCCCATGTGGTCGTATACAGAGATGTTTTCGCCCTCCAAGAAGTTGTAGCCATCGAGCTCCATCTTCTCGCCTGTAACACCAGAGCGAAGCTTAACAGCAGTCTCAGCATCGTTACCAGAAGCGAGAACCAACTTCTTCACCTCGTCAAGGTTCTGAGCCTTGGCAGCGATAGCAGCGTCGAGGATTTCCTCGGTCATACCGATGAACTCCTTACCAGCGGCAACGAAGTCTGTTTCACACTTAACGGCAACCATTGCAGCGAAGCCATTTGCACTCTTAACGAGCACGCAACCGTTAGAAGTCTCACGGTCAGAACGCTTTGCAGCGATTGCAAGACCACGCTCACGTACGAGCTCGATTGCCTTCTCGATATCACCATCAGCCTCTGTAAGTGCCTTCTTGCAGTCTGCGAGACCAGCACCTGTCATCTTGCGAAGCTTCTGGATGTCAGCTATTGTAACAGCCATAATTTCTTTAGTATATTAAAAAGTTAATAATAATCTTTGTTTAAAAGCTACTAAAGCCATCGAATCATTTTACAGAATCAATGGCTCCAGTATATATTTCTCTACCTAATTACTCAGCAGCAGCCTCTTCCTTGCGTGCAGCCTTCTTAGGCTGATCCTTCTGCTCGGCAGCAGCCTTGTCGTCAGCCTTCTCAGCCTTACGCTCCTCAAGACCCTCGGCGATAGCACCGCAAACTGCAGAAAGGATAGCATCTACAGAGTCCTTTGCATCGTCGTTAGCTGGGATAACGTAGTCGATATTCTTAGGATCAGAGTTAGTATCTACGATACCAAACACTGGGATACCAAGACGGTTAGCCTCCTTCACAGCGATGTGCTCCTTCATTACGTCGATAACGAAGAGTGCGCTTGGGAGACGGGTCAAGTCAGCGATAGAACCAAGGTTCTTCTCCAACTTAGCACGCTGGCGGCTGATCTGAAGCAACTCGCGCTTTGAGAGGTTAGAGAATGTACCATCGTTCAAAAGCTTGTCGATGTTTGTCATTTTCTTCACAGCCTTACGGATTGTAGGGAAGTTGG
>CAVDKC010000064.1:0-14331 GCA_963609615.1 Oribacterium sp.
GAATGAAGAATGCTTCTGTGACCGTATCCTGTCCTGTCACCAACCAAGGGAACAATTTTGAGTTTGGTAACTTGGCGGGAACTGGTCTGCTGGATGGCACAGGTACATGGACAATCGGTGCTTTGAGTAAAGACGTCACCTATTCAGGTGTTATCAACGGAGGTAAGTTCATCAAGACGGGAGATGGCCTATGGACATTGAAGGCAGCCCAGTCGAAACTGGGAGGTCAATCCACAGTTAATGGTGGAGTCTTGAATCTCAATATGCCAACTGTGGCGACAGCCTGCTTGGGTAACTATCCTTTGTATGTGTCAGGTTCAGGAACCTTGGCAGGTAGAGCTACCTTGTATAGCATCTATGTGAACAATGGCGGAACCTTGCGTCCGGGCTATTATTACTCGGCGTACTCTTATGGGGCTATGAAGGCTACCAATGGCATCTATTGCAAAGCTGGCTCCAAGGTTAAGTTCTTCTTGCGTAATGCCAACGGAACAGATACGAGCCTATCATACTTGGTATCTAATTCGGGATTGAATATCAGTGGAGACATTGTGGTAGAAGCGTTGTCATCGTTAGTATTCAAGGAAGGTGACAGCTTTGTCTTGTGGAAAGCCAAAAGTTTCTCAGGTACTCCGACATCGTTGACTCTGCCCGAGTTGCCAGCTGGTCTTGAGTGGGATACATCTTCCTTGTATCAGGCTACAGGTATATTGAAAGTGGTAGTTCCCACTGGTATCTCCCATCTTTCAGCCAGTGACCGTTTTGACGGTACGGTATATACTACTTCTGGCGTGAAGGTGGGCTGCCTATCGACAACCAAGGCAACGATGAAAAAGGATATTAAGGCTATGGGAGTACCGGCAGGTGTATATGTCATCCGTGTGAAAGGTGAATCCGTAAAAGTCATTGTACAATAATTCGTATATATCCATAAATGAAGTCAAGTCCCTATCGCCATACTGATGGCGATAGGGATTTCTGTTCCATATTCTTTGTCAATTCATTTATTTGTCTTATCTTTGCACCTTGTTATAGAATTACGCACATACATAGAAGAAATGAATCAATTTACGAAACTGATAGCAGCCCAGCTCAACCTTCGGGAGCAGGCTGTAGAGAATACATTGGAGCTGCTCGCAGAGGGCTGTACCATTCCGTTTATTTCCCGCTATCGTAAGGAGAAGACGGGCAATATGGACGAGGTGCACATCGAGGCTATCGCCCAAGCCAACGAGAAACTTACGGAAATGGCGAAACGCAAGGAGACCATCCTCAAGACTATCGGCGAACAGGGCAAGCTTTCCGACGAACTGAAGAAGCGTATCGAGCAGTGCTGGGATGCCACCGAATTGGAAGACATCTATCTGCCATACAAGCCTAAGCGCAGAACTCGTGCGCAAGTGGCCCGTGAGGCCGGGCTAGAACCATTGGCACAGCTCATCCTGCTGCAGCGGGAGAACAATCCTGAGCAAGTTGCCAAGAAGTTTGTGGGCGAGAAGGTGAAGGATGTGGAGGCTGCCATCCAGGGTGCCAAGGACATCATCGCTGAGACTATTAGCGAGAATGAGTTTACCCGCAACTCCGTACGCCAAAGATATAAGCATGGTGCCATCATCACCTCTAAGGTCGTCGCCAAGAAGAAGGACGAGGAAGAGGCTCAGCGATTCTCCGACTACTTCGACTTCTCCGAGCCACTGAAAAAGTGCTCGTCTCATCGTCTGTTGGCTATGCGCCGTGGCGAGGCTGCGGGATTCCTGCGTGTCAGCATCTCTGCCGATGAGCAGGAATGTACCGACAGGCTGAAGCAACGCTATGTGCGTGGCAATGGAGTGGCTTCCAAACTGGTGGCCGAGGCCGTGGACGATTCCTTCAAACGACTCGTGAACCCTAGCATCGAGACCGAGTTTGCTGCACTCAGCAAGCAGAAGGCCGACGAGGAGGCAATCATGGTATTCGCCGAGAACCTGCGCCAGCTTTTGCTCGCAGCCCCTCTGGGACAGAAGCGAGTGATGGCGGTGGATCCTGGTTTCGCCAATGGTTGCAAGACTTGCTGCCTCGATGCCCAGGGTAATCTCATCCATCACGAGATAGTATATCCTCATCCTCCTCGCAACAAGAAGAGCGAGGCTACCGCTGCCATCCAGCGTATGGTGCGCCAATACCAGGTAGAGGCGATGGCTGTGGGCAATGGTACGGCGAGCCGTGAGACCAGCGACTGGTTGCATAGCATCGACTTCGTGCATCCTGTAGACATCTATGTGGTGAGCGAGGATGGTGCTTCCATCTATTCGGCATCGAAGATAGCCCGAGACGAGTTCCCAGACGAGGATGTCACCGTGCGTGGGGCTGTAAGTATCGGTCGCCGTTTGATGGATCCTCTTGCCGAATTGGTAAAAATAGACCCTAAGAGTATTGGTGTTGGTCAGTATCAGCACGATGTAGACCAGACTCAGCTCAAGAAGAGTCTCGATACGGTGGTAATGAGTTGTGTCAACTCGGTGGGCGTGAATCTCAATACTGCCTCACAGCATCTCCTGACCTACGTGAGTGGTTTGGGACCAATGCTTGCCAAGAACATCGTGGAGTATCGTAAGGAGAATGGTGCCTTTGCCTCTCGTGCCCAGTTGAAGAAGGTTTCTCGTCTTGGACCCTCTGCTTATGAGCAGTGTGCTGGCTTCCTCCGCATCCCCGGGGCTAGGAACCCATTGGATGGCACGGCCGTTCATCCAGAGCGTTATGCCCTCGTCGAGCAGATGGCAAAAGACCAAGGGGTAACGGTGAAGCAGCTAGTAGAAGACAAGGCTCTGCAGAAGAAGATTGACATCAAAAAATATGTTACAGCCGAGGTGGGCATCCCTACCTTGACCGATATTATGGCTGAACTTGACAAACCGGGACTCGACCCTCGTGGAAAGGTAGAGAAATTCGAGTTTGATGCGAGTATCAAGGAGATAACAGACTTGCAGGTGGGCATGGTAGTGCCTGGCATCGTTACAAACATTACCAATTTCGGAGCCTTTGTCGACATAGGTGTCCACAACGACGGATTGGTGCATATCTCCCAGTTGGCAGACAGGTATGTGAGCGATCCTAACGATGTGGTAAAACTGCATGAACACGTGATGGTCAGGGTAACCGATGTCGATCTGAAGCGCAAGCGCATCGCCCTGTCGATGAAAGGTGTCAAATAAATATGGGAAACAACGAAATGATTTCTAGAGATTGTATAGAGTCGGCTTACTGCTTTATTCATCAGAAACTGCGAGTCTTCGAGTTTTCCAACAATCCCACGCAGCGGGATGACATCGAGTATGCCATTGCCCAATATGTGGAGGGTATGAATCCCCAACTCTATCACCTGCTGGCACAGGGTAGGAAGGAGTTCTTGCTAGACCATGTAAGGTTTGAGGCTGATATGCGGAAGGCGCAAGAGGAGTTGGAGAGAATGATGTGACCAAAATGGGTCTTTACCATTTCCACTTTATTTGCACCTCGACATCACTCTGTGAGGAACGGGAAATTTCCTGCAGACCACTGGATATGTGCGAGCGGTCGAAATAATCTGTAGTGCCCAACTTGGCAATGACGAGCAAGTGCTTGCTTATCTCGGAACGTGCCACTAGGGTGTAACGGATGCCCTCGCCATAATAGCTCCCGAAACTCATCTGATAGAGCAAGCCTGGTTCGTAGGCATAGATGCGAGAGGCGTAGTCTGAGGTGTGGAAATAAGCGAGGCACCCTGACAGGCGAAGCCAATGCCATTGGTAACTCATGTTCTCAGAGAGCATGTAACCATGGCTGTTGGGCGTATCTTGACTGCTAGTCGCATCTCGAAGAGTTACATAGTCGAAACTGGTGCGGGCATTCCAATGTTCTTGGGCGATACTGGCATAGAGACGGCATCGCCCAGTGGCTGTGCCCGCCTTGTCCTTATATCTCAGACGGGCGCCTAGCGTCCAGGTCTGGGTGGGTTGCCACAGAATATTGACGAGATTGTCCCAACTCTGTGTGCTCTCCTTAGTCTGAAACTTGGGCCATGCGAAATAGGCAAAGTCACTATATGCTGTGATGCTCCAACGGTGCGCTGGTGCCCAAGTGAATCCGAGGTAGAAGCCACTTTCGTCTTGCACGTCACTTCCTTCAGAGAAGGTATTGCTGAAGAGAGAGTAATAGCGGGCTGCGAAGAAACGTTGTAGAGCCAGAAGTGAGAAGTTGGAACAGACTTGGCAAGAGATGGTGTTGATGGTGGCGTATGATGCACAATCGCCAGTTGCCGTCTCGCCTGCTATGTTCCAGCGATGCGACAAGTAGCCATAGTCAATGCTTGCATTCCAAAAACGGTCGCCTTGAGGTGCAAAACGTTTGTATAATTGGGTGTTGTTAGGTGTGAGAGGCAAGGAAAAAGTGGTATAGAAAGCCGTTGCGCCGATGTGCCATCCTTGACTGCGATAGTTGATGTTGCCTCCCATCAAGGTATTGGAGGCTACGTCCTGTTTGTCTATTTCCTTAGAGGTGCGGTGCAAGCCTGTCTTCAGTATCGTTTGGATGCCGCCTTTTGCCGACAGGGTGGCGTCTATCTTGCGATAGGAGAGAAAGGCGGTAAGGTCTAGTCCCTTGGCCAAGGTGTAGGTTGCAGCAGCTCCTTGTAGGTAAGTGGCAGAGGAGCGGGAAGAATGTACTCGAATGCTCCCCGATGTAGAGCGGCTGATGGCGGAGAGGGTAGACAACTTGCCAAAGCTGAAGTCATTGTTGAGTATTAGCCCCAAACCTTCGTGTAGCCGATACCGTCCGATGGTGATGTTTTTCCATCGTCCCAGTTTGCGAACTTGCAGATAAAAAGAGTAGAAATCATAACCCAACTTGTTCTTTCCTGCACCGAAGGGTTCGCCTGCGTCTTGTGCTCCGAGAAATCCCAGCTTCACATAGTCTCCGTAACGCATCTGATAGCGTAGCCCATGCTTGTACTTGTAACCCATATAGCCATCCGCATCTCCACGGCGTTCGTATAGGGGCACTTTCGCCATTCCCATCACTTCGTGCTTGGCATATCGGGTGATATTTTTTAGGGTAGGAAATCCTTTCTCTTTCTCTTCGCCTACATACGCAAAGTAGCCCAACAACTGTCGCTGATACCAACTGATGCTCTGTATCATCGCCAGTTCTTCCATACTCTTCATGCCTCGATAGCGGTAGACGTAGGCTTGTATGTCTTCCACTTGCTGGGCGGTGAGGAAAGGCAGACGTTCCATTTCTTCGCGAGTAGCGGTATTTAGGTTCATCGGATGGCGAGCCAACTCCTCCATATCTTCTTCATAATCTTCCCAATGGGTATTTTCGAAGTCTTCCATTTCAGAAATGTCTTGAAGGAGCAATTGCCAGGAGACGGAAGATTTATGGGGTAAGGAAAGCGAGTCTTGGCGAGCGGATTGGGCATGGAGGGATAGGGAACTGCCTAGAAAAAGTAGTTTCAATAAAAAAGTCCCTATGTTGTAATTGTTCCACGTCAACTTCATTTTGATTATCGTTCTGTGATAGTAGTCAATAGTACTCCCCTTTTTTAGACCGGGGATAATGCAAACTAAAAAGGCAAACTTTTAGTGTTTTGTTTTCCTTTTAATGCGAAAAAATCAGATAGAACGGAAAGAACTATTAGAGTTAATTTCTCGTAACTATCTGATTTTTATTAATTGTATATTAAAGTAACTATTATATAGAAACCTTAATTTTGTGTATGTGTGCGCCTGATAGGACTCGAACCTACACGGCCTAAACCACTAGATCCTAAGTCTAGCGCGTCTACCAATTTCGCCACAAGCGCATTTGCGAGTGCAAAGATAATACTTTTATTTGAATAAAAAGAAGAAAAAGGGAAAAAATAATCAGATAGCTTGCTTTTTTCGGGAATAATTACTAATTTTGCAAACGACAAATTATAATAAAGGCGACAATGAAGAATAACTTTTTGATTCTTGTGGCAGCTTTTGTGGCGCAGACTTTTGTTTCTTCCACGGCTACCGCTCAGACTCCTCAGGAGGATTTCCGCCGAGACATCACGCTCTCGGCTAGTAACTATGTGGCTTATCGTGGACCACAGAAACAGTTGACTCCAGCCCCAAAGGGATATAAGCCTTTTTATATTAGCCACTATGGGCGACATGGCTCTCGATACATGATAGGCAAGGCGGCTTATGATGTGCCTTACTTCTCATTGCTCAAGGCGCAGCAAGAGGGGAAGTTGACAGCCAAAGGCGAGGAGACACTTCGAAAAGTGGCATTGATAAGAGAGGATGCCAAGGGACGTGATGGTGAACTGACTCCGCTCGGTGCTCTTCAGCACCAGAACATTGCTCGCCGTATGTACGAAAGGTTCCCAGAGGTATTCGCAGGAAAGACAAACATAGAGGCTCGAAGTACGGTGGTTATCCGATGTATCCTCTCCATGGAAAACGGGTTGCAGCAGTTGCTCCGCCTAAATCCGCAACTCAATATCTTTCACGATGCCAGCTATCACGATATGTACTATATGAACCAAGGTGACCGCCGTCTGGACAGCTTGAAGAATTGTGTGGGCAGAAAGGTGGCTCAGGAAGAACTCGCCCAGAAACATGCTCGCTATGAGCGAGTGATGGAGGAACTCTTTACTGATCAAGACTGGGTCAAGCTGAACATAGACCAGCGCGACCTCAACTGGAAACTCTTTGAGATGGCCAGTGCCGTTCAGGGTACGGAACTTCGGGGAAAGGTATCGCTCTACAATCTCTTTAATGAAGATGAAATCTACCACAACTGGGTGGGCAGCAATGCTTGGTGGCAGATGTCGTATGGCTATTCTCCATTTACTGGTAACGAACAGCCTTTCTCTCAGCGTAATCTCTTGAAGGACATTATCGAGAAGGCTGATAGTTGCATTGCTCTTCCTCATCCGGGGGCTACGCTCCGTTATGGGCACGACACGATGGTTACTCCACTGACCTGTCTGCTCAACCTTAATGGTTATGGTGAGGAAATTAAAGACCCTGAGAATATTGCCAGGCAATGGTTCGACTACAAGATTACTCCGATGGCTACCAACCTGCAGTTTGTGTTTTATCGCAAGGGTGGCAAGGGCTCTGCCGTGAGCGATAAGGACGTGTTGGTAAAAGTGCTCTTGAATGAGGATGAGGCTACCTTGCCTATTCAGAGCGATGTGACACCATATTATCATTGGAGCGACTTCAAGGCTTATTATATGCAGAGGTTGAACTCTTATAAGCGATAAAATAAGGGCTATAATAAATTATGATGAAGGAATATTTGATGATGGCAGCGATGGCAGTTTTGACACGGAATGTCGTGGCTGCTCCTAGCTCTTCTGTGCAGGCCGTATCTGTGAAGAAATCTACTACGCTTCCGATAGCTGGCGAGGTGGTGAAAGCTGGCAATCCATTAATCCAGTATGTGGGACGTGTGAGCTTTGCCAAGCACGATGTGGCGAGTTTCAATTATCCTGGTACAACGATTCTGGCTCGATTTACAGGTTCGTCGCTGAAGATGATTTGTCGTCCGATGACTGGCTATTTCATGGCACAGGTGGATGGCTGTGAACCTTACAAGGTGGGCTTCAATGCCCAGCGTGACTCGGTAGTTACAGTGGCTGCCGCTCTAGCAAAGGGCGAGCACCAGGTGAAACTTATGTATGTGATAGAGGGGTTGTTCCGCACACCAGAATTTCATGGTTTTGTGCTCGACAAGGGGGCCAAACTCGTTGAGACTCCTGCATTGCCTGAGCGGAAGATAGAGTTTATCGGCAATTCCATAACCTGTGGATATGGTGTGGAGAGTATCGAGAAAACCGATCCTTTCGAGGATGAGACGGAGAACCATTGGCTTACATACGCCAATATCGTGAGTGATAGTCTGAATGCGCAGCACACTTCGATTTCGAGAAGTGGCATCGGTGTGTATCGCAACTATAATGGACCGAAGACGGGCGATGCTGAAAATATACTTTGGCATTATGAGTACACCTTATTTGATAAGCACGCAGAAAAGTGGGACTTTACCAAATATCAGCCACAACTCGTTTGCATCAACCTCGGCACCAACGACCTCTCTACCAGTAATTACGACATCAGGCTCTATGAGAAAAACTATCGTCAGTTCTTGAAAGTCGTGCGCTCCAAGTATCCAGTTGCTAAGATTGTACTGTTGACAGGTCCGATGCTTGGAGAGAAAGAGAACAGCGAGCAGAAAACTGTACTCGACAAGATTTGTACCGATGCCAACAAGAAAGGTGATAAGCAGGTCTACCGTTTCGACTTCACTTTCCAAACGGGTGGTTTAGGGTATGGTGCCAGCGGACATCCTGGCAAGTTGCAGCATCAGAAGATGGCAAGTGAATTGTTGCCGTTCCTTCGTAAATTGATGAATTGGCAGTAAATAAGAACAGCGTTTATTCACCATGGAATAAACGCTGTTCTTATTTATTGCCTTGATAACCAGTCCTTGTCTTTTTGGTCTTCTTCGAAATCCTTGTCAGAGAAGAGATTGGTTTGCCCTGTCAATTCGTCTATGACTTGCTGCTGGCTCTTGCCTGCGTCTGGATCGAGGTTTTCTGTAGGCTCGGTCTCTGAAGTACTGGCGTCGGCATCGGAGTCTTCGACCTCTGGCTCTGGGAAACGAGTAGGCTCCAACTCCTCGATGCTTTCAATCTTCCAAGTGGTGAGGCGTTTGCCTTTTGCCTTGAAACTCTTCTGGGCAATGAATTGTTCTGCATCGATTTCTTCTGCAGGTCGAACTGAGTCTACACCTCCGTATGTTACCTTGAGGCGAGGAAAGGCGGTATCGGTGAGCAAGATAAACTTGCTGTTCTTATTCTCTCCAAGGCAATTCTGATGACGCTTGGTGGCATCCATCGTGAATCGCTTGATGTAGGGGTATCCCTCGTTATCTGCATCATAGAGGACGGCTGTCCATATCTTGTGCTCGTCCCATTTTTCCAATCGCAGGATGTTGTCCTCGTAATGGTTGTTTGGGTCGAAATTGGTAATGTAGAAGTCACCGTTGTCGAGTACTACCAAGATACTTTCACCGTCGTTGAACTCGCCGAGGAATCTTCCATTCTCGTCATAGTTGATACGCATTACGTCTGGGTCAAACCATACTTTTCTTCCTCCCAAGGTACTATGGCCGTGGCTCTTTAATCCAATGCGGCGAATAGTGCGTTTGGTGAGCAGATTGCCTTTGGCAGCACGCCCCTTGATGAGAATGTCGGAAAAATCTTTCTCCAGGAAGATGCTCTGTCGTTTTTTAGAGAGGTCTGGCTCCATGGTTGCCTTGATAACCTCTGCCTCGCCGTTGGGATTGGCAGTGAAATAGATGACCTTGCTGCCTGGTGTACCCTGGGTGATGTCATAGAGTTTGTCGCGGGTCATGGCGGTCACGTTGAATCGCTTGATGAAGTATTCGCCCTGTTTGCCGTCGCGATACACGCAGTTGTAAATGGTGCGCTTGTCGTTCTTCTTGAATACCTGTACATGCAGGATGTTCTTGCCGACGAATATCTTGTCGGCCACCTTGGTTACCTTGAACTTACCGTCCTTGTAGAAGAGGATGATATCGTCTAGATCGGAGCAGTTGCATACAAACTCATCTTTCTTCAATCCTGTACCTACGAAGCCTTCCTGTCGGTTGATGTATAGTTTCTCGTTGGCTTCCACCACCTTGGTAGCCTCGATGGTATCGAAGTTGCGAATCTCAGTCCTGCGTGGATGCAAATTGCCGTATTTTCCCTTTAGGTACTCAAACCAATTGATGGTAACATCTACCATGTGGGCGAGGTCGTTCTCAATTTCGGCAAGCTCTGCCTTGATTTTCATCAGTAGTTCATCGGCCTTGTCCTTGTTGTATTTCAGGATGCGTTGCATCTTGATTTCCAGCAATTTGAGGATGTCCTCGCGGGTTATCTCACGATGGAATGCATATTCTACCATGCCCTTGCCGTCTACCTCTGCGGTGAAGAGTTTGTCCTTGAAAGGCTCCAACTTAGAGTCGATGAAAGTTACTACTTCGTCCTGATTCTTGCTCTGCTCAAACTTGCGCTCCTTGTAGATGCGCTCTTCGATGAAGATGCGTTCGAGTGATGAGAAGAAGAGTTGCTCCTCTAGTTCGCCCTTACGGATCATCAGTTCCTTGCGCAGCAATCCCATAGTGCGGTCTACGCTATGGCGCAATACGTCGCTGATGGTGAGGAAGACCGGTTTGTTGTCCTCGATGACACAACAGTTTGGCGAGATGTTGATTTCGCAGTCACTGAAAGCATAGAGGGCATCGAGTGTCTTGTCGGAAGACGTTCCCGGTATGAGGTGTACGAGAATCTCTACATTGGCAGCGGTGATGTCTTCTATCTTGCGAGCCTTTATCTTGCCCTTCTCCACCGCTTTTTTGATACTCTCGATGAGTGTCTCCGCAGTCTTACTATAAGGCACTTCGCTGATGACTAGCGTTTTGTTGTCGAGCTTGTCTATCTTGGCGCGCACCTTCAGTACGCCGCCACGCTGGCCGTCGTTATACTTGCTTACATCGATGGCACCACCCGTAGGGAAGTCTGGGTAGAGATTGAAAGACTCCCCTTTCAAGTAATGTACGGCGGCATCGCAGATGTCGTTGAAATTGTGTGGCAACACCTTGCTGCTCAATCCCACGGCGATACCTTCGGCACCTTGCGCCAAAAGCAATGGAAACTTGGCTGGAAGCGTGATAGGCTCCTTGTTCCTTCCGTCATAAGATAGTTGCCAGTCGGTTGTCTTCGGGTTGAAAACTACATCGAGGGCGAACTTAGAGAGACGTGCCTCAATGTAACGGGGAGCTGCAGCACGGTCGCCCGTCAGGATGTTGCCCCAGTTGCCTTGGGTGTCGATGAGCAAGTCTTTCTGTCCCATCTGTACGAGGGCGTCACCGATGGAAGCGTCACCGTGAGGGTGAAACTGCATTGTATGCCCCACGATGTTGGCCACCTTGTTGTATCTGCCATCGTCCATTCGCTTCATGGAGTGGAGGATGCGTCGTTGCACAGGTTTGAGACCATCCTCGATATGAGGCACTGCACGTTCCAGGATGACATACGAGGCGTAGTCGAGAAACCAGTTCTGGTACATTCCGCTTAAGTGATGTACGGCGGAAGCATCAAAACGGTTTACTGGCTTATAGTCGGAATGGTTTTCTTGCAAGGGAGTTGATTCTTGAGAATCGGCAGACGAAGAATCCTCGTTTGGCTCAGAATTCCCCAAATCGGGTGAAATTCCCTCGTCAAGTCCGTCTTTATCTTTAATTTCGTCGCTCATAGATAGCTTTTAATACTTATTTTATTAATTTATGGCAAAAATACAACAAAAATTCGAGAAAAAGGCGTATCTTTGCCGAAAATTTGAAAAAAATAAGATTTAATCATGGCACAGGAAGATGTTTTTAAGAAAATCGTAAGCCATTGCAAGGAATATGGCTTCGTGTTCCCAAGTAGTGAAATTTATGATGGCTTGGCTGCCGTTTACGACTATGGTCAGAACGGTGTCGAGCTGAAAAACAATATCAAGCAATACTGGTGGCAGAGTATGGTGCTCTTGCATGAGAATATCGTAGGTCTCGATGCAGCCATCTTTATGCATCCCACCGTATGGAAGGCCTCTGGCCACGTGGATGCTTTTAACGACCCATTGATTGATAACCGCGATTCCAAGAAGCGTTACCGTGCCGATGTGCTCATCGAAGACCACATGGCAAAGTACGAGGAGAAGATCGCTAAGGAGGTTGCCAAGGCTCAGAAGAAGTTTGGCGACAGTTTCGATGAGGCTAAATTCCGCGAGACCAACCCTCGTGTGCTGGAGAACCAAAAGAAACTGGCTGATCTCCACGCTCGCTATACAGAGGCTATGCAGGGACCTAATCTGGAGATGTTGAAGCAGATTATCGAGGATGAGGGTATCGTATGTCCTATCAGCGGTAGCAAGAACTGGACAGATGTGCGCCAGTTCAACTTGATGTTCTCTACCCAGATGGGTGCTGCCAGCGATGCCTCCAGTACAGTATACTTGCGCCCAGAGACTGCTCAGGGAATCTTCGTAGACTACTTGAGCGTGCAGAAGACAGGTCGCATGAAGTTGCCATTCGGTATCTGTCAGATTGGTAAGGCTTTCCGCAACGAGGTGGTAGCTCGTCAGTTCGTGTTCCGTATGCGTGAGTTTGAGCAGATGGAGATGCAGTTCTTCTGCCAGCCAGGTACTGAGATGAAGTGGTTTGAGTATTGGAAGAAGGTGCGGCGCGCTTGGCACGAGGCTCTCGGTATGGGTACGGAGAACTACCGTTTCCACGACCACGAGAAGTTGGCACACTACGCCAACGCAGCTACCGATATCGAGTTTAAGATGCCATTCGGCTTCAAGGAGGTGGAGGGCATCCACAGCCGTACCAATTTCGATCTCTCTCAGCATGAGAAATACAGTGGACGCAGCATCAAGTACTTTGACCCCGAGAAGAATGAGAGCTATGTACCTTACGATGTAGAGACATCCATCGGTGTAGACCGTATGTTCCTTAGCGTGATGTGCCACTCTTACTGCGAGGAACAGTTGGAGAATGGCGACAGCCGCGTGGTATTGAAGTTGCCTGAGGCATTGGCACCTGTGAAGTGCGCCGTGTTCCCATTGGATAAGAAGGATGGTCTGCCAGAGTTGGCTCACAAGATAGTAGACGAACTCAAGTTCCACTTCAATACTCACTATGGCGACCCTAAGGACTCCATAGGCAAGCGTTATCGCCGTCAGGATGCCATCGGTACACCATTCTGTATCACCGTAGACCATGATACTCCTAACGATCATAAGGTAACCCTTCGTTATCGTGACACGATGGAGCAGGAGCGTGTCGACATTGACCAGCTTCGCAGCATCATCGAGGATCGTGTAAGTATCACTAGTGTATTGAAGAAACTGGGTCAGGAGATCAAGAACTTCTAATCTATAGATTCTAAAGCATATTAGATGAAATTGAAGAATATTAAATATCTTTTCTTGCTTATGATGTCAGTATTCGTGCTGGCATCGTGTAGCGAGGATGATAATACTACCGACGAATATGCCAACTGGCAAGAGCGCAACGAGACAGCCTTTGCCGACACATTAGCTTATGCCAGGGCGCATGCTGCCGATGGATGGAAGGTAATACGCCAGTGGTCGCTCGACAACCAGACAGGTAACAAGAATGCCGATGGAACCGTAATCACACCGACCTACAATGACTACGACAATATCGTCGTTCATGTATTGAAGGAAGGGGAGGGCAGTGGATGCCCCATGTACACCGACTCCGTGAAGGTAAGTTATCGTGGCCGTCTGCTTGCTACCGATTCTTATCCTGAAGGCTATGTGTTTGACAAGACGTTCGAGGGTACTTACGACAAGGCGACTGCCCAACTCTCGTCGTTTGCTGTCTGTGGAGTCGTGGATGGCTTTGCCACGGCATTGTTGCAGATGCATATCGGCGACCATTGGATGGTTTATGTACCTTATCAGTTGGGATATGGCACATCGAGTTCTAGCAGCAGTATTCCTGCCTATTCGATGCTTCGCTTTGAAATCGTATTGGATAGTTATTATCGCCCAGGTCAGACTGTACCAGTCTCTAAGGCGGTTGGCTCTGTAGGCAAGGGAACTTGGATAACAGAATAGTGTGCGATGCAAGTGGAACTTGCATTATACATTTTATATTATATATGGGTAAGATGAGGGCGTTCCTTGGAGTGTAGATATGCATTTCCTAGGAACGCTTCTTTTGTTAATAAGTGTTTGTGTTCGCACACAAACAACCTGGCTATATCCAAAAAATGTTATTTTCTTGTATTTTTCTCACTAAAAACATGGCAGTTTCAGAGAATAGTCGTACCTTTGCATCAGAAAAATTAAGTTTTAGGTTTTTAGTTAGGTATATAGATTGTTAGGTTTTAGTTTCTATAGGTAAAGATTAAGATTGTTATTCAAGGGCAACAGGTATTAGGATAAGGTAAATAAAAGATTGTTTATTCAAGGACGACGGGTATTAAGTTTTACTGAAAAGGTAAAAGAGATGTATTTTGGGAATAATGATTTAGGTGAAAAATTTAAATAGAAAATACAAAAGAGTGGCTGTTCCTCAATTTGGAATCGCCACTCTTTGTAGTTGGTTTTCAGGCTATTTATGGGACACCTGCAAAAACGTGTGGAAAGCCAATCGCAAAAAGTGTCTCCATTTTACGTTTTAATAGATAAAAAAGCGTATAAAATGTAACAATATAAGTTATTTGCAGACACTGGTGAAATCTTG
>CAVDKC010000065.1:0-13967 GCA_963609615.1 Oribacterium sp.
CGTGCTGAAGGCCTACAAGAAGGCATAGAGACTGGCGAGAAGCAGAAGGCCCTCGCCATCGCCCGAAACCTCAAGGAAATGGGTATCTCCGTGGAAAAAATCTCTGAAGCCACGGGATTGAGCAGCCAAGAGATAGAGGCAAGTTGAAGCCCCATATCTCTCTATATAGGCAGCCCTCTTATCGATTCACCACATTGATAGGATTTCCTTCGATGAAGGCCTTTACGTTGGCAGCCACCTGCTTGTTCAGTCGCTTGCGAGCCTCGTAGGTGGCCCAGGCGATGTGGGGGGTAAGGTAGGCGTTAGGCAGGTTCCACAGAGGGTTTTCCTTGGATGGCGGTTCCTGTTCCATCACGTCGGCACCATAGGCTGCAAGACTTCCCGCTTGCAGGGCATGGGCCACAGCCGCTTCGTCTACCAATGGGCCACGACCCGTATTGATGAGGATGGCGGTGTCCTTCATCTTCTCCAGACTCTTCTCGTCGATGAAGTGGAAGGTGTCGTCGGTGAGCGGACAGTGCAGCGAGAGAATGTCGCTCGTGGCAAGTAAGCCGTCCTTGTTTACTTTCTGTATCCACTCTGGCAGGTCGGTAGAGTTCTTGCTGGTGCAGGCGCAGATGTCCATGCCAAACTGGCGGGCGATGTTGGCCACCTTCATGCCGATGTTTCCCAACCCCATGATACCGAAGGTCTTGCCCGAGAGTTCCATCAGCGGAGTGTCCCAGTAGCAGAAGTCGGGATTGTAGGCCCATCGGTCGTTGCGGTTCTCCTGCGCATAGTGCTCCACACGGTTGGTGATGGCGAGGATGAGGGCAAAGGTTTGCTGTGCCACGCTGTCGGTGCTGTAGGCAGGGATGTTGGTCACGATGATGCCCAGCTCCTTGGCAGCCTGAATGTCCACCACGTTGTAGCCTGTGGCCTGAATGCCAATGTACTTGAGGCGGGGTAGCTGCTTCAGAGTGTCTGCGTCCATCTGTACCTTGTTTAGGAGGACGATGTCGGCATCCTTGCTTCGCTCCACCTTTTCCGCATCAGAGGTGCGGGGATAAACTGTCACCTCGCCGAGCTGCTCCAGCAGGTGATAATCGAGGTCGCCAGGGTTGGCAGCGTATCCGTCTAAAATTACAATCTTCATAGTTTCTTCTCGTGTATTACAAAAGTTCATATTGATAAGAAAAGCCTTCCACTATTCTTAGGGAAAGGCTTTTCGATAGTATTTTCTTGTATTTCTTTCTGTCTGGAATTTCTTGGATTTTCTGATTCTTGAACATTATTCGTTCATCAGAAAACTCTTGAACGAAGCAAAATCCTTTGTCATCTGGATGCTCTTCTTCTCACCCCTCATGAATTCGGCGAGGCGAGCAGGTATCTCGATGTCGCTGCCCAAGATGCTGTCTACCTTCTCCTTAAACTTGGCAGGATGGGCGGTCTCCAGGAATACGCCTGCTTCGCCTGGCTTCAACTGCTCTTTCAGTGCACGGTAGCCGCAAGCTCCGTGAGGATCAAGTATATACTTCGTGTCGCTGTAGCATTGCTTCATGGTCTCTGCTATCTGCTCGTCCTGGTAGGTGGCACCGCTGATGTAGGCTGTGATGGCATCGTGCTCGCCCTGGTAGAGATCATAGATGCGGGCGAAGTTGCTCGGGTCGCCCACGTCCATAGCGTTGGCGATGGTCTGCTTGCTAGGCTGCGGGTTGTATTCTCCCGTCTGGAGATAGTTGTAGAATATGTCGTTGGCATTGTTGGCGGCGATGAAGCGGTGGATAGGCAATCCCATCTCGTGCCCGAAGAGACCGGCTGTGATGTTGCCGAAGTTGCCGCTAGGTACGCAGATTACCAACTTGTCGGCCAATCCCTTCGCCTTCATGCGGGCATAGGCGTTGAAGTAGTAGAATGCCTGAGGCAGGAAGCGGGCCACGTTGATAGAGTTGGCCGAGGTGAGCTTCATGTGCTTGTTGAGCTCCTCGTCCATGAAGGCCGACTTCACCAATGCCTGGCAGTCGTCGAACACGCCGTCCACCTCCAGGGCGGTGATATTCTGGCCGAGGGTGGTAAACTGGCTCTCCTGTATCTTGCTCACCTTGCCCTTGGGATAGAGCACGTACACGTGGATGCCCTCCACGCCGAGGAATCCGTTGGCCACAGCCGAACCTGTATCGCCCGATGTAGCCACGAGCACGTTCACCTCCTCCTTGCCCTCCTGACGCACGAAGTACTGCAGGAGGCGGGCCATGAAGCGGGCACCCACATCCTTGAAGGCGAGGGTAGGACCATGGAACAGCTCAAGCGAGTAGATGCCTGGTTCCACTTCTACTACAGGACAGTCGAAAGCCAATGTGTCGTAAACTATCTTCTTCAATGACTCTGCGTCCACGTCCTCACCGAAGAAGGCGTCTGCCACCTTGTAGGCAATCTCCTGGAAGGAGAATTTTTCTATGTTGTCGAAGAAGTCCTGTGGCAACTTCTTGATGATTTCCGGCATGTAGAGACCGCGGTCTTCTGCCAAACCCTTTACTACCGCCTTGTGCAGGTCGGCGATGGGTGCTTGCTTATTTGTTGAATAGTATTTCATAATTTTAAGTGAAGAGTGAAGAACGAAGAGTGAAGAATTCAATAGTATTGATTGTCTGCATCTCTTGGTTGCTTCACAGATATAATATTTTGTTTGACGGTTGAGAACTGGAGAATGGAAGAGTGAGACACTTAGCTTGATGGCATTTGGATTCTTCACTCTTCATCCTTCGTTCTTTACTTAATTTATCTCCATGAACGTGTGCATGAAGTCTTGTAGCTGGAGGAGCCCATAACTGCCACTTACGCAGCTCACCTCGTCATACTTGTCTACGTCATCAGGCTCGATGCCAGGGTAGTAGATGAGGAAAGGAACAGGTTCCTTCACGTGGGTGCGTATCTCCACAGGAGTGGGGTGGTCGGGCAGTACGGCGATGCATACAGAATCGTCCCAGGTAGATACCTCGTCGTAGATAGGCTTTATCAGTCGACTGTCGAGGTTCTCTATGGTCTTGAGTTTCAGTTCCAGGTCGCCGTCATGGCCAGCTTCGTCGCTTGCCTCCACGTGTACGTAGACAAAGTCGTCGCCCTCCTTCAGAGCCTGGATGGCAGCCTGTGCCTTGCCCTCGTAGTTAGTGTCGGCAAGCCCCGTGGCTCCCTCCACGATGAGGTTTCTGAGACCAGCGTAGTGACCGATACCCCGGATGAGGTCTACGGCACTGATAACCGAACCCTTCTTAATCTGGGGATACATCTCTGAGAGCGTGAGCATATGAGGGCGATAACCGCCGCCCCAAGGCCAAATGAGATTGGCCGTGCGCTCGCCGCGCTCTCGGCGGGCCACGTTGAAAGGATGGTTCTCCAAGAGCTCCTGGCTCTCGATGATGAGCTGGTTCAGCAGATTGGCAGTGTCGTTAGCTGTGATGTGCCCCTCGGCAGGAGCACCCTCGGGCAGGATAGGCTTCACCAAGAGCTTGTGCCATTCCTCGTTGGGGTGGTCGTGGGGCGGTGCGCAGTCGATGTGCTTGTTGCCGCCGTGTACCACGAGTAGGTGGCGGTACTGGATGCCCGTTACAAATTCTACCATAGGGTATTTCTTGCCCAATGTCTCGTTGAGATATTGGATGAGTACATCGGCATCCTTAGTCTCCAGATTTCCTCCGTTGTGGGTGATAATCTTGCCATCCTGCACATGGATGATGTTACAGCGCAGGGCGAGGTCGGTAGGCTTCAGTTCGTAGCCGATGCTAGCCGCTTCCAGGGGGCCGCGTCCCTCGTATACCTCGTTCTGGTCGTAGCCCAAGATAGAACTGTTGGCCACCTCAGAACCTGGCAAAAATCCGTCGGGCACAGTGATGAGTCTACCCGTCTTGCCCTTCTTGGCAAGCATGTCCATATAGGGTTTGTTGGCGTATTGCAGGAGGGTCTTGCCACCCAGTCTTTCCACTGGGTGGTCGGCCATTCCATCGCCAAGAATTACAATATGCTTCATATTAATTAATTTATAATTAGGCATACGCCCTAAAATTATACATTATTCATTAAATATTTGCAATACTCATGATGTTGGCGAATACACCGGCTGCCGTTACGCTGGCACCGGCACCATATCCCTGAATCATCATCGGGTACTCCTTGTAACGCTCGGTGGTGAGCAGTACGATATTGTTGCTGCCCTCCAGATTATAGAATGGGTGCTCTGGGCCTACTGCCTGCAAGCCTACGGAGGTCTTGCCGTCTTCCAGCTTGGCTACGAAGCGCCAACGCTTGTGCTCCAGGTCGAGTGTCTTTCTCTTTGCTTCGAAGTCTGCATCGAGCTTGGAAAGTTTCTTCCAGAATTCATCGATGCTACCCTTGAAGAAGGAATCTGGCACAAAGAGGTTCTTCTCTACGTCGTCTTGCTCCACACGGTAGCCCGACTCACGAGAGAGGATAACGAGCTTTCTCACTACGTCCATGCCGCTCAAGTCGATGCGTGGGTCTGGCTCGCTGTAGCCCTTCTCCTTGGCAAGACGCACGGTCTCGGAGAATGGAACCACCCCAGAGATGGCATTGAAGATAAAGTTGAGCGTACCAGATAGAACTGCCTCAATCTTAAGTATTTTGTCGCCCGAGTTGCGTAGGTCGTTGATGGTACCGATGATAGGTAGTCCGGCACCTACGTTGGTCTCGAAGCGGAATACTACGCCACGCTGGATGGCAGTCTTCTTCAGCTTCTCATAGTCCTCGTATTTGCCAGATGCCGCAATCTTGTTGGCTGCAATGACGCTTACGTTGTGCTCTAGAAGAGTCTGGTAGAGGGCTGCCACTTCCTTGCTGGCTGTACAGTCTACGAATACACTGTTGAAGATGTTCATCGCCAGGACGGTGTCGCGCAATAACTCAGGTGTACTAGGGTCTGATTTTTTCAGTTCCTCGCGATAGTTGTCGAGGTCGAGACCGTCGCGGTTGAAGATAGCATTCTTAGAGGATGCGATGCCCACTACGTTGAGCTTGAGCTTGTTGCGCTCCATGAGCTCGGGAGTCTGGTTCTTTATCTGCTCGATGAGCTTGCCGCCCACGGTGCCCACACCGCAGATGAAGAGGTTCAGTACCTTGTATTCTGACAGGAAGAAGTTGTCGTGCAGTACGTTGAGAGACTTTCTGAGGTAATCGCTCTTTACTACAAAAGAGATGTTGGTCTCCGAGGCTCCCTGTGCGCAGGCTATGACGGAGATACCGCTGCGGCCCAGTGTGCCGAAGAGTTTGCCGGCAATACCTGCTGCGTGCTTCATGTTCTCGCCCACGATGGCGATAGTGGCAAGGCCTTTTTCTGCATGCATCGGGAACATGGCACCGTCGGCTATCTCGTTCTTGAACTCGTTGTTCAGTACGTTTACTGCCTCCTCTACATCCTGCTCGCGCACACCGATGGAGGTGGAGTTCTCGGATGAAGCCTGAGAAACCATGAATACGGAGATGCCTTCGTTGGCAAGGGCGGTGAAGATACGGCGGTTAACGCCGATAACGCCGACCATGGAGAGGCCGGTCACGGTGATGAGGGCAGTGCCGTTGATAGAGGAGATACCCTTGATGGGCTTCTGGTCGCTGTCTATCTTGTTCTTGATGATGGTGCCAGGGGCATCAGGGTTGAAGGTGTTCTTTACCTTGATAGGAATATTCTTGATACAAACTGGGTAGATGGTAGGAGGGTAGATAACCTTTGCGCCAAAGTTGCAAAGCTCCATCGCCTCGATGTAACTCAGTTCGTTGATGGTATAAGCTGTCTTGATAACACGTGGGTCGGCTGTCATGAATCCGTCCACGTCGGTCCAGATTTCCAGCACCTCTGCGTCGAGGGCTGCTGCGATGATGGCTGCGGTGTAGTCGCTACCGCCACGTCCCAGGTTGGTGGTGCGGTCGGTGTGCTTGTCGCGGCTGATGAAACCCGGTACGAGAGATATGCGGGGCAGTTCGGAGAAGGCTTCCTTCACCAACTTGTTGGTCAGTTCGCTGTCGAGGGTATGCTTGCCCTTGCCGTTGAGGCGCTCCGTCTTGATGAAGTCGCGCGAGTCAAACCACTTGGCACCACGTATCAGCGTGGCGACGATCTTGGAACTGAGCCTTTCGCCGTAGCTCACGATGGCATCCTGCGTCTTCTCGCTGAGGTCGTGGATGAGGTACACACCAAAATAGATGCTCTTCAACTGCTCGAAGAGGGCATCGACCGATTTGAACAAGTTTTCTCTGTCTGCGGTGTCTGTGATGATGGTGTCTATCATCTTGTGGTGGCGATCAACCATGGCGTCGAATTCCGCTTTCCATTGTTCATCACCCTTGAGGGCCAACTGGGAGGTCTGCAAGAGTTTGTCGGTGATACCGCCAAGTGCGCTCACGACAACCACTATACTCTGTTTCTTGGCCTCATTCTCTACGATACGTTTTAAGCTGAGGATGCTTTTTACGGAACCAACAGATGTTCCGCCGAATTTTAATACTTTCATTTTATTGAGTTTAACGTTTGTAATGCACCGCTCCCCCCGAAACGACCGGGGCCGAAGCGGAACTTGGGGGCAAAAATACGAATATTATGTCAAACTGCCAAGAAATTTCAGCAAAAAGTAACAAAATGTAGTAGAAAACACTTGTCTTGTAGTATGAGTTTTCTATTCTTGCCGCCTATACCTTATTATATATAAGAAAATCGGAGAATTGTTTGTGAGTTTCGGATAATTTGCTTACTTTTGCAGCAGATATTCATCTGATGAGCGTATGGTTGCGGAAGTAAATTCGAAAAATCAGTTCGCTATGCACAGGTTCAAGCGCAACGAGAAGCTGGCAGACTACTTCTTCGGATTGTCGAAGATAATGTGTAGTGGTGTGGTAATAGGAGGTTTGTCGCCTCTTTATTATAGGTGCGAAATGGCATTGACAAATTATGCCTGTATTGGCAGTGGAATCATAGCTGCAGCAGAAATTGCAATGTTTGCTAATAAATTATTAAAGGTGGAACTAAAAAAGAAATTTATTTTACGATAAAATTTTGGTATGAAATATCTTTTATTTTCCGATATCCACGGCTGCTTGCCAGCCTTGGAGAAAGTGCTCGACTTCTTCGAGACAGAACAGTGTGACATGATGTGCATCATGGGCGACATCATCAATTACGGTCCCCGTAACCGCATACCCGAGGGCATCGACCCCAAGGGTATTGTAGAGCGTCTGAACCGATTGACCGACAAAATCATCGCCGTGCGTGGCAATTGCGATGCGGAGGTAGACCAGATGCTCCTCGATTTCCCCATCATGGAGACCTATGCGCTGCTGGTGGACAGTGGCAAGCGTTACCTCCTGACCCACGGACATGTTTATAATAAAGAGAACATGCCTAAGGGACCATACGATGCTATCATCTACGGGCACAGTCATCTCTGGGAGCTCTCCCACATAGACGTACCATCGCCCCAGGAGGGCAAGCCAGCCATTCATCGTGCCGTCTGCAATACGGGTAGCATCACCTTCCCTAAGGGCGGTAATGTGCCTACTTTCGCTACGCTCGAAGACGGACATTTCAAAATGTATGATCTCAATACCCTAGAGGTACTGAAAGAGATGGACATTTAAAGGTAAAAAAGTAAAAAGAATGTAGAATGGCAAGAATACTAATCATAACGTTCAACTTTCAACCTTCAACTTTCAATATAAAATATGATCCAGGAATACCAGATAAGAATTCTGCCCGAACAGGCAGCTAGCGAGGAGGGCATTAAGCGCTACCTCTCTAAGGAAAAGGGACTCGACGTGAGAACCCTCAACCAAGTGCGTGTGCTCAAGCGCAGCATTGATGCCCGACAGCGCACCATCTTTGTCAACCTGAAGGTGCGTGCCTACATCAATGAGTTTCCGCAGGACGACCAGTATGTGCATACGGAATATCCCGATGTAAGCTCTAGAC
Organism: Oribacterium sp.; assembly: GCA_963609615.1. Taxonomy (GTDB): domain Bacteria; phylum Bacteroidota; class Bacteroidia; order Bacteroidales; family Bacteroidaceae; genus Prevotella. The sequence goes on from CAVDKC010000065.1 coordinate 7,946, forward strand.
CACGTGTCATTGTGGTAGGAGAGGGCCCCGGCGGCCTCTTCGCCTCGCTTCGACTCATCGAACTGGGGTATCGCCCAGTGGTGCTGGAGCGTGGCAAGGACGTGCGCGAACGCAAGAAAGACCTCTCCAACATCACTAAGACCCAGAAGGTGGACGGCGAGAGCAACTATTGTTTTGGCGAGGGTGGTGCCGGTGCCTATAGCGACGGCAAGCTCTATACCCGCAGTAAGAAACGTGGCAGCGTAGACAAGATACTGAATGTGTTTTGCCAGCATGGTGCCAACACGAATATTCTGGCCGATGCCCATCCGCATATCGGTACAGACAAGTTGCCGCGAGTCATCGAGAACATGCGAAACACCATCATTCAGTGTGGTGGCGAGGTGCATTTCCAGACCAAGATGGTGCGGCTCATCTTGGAGAGCGACGGCAAACTGGTTACCCCGGATGCTTCTGCTGCCGATAGGGTAATCGGGGTGGAGGCCAAGAACCTCGTGACGGGGGCGGAGGAGACCTATAGAGGCCCCGTCATTCTGGCCACAGGTCATAGTGCGAGAGATGTTTACCGTTATCTCGCATCCGCCAAGATAGACATCGAGGCGAAGGGTATCGCCGTGGGCGTGCGCCTGGAGCATCCAGCGCAGCTCATCGACCAGATACAGTATCACAACAGGCAGGGTAGAGGCAAGTATCTGCCTGCTGCCGAGTATAGCTTTGTTACGCAGGTGGAAGGCAGGGGCGTGTACAGTTTCTGTATGTGTCCGGGCGGTTTTGTCATCCCTGCTGCCACTGGCCCGGAACAGCTCGTAGTGAACGGCATGAGCCCTAGTAACCGAGGCACAGCCTGGAGTAATTCGGGCATGGTGGTAGAGACGCATCCCGAGGATGTCGCCCAGTTTGTGAATGAAGTGAAGAGCGAAGAGCAAAGAGTGAAGTATTCGATAGAAGAACTTGCCCAAGAAGAAGGTATAAGTGATTCTTCGCTTTTTACTTCTCACTCCTCCCTCCTGATGATGTACTTCCAGCAGATAGTGGAAAAGCAGTGCTGGCAGCAGGGCAACATGAAGCAGACAGCCCCTTCGCAGCGCATGGCCGATTTCGTGAACAACCGCCTGAGCTACGACCTGCCGAAGAGCAGTTATGCGCCAGGCTTGATCAGCAGTCCGCTGCACTTCTGGATGCCTTCGTTCGTAAGCCATCGCCTTCAGGAAGGTTTCAAGACCTTCGGCAAGAACGCTCATGGATTCCTCACCAACGAGGCTACGCTGATAGCGATGGAGACGCGTACTTCTTCGCCTGTGCGCATCGTACGCGACCGTGAAACCTTGCAGCACGTCCGCATTCAGGGGCTCTTCCCTTGTGGAGAGGGCGCAGGCTACGCTGGCGGCATCGTCTCGGCAGGTGTGGACGGAGAAAGATGCGCTGAGATGTGCGCAGAATATCTGAAGCGTCTTTAGAAATGGGATTTATGGATAAGAAGAATATGAGGACTCTGTGCTGGGTGCCTATATGGCTCGTTTTGCCGACGGTAGCGTTAGCACAGACTGGTAAGGTGAATAATATCGGCATCGGATTCAACCGTCATGCTGCCGACTCCGCTCTCTATAGTAGCGGCAACCTGGCACTTTTCGGCGAGGTAGATACCTTGCGGGGTGTGCAGACAGGTGTGTTCTCAGGCTTGGTGAAAAGGCAGATGCGGGGTGTCAACATCGCTGGCATCATGAATGTCGTCGGTGGGGATATGCGGGGAGTACAGCTCTCAGGAGTCACCAATCTGGTGCGTGGGGGCAATGGCATGCAGCTGTCACTCATCAGCAATATGTCGTCTACTTCGTTCAGGGGCGTGCAGCTGAGCGCACTGTCTAATATCTCCATGGGCATGAAGCGAGGCATGCAGATTGCCTCCTCCAATGTCTGCTCTTCTTATATGCGAGGCTTGCAGTTGGGGGGCTACAATTATGCCGACACGCTGAATGGTTCGCAGGTGGGACTGGTAAATGTCTGCGTGAGCCATCCTCGTGGTGTGCAGTTGGGTATCATCAACTATAGTCGTGACACGATAGCGCATAAGATAGGATTGGTGAATGTCAATCCGAATACGCATATCGACTTTATGATGTATGGCGGCTCCTCCACAAAGATGAATGTGGCTGTCAGATTCCGCAATCGAAGTACCTATAATATAATAGGTGTGGGAACTCACTACTTCGGGTTTGGCGAGGAGTTTTCCGGTGCCTTGTTTTATCGCATAGGTCAGTACTTCCGGTTGTCGCCTCGCTTCTCGCTGAGTGGAGACTTGGGCTATTATCATGTGGAGTCGCTGGATAAAAATTCCAATGACAAGCCTGAACGGCTCTACTCCTTGCAGGCCAGGGTGAATGCCGACTACCAGTTGGGCAAGTATCTGAGTGCCTTTGCTTCTGTGGGATATGGCGATACCCGGTATTATCATCACTCTCGCCGCTATCGGCAGAGAGCTATAGCCGAGGCAGGCTTAGCGTTCCGCCTCGACAATGGTTACCAGCAGCATACCACTGGTATTCCTCAGAGGCAGGAATATGATATGGAGGCATGGAAGGAGGGAACTGTCTTTGCCTTCGACGACCCGGAACGACAGAAAAAGCATCCTTGGAAGGCTGCGCTGGAGGCTTTTGCCATCAATGTGGGAGTGCAGTGCTTCGACCAGTTTGTGATGAACGAGGATTTTGCCAAGATTTCCTTTCATAGCATCAAGAACAATCTGAAGACGGGGTTTGTATGGGACAACGACCAGTTTTCTACCAATCTCTTCGCCCATCCTTACCATGGCGGACTCTACTTCAATGCCGCACGCAGCAATGGGATGAAGTTCTGGGAGTCGGTGCCTTACTCTTTTTGCGGAAGCTTGATGTGGGAGACTACTTGCGAGATAGAGCCGCCTGCTATCAATGACCTCATGGCTACCACCTTTGGCGGAGTATGCATCGGCGAGGTGACCAATCGTATTAGCGACTTGGTGTTTGACGACCGCTTGCGGGGCTTCCCCCGATTCGTTCGCGAGTTTCTGGGCACTGTGATTTGCCCTATCAAGGGGCTGAACCGTATCCTGAATGGTGACGCTTGGCGAGTGCGTGGCAAGTATTATAAGTATCACGACTATGACAGGATTCCCGTGCTGTTTGCCGTATCGGCAGGATATCGCTATCTGGCCGACAACAATTCGCTCTTCCGTGGCGAAGGCAACCCATACGTTCGTTTCAATCTCTCTTATGGCGACCCTTTTAAGGAGGAGACGAGCAAGCCGTACGATTACTTCACGGCCGATGTGCAGTTCGGATTGAGCAACAACCAGCCGCTCGTCACGGAGGTGCATCTCTTGGGCCGACTGTGGAGCGTCCCTGTGCCTGTGAACAAGACGATGGAGGCGGAGTTTGGCATCTTCCAGCACTTCAATTATTATGACTCCCAGCCGGTGAAGAACGGTACCAGTCTTGTGCCTTATCGTATTTCCGAGGCAGCCTCGGTAGGTCCTGGATTTATCTACCGCTTTCCTCAGGTGGGCAACCTGAGCAAGCTAGAACAGCGCATCTTCGTGGATGCCATTCTTCTGGGTGGTAGCTTGACCGACTATTATCATGTGATAGACCGCGACTATAATATGGGGAGCGGATATAGCGTGAAGGCTAGCAGTCTCTTGGAGTTTGGCAAGGTGGGAGCTTTCTCCGTAGGTGCCGACTATTATCGCATCTTCACCTGGAAGGGATATGAGAACAAGGATTGGGAGAATACTAACCCGCTCTATCTCAATGCACAGGGCGACAAGGGAAATGCCTCGCTCTTGGTATTGAACGCCCGGTTTGTCATGGCATTGGCTAGTCATCTCAATCTCGACATGAATGTTTCCAACTATTGGCGCAATACCTACTATAAGTATCATGCCAATGTAAACTCTCGTACGTTTGATGTGCGTATCGGCTTGCTGTATTCACTTTGATTGCAGGTCAGACATATTTTCTGGGCACACAATAAAATCCCGCTAGTATCTCTTGAGGATGCTAGCGGGATTCCTTTTAGCTATTGATGTTCTTGTGCTTACTTTGCGTTGATGATTTCCTCGGCACGCTTCAGCGCCTTGCTGATGTGGTCGGTGATGTTCTCCTTGCCCAGCAGGTTGTAGAAACCTGCGTGCTCCAGCTGTGCGTTCACCTTCTCGCATACGCCAGAGAGTACTATCTGGATGTCTTCCTTCTTGCTCATCTCGCAGAGGTTGGTGAGGTTGTGGATGCCTGTCGAGTCTACGAATGGCACCTTGCGCATGCGTATCACTCGTACCTTAGGGCGGTCGCCGAAGGCTGCCATTACTTCCTCAAACTTATTGCCGGCTCCGAAAAAGAAGGGACCGTTGATCTCGTACACCTCTACGCCCTCGGGGATGGCATAGTGCTCTAGGTTGGTAGAGAGGAAGTCATACTCCTTGTTGAGGTCTACCTCGCCCGTAATGGCTGTTACGTCGGTAGTTTCGCTCATTCGTTTCATGAAGAGCAAGCAGGCGATAATCAATCCTACCTCGATGGCTATGGTGAGGTCGAAGATGATGGTGAGGAAGAAGGTAATCAGGAGTACTGTCACATCGCTCTTGGGATTCTTCATCAGTGCCAGGAAACTTCTCCATCCGCTCATACCGTAAGATACCACTACCAGCACACCTGCAAGACAAGCCATAGGAATGTATTTGGCCAAAGGCATCAGGAAGAGGAAGATGAGCAGCAATACCACCGCATGGATGATGCCGGCTACGGGGGTCTTGCCGCCGTTGTTGATATTGGTCATCGTACGGGCGATGGCACCAGTGGCTGGGATTCCGCCAAAGAGTGGGGAGGCGATGTTGGCCAAGCCTTGTGCCACAAGTTCGGTGTTACTGTCGTGATGGTCGGAGATAACACCGTCGGCTACGGTAGCGGAGAGCAAACTCTCGATAGCACCAAGGATGGCGATGGTGATGGCTGGTGAAACGAGACTCTTGATGGTCTCCCAGTTCATTGCAGGAACGGTAGCTGCGGGCAACTCGTTGCTGATAGAAAAACGGTCGCCGATGGTCTCGATGCTCTCCACGCCAGCAAACTGCTTGAGCAGTAGTGCCACTACCGTCATGAGGATGATGGCGATGAGCGAGCCCGGAATCTTCTTGCTGAACTTAGGGGTGATGGCAATCACCACGACGCTCACCACACCGATGAGGGCGCACCAGGGGTCGATGGTGTTGAAGCTCTGGAAGTACACACCCCATTTCTCTAGGAAGTCGGAGGGATTGCTAGCCAATGTCAGTCCGAAGAGGTCCTTAATCTGCGTGGTAAAGATGGTGACGGCGATACCGCTCGTAAAACCTACCACGATAGGATATGGGATGTACTTGATGATGGTGCCCAGGCGGAGGAGTCCGAAGAGTACCAGGAATAGACCTGCCATCAGGGTAGCGATGGTGAGCCCCTCCATGCCATACTTCTGGATGATGCCGTAGATGATGACGATGAATGCGCCCGTAGGACCGCCAATCTGCACCTTGCTTCCGCCGAAGAGAGAGATGATAAGACCTGCTACAATGGCGGTGATGATGCCCTTTTCGGGAGTTACGCCAGAAGCGATACCGAATGCGATGGCCAGAGGCAGGGCTACGATACCCACGATGATACCTGCCATGAGGTCAGACATGAATGTCTTCTTGTTGTAAGTCTTCAAGCAAGAAAACAAACTCGACTTAATTGCTAATGCCTTCATTTGAAAGTTTTTGTTATTATATAAATGATGTATATTCCTCTTGTTATCCGTTAAAACGTGTGCAAAGGTACTATATTTTTTTCAGACAACAAAATATTTTTTAAGGTAATTTAATCTGTAATATCCTCTATTCTTTACCTGTTTGGTATCCGTCCGTTCCCGAACCATCGCCCAGCAGTCATTGATGTCGCTTCTCTTTTGTTAGTCAGGTTCCTAAGAGAGTAAATGCCTCTCTCTGTTTTTTGCATTGCGATGGCGCAGTATAGCC
>CAVDKC010000066.1:0-13770 GCA_963609615.1 Oribacterium sp.
TGTCGGTGACACCCCCATTGCCGGCTTGTCCTACCTCCATGACGGAGGCGCCGATAATAGGCTCACCTGTATTGTCAGTAACGGTACCTTTTACAGTTTGCGCTGAGATGCTGGTTACTGTGAACATAAGTCCACCAGCCAACGCAATTCTCAATTTGTTTAAATTACCAGACATACATTTATTTTGGTTAGATTAGTGAAATATATATATTTTTTGCAAAAATACGAAGTTTTGACGAAACATGCAAATATTTACATTCTAAAACTACGTAAACGTTTTCGAAAGGAGTGCTCTCAGTGGGCTGCGTGCCAGTGCAAACCCACTAATCGGTTGATTACTTGATGACTTTGTCTGTTATGGTCTTGTCTTTAGCCAACTTCATCTTTCGGATATTGATGCCGGCAACAGGGGCTGGCAGGCGCACTCCGCTTGGGGTATAGTATTCGATGGATGTTACGGCACAGTCATCGTTTACCGTGGAAGCGATGCCCATAGGTGTGTAGGCTGGGTAGTATTCGTCTACATCGCTTATGGCATCTGCGTTTTCTGCTTTCATAATGCTTTCCACCAAAGAGTTGGCGTAAACCTCCAGATTGGTGTAATATCCCTTGCTGTCGAGTGTGTAGGTAAGGGCATCGCTGGCATCGTGGGGATTCAAGCCGTTAGCCTTCTCCCAGTCGTCAGGGATTCCATCGTTGTCTGAGTCGAAACCTGCAGGACGGGAACCTTTTCCGAAGGTCTCCTCCGTATATCCGTTGACATCCGATACGAGGTCGATAATGCCGTCCGACTGGGTAACGCTGCCTTTGTAAGTAGCTGTGCCGGTTTTGGCCTCTTCCATATAGCGTGTATCTATCTCGTCACGATAGAGCGATGCTCCGGCATTCGCCAATACCTTGCTGAAAGCCTCGGCGGCAGAGTGGGTGGTTATTTCGCCTGTTGGGGCTGGGGTATCCATCTTGATTTTGACGCAACTCTTGCCGTTGATGGTGGTATGCTCTACGTTGTCGCCATAAAAGTGGTTGGCATCAGGGCTGTAGTATTCGCCATTAAGGCTAGGGATGCCGGTATCGTACTTCATGCCAGCCCAGTCTCTGTTCTTGGTTATCTTTCCGGCAGTTGTCTCGGTCGTATTGCCAGAGAGGTAGTAACGGCTGGTCATGTCGTAATATTCCGGGTGATTTTTGTCTGAATTATCGCTGGTGGAGAGTGATACGGTGGTGATAACTTCCTGGTTACCTCGCTCCTTGCCATTGCTTACACTGACGGAAATACCATTCTGTGTAGTTTTGTCGAGACGCTTGCTGGGGCCTGCCTTGTAGTAGTTGTTTACCATGTTGATTTGTCCGCCGCCAGGACCGCCATAGCAAGTGCCTTGTGCATTGTACATCACGCAGTTGCGGAAGTCTACATTCTCGGCTTGTACAGGGTTCTCCCAGTTGTATTCTTTGTAGTTCTTGTTGCTGGTATAGCCAGTCCAACCATATCGGGCACCATTGAAGCGAGGTCCGCGGTTCATCACGTGTGCGATGAAATTGTGGTGGAAGCTGGCTAGTTTGCCGCCCCAGATACCACCATAGCCATGTGCTCCCTTGGAGTGGCCGGGATTGGTGAGGCTTTCTGCCACGGTACACCACTGCATGGTAAAGTTGTTGTTGTCGTAGTAGGAGGCCACTTCGTCGATGCTCCAGCTCAGCGAGCAGTGGTCGAAGATGATGCCCGTCTTGTTGCGTTGCCAGGTAGCGTCGGCGCCGTCATTGATGTCCTTTTCTTGTCCACGGCGTAAGCGGATGAAGCGGATGATGCAGTTGTCTTCCGGGCGAACGGTATAATATCTGATGGTGATACCTGGCGCAGGGGCAGTCTGGCCGAGGATGGTGGTGTTGGCACCGATGGTGAGGTCGGAAGCCAATGGGATGACACCAGCCACATCAAACACTACCATCTTCTTGTCATTGCCTGATACTGCTTCCCGAAACGAACCTGTGCCTTTGTCATTAAGGTTGGTAACGTGGATAATCTTGCCACCTCTGCCACCAGTAACGTATCTGCCATGCCCCTCGGCTCCAGGGAAAGCTGGTGCCTGCGCCGTGGCAGCAATACTGATAAGTACTGCTGTCACGGTAGAAAATATTTTCTTTTCCATTGTCGTAAGTGATGATAGTTAATAGTTCTTCTTGCTATACGGCAAGGCTGTTATTAACTATATGATATCAATTTAGGTTTTACTTGATGAGCCCTTGCTGCTCCATCTCCAGGCTAGCCCAGATGAATGGGCCTACACCCTTGGCGTCGTTGTCGCGGATAGGTTCGCTCATATAGTATTCGAAGCTGCCGTCACGCTTGTAGTTGGGCTTCTTTACGTATGGACCGGGGCCAGGACCGAGGCCGCTCACTGCGCAACAGTTGGTCAGACTGATGGTCTTGTCTGGGTTCACCTTGATAAACTGTTTCAAGATGCCATTATATGCTTTTACGCCGGCGTCACGATACTTCTCGCCGAGGTAACCCTTGCGATAACCTTTCAGTAGGACATAGGCAAACATGCTGGAGGCTGTGCTCTCCAGATAGTTGCGAGTGTCCTTTACGTCCATCACGTCGTACCAGACGCCAGTCTGCTTGTCCTGGTACTTCACCACGCTAGCCATCGCCTTGTTCAAGAGGTCGATAACCTCATTACGACGGGCATAGTTTTCTGGCATGGCATCGAGGCACTCGGTCATAGCCATCACGTACCATCCCAGGGCTCTTGCCCAGGTGTGCTGGCTCTTGCCGTTCTCCTTGTCTGCCCAGAACTGTTCGTGCGTCTCGTCCCAGGCGTGCTTCCAGAGTTGGGTCTTCTCGTCGTAGGTGCGATAATCGGTCTTGACCATCTGGTCTACGGCATCGTCGAGATATTTTTCTGCTTTCTTGGGCTTCATGGTCTGTACGGCATAGTTGCAGTAGAAAGGCAAGCCCATAAAGATGCCGTCGAGCCAAACCTGGTTGGCGTAGATGGCCTTGTGCCAGTAAACGCCCTCCTTGGTGCGAGGCTGGTTCTGGAGCTGCTTGAAGATAGTCTTCAATGCCTTCTCCGTTCCCTTGGTGGGGAAGAGGTTGTGCATGCGGAGGATAAACTTGGCTGTGCGTACATTGTCCAGATTGAAGTCTTCGTACTTGTAGCCAGTAACATTACCCTTCTCGTCAATCATCGTCTCGGGGTATTCCTTGAGGTAAGAAAGTATGGCGTCATTTCCATCTTTGTATCGCTCGTAAGTGTCGAGCATACCTTCCATCTCGATGCCCATCACGTAGCTCCACTTAGGTTTCTTGCTGAAGTCGAGGAGGTAAGGGTGGGATACACGCTTCATCTCGCTGTAGGTGAGCCACTCAGAATAGTTCTTGTAAGGTTGTTCGCCATCGTTGAGTACCAATGAACCGTTGATGGTGAGGTTGTCGAACTTCACATTCTCTGTCTTGCCTACAATCTTGACAGGCTCTTTTTGTACGCCGTCGAACTTACAGTTCTTGATATTGATGTTGGAGATGACAGCCTTGTCTTCGTAGCCGATGAGGAGCACACCGTAGTTGCTCTTCTGGCAGGTAACGTCTTCTACGCTCACATTACGTACGGTAGGGGTGAAGCCGCGGTAGCATGCCTCCTTTGGTTCGTAGTCGAGGTTGATTTTCACCACAGCCTCCTTGCACTGCCCCACCTTGATGCGGCGCATGTTGATATTCTGGATGAGTCCGCCACGGCAGTTGTTGGTCTTGATGCGGAGGATTCGTTCGAGGTGAGGTGAGTCCATCTCACAGTCTTCAGCGTATACATTCTCGCATCCGCCGGAGATTTCTGAACCGATAACCACGCCACCGTGACCATCCTCCATCTTGCAGTTGCGGATGATGATATTCTTGGAAGGGATATTCCAAAGGCGTCCGTCGTTGTTGCGCCCGCTCTTGATGGCGATGCAGTCGTCGCCCGTGTGGAAAATGCAGTTCTGAATGAGTACGTTCTCGCAAGCCTCAGGGTCGCATCCGTCACCGTTAGGACCTTCGTTCCATACGGTTACGCCATCTACGGTGATATTTTTGGAGAGCAATGGGTGCATCACCCAGAATGGGGAGTTTATCATCTTGACACCCTGGATGAGGATGCGTTCGCAGCGTACGAGGTTGACGAGCTGGGGGCGTAAGCCCTTGCCCATACCATACTTGCGCTCGTCGAAAGGCACACCGTCTTCGGCCTGCTTCTGGAGTTGGGCGCGGCTGCCCATATTCTGGCTCTCCTTGGTTACCCCTTGCTTAAAGCCGAAACGGGGGTTGCCATTCCACGGCCACCAAGTGTCGTTGTTGCCACCGCCGTCGATGGTGCCCTTACCCGTGATGGCAATGTCTGTAGCCTGATAAGCATAGATGCATGGTGAATAGTTCCAGCAAGCCAGACCTTCCCAGGCAGTACGTACCAGTGGGTAGAGTTTCGGCTCGAAAGTAAAGTGGAGGGTGGCACCCTCTTCCAGAACGAGGTTGACTCCCGACTTCATTTCGATGGCACCGGTGTTCCAGGTACCTGTAGGAACGATGACCTTTCCGCCTCCCTTCTTGCTGGCAAGGAGGATAGCACGGTTGATGGCTTTCTGGTTTTGTGCAGCAGAGGCATTTACCTTGGCACCATAAGCCGTGATAGGAAACTGTTGCTCGCTCATCTTGGGGAGCTGGATGTTCTGCTCGATGCGCTTGTACTCTGCATCGTTCCACCCTGATGCAAAGGCACAAACGGGCATGATGAGAGCCAACAGTAGGGTTTTGATGAATCTTGTCATGTTTTGCTTAAATAGATGAAGTGAATAATAGTTTGTTTTTGTTCTTTTCTCTGCGTGCAAAGATACGTATTTTATTTTTAAAAGAGGTATCGGGGAGTGTTAAAAAACGAATAAGTATATTTTTTCGCCCGTTTTTTTTGCAGTTTCAAAATAAAGTGCTATCTTTGCAACGATATTTAACATTACTAACACAATAAACAACAAGTTCGCCTATTGAATTAGACATTTACTTAATACCAAAAAAGATTAAGGAATGAAACATCTCAACGAAATGACAGATGAAGAGTTGGCCTTGGCTTACGTCGAGGGCGACAACAAGGCTTTTGACCTCTTGCTGTCGCGCAATGAAGAACGCCTCTTCACTTATATTCTCTTTGTAGTGCACGAAGAGAATTTGGCGAACGATATCTTCCAGGAAACTTTTGTAAAGGCTATTGTCAAGATGCAGAAAGGACAGTATTCGGCCAACGGCAAGTTTTGCGCATGGCTGATGCGCATTGCCCATAACGTTATCATCGATGGATACCGTGAGCAGAAGTTCTATCGCAAGGTAGACCAGCACAACAACAACGACCTCTCCAGTCTTAAGGGCGATGCTGTGGAAGAGAGCTTTGCCGAGCGGGATATGGTAAAGGGGCAGGTACTGGCGGACGTGAAACGACTGGTAGCCTTCCTGCCAGAACCTCAGCGCGAAATCGTATATATGCGATACTATCAGCAGATGTCGTTCAAGGAGATAGCCGAGGTGACGAAGGTGAGCATCAATACCTGTCTGGGCAGAATGAGATACGCGCTCCTCAACTTGCGTAAGCTAGCCAAGGAGCACCATGTGTATCTGGATCTGGGCTAGTATGCCGCATCTGTTTGGCTAAGCTCCTTTAGGGCATGGATGGTGGAGTAAGGGTCTGTGCTCTTGAATACATAGCTGCCGCTTACCAATACGTTGACCCCAGCCTTGACGAGTCGAGGGGCTGTCTCAGCCTGTACGCCGCCGTCTACCTCGATGAGGGCATTGCTGCCGCTCTCCTTGATAAGTTGGCGCAGTTTGCCCACCTTCTTGATGGTGTTCTCTATAAACTTCTGCCCGCCGAAGCCTGGGTTCACGCTCATCAGCAGCACCATGTCTACATCGCAGATGATGTCTTCCAGTACAGAGACGGGGGTAGAAGGGTTGAGAGTGACACCTGCCTTCATGCCTGCCGCATGTATCTCCTGGATGGTGCGGTGCAGGTGTACGCAGGCCTCGTAGTGTACGTTCATCATCATGGCACCTGTCTTGGCGGTCTGCTCGATGTATTGCTCGGGGTGTTGAATCATGAAGTGTACGTCGAGTGGCTTCTGGCAAGCCTTTCCTACGGCTTCGAGAATAGGGAAGCCGAAGGAAATGTTAGGTACGAACACTCCGTCCATGATGTCCATGTGAAGCCAGTCGGCCTCACTCTTGTTGATCATTTCTACATCGCTCTTCAAGTCGAGAAAGTTGGCTGAGAGAAGTGATGGGGATACTATTGTTTTCATCTGTTCTCTTTTTTAGTTCAGGCAATACGCCTGATATTTTCCACTCATCTTGATCGTGTTGTAGGTATAGGCTATCTGCTTGATAAGGAGTATCGTCTTGGCAGATGGCCGCATCTTCTCGGGGGTAAAGAATTGCTTCATAGGCGTAATTGCTTTTATTGTTAATATTTTGCTGTTTGAATTGATAACGAGCGGTTGGGGACTTTATTATATTAGCATGAAAATTTTTTTCTTTATGTATATATAATAAGGTATATGGCAGTAAAAGAGGGCTAGAATGCGGCAGATGTAGATAAAATAGTGTTAAATTCGTAATTTCCTAGTCGAAAAGTTTGCGGTTTAAAAGTTTTTGTGTACTTTTGCAATCGAATAACAATATTTGTTCATTAAAAGACAAGAATCTGATGACAACGTTTGTAAACATAGCATGGTGGTGGCGTAACTCAAGATCTAAGCAGTCGTGAGTCGATGAGCCGTATATGTTTATGATAACAAAAATATAGGGGCCTGCCGTTACTTACGACAGGCCTTTTTCTGTTAGTGTCACTTTCTTAGATGGAAATTAAAACAAACATTAAATAATAGGAGATTAACAATATGGAAATGAAAGATGTTCTGAACAGAATGTTGAATCACGAGGAACTGACCCGTGAGGAGACCAAGAATATCATCGTGGGAATCACCCGGAGCGAGTTCCCCGAGGAGCAGATTACGGCATTGCTTACAGGACTGCAGATGAGAGGCGTGACGGTGGAGGAGCTGTTGGGCTTCCGTGACGGAATCCTTGCCACGGGCGTTCCTGCCCTTCTCGACTGCGACCGTTACATCGACGTGGTGGGAACGGGAGGTGACCGCAAGAACACCTTTAATATTTCCACTACTTCCTGCTTCGTTATCGCCGGTGCCGGCTACAAGGTGGCGAAGCACGGCAACTTTGCCGCCACTTCGGTGAGCGGTGCTTCCAATGTCATCAAGAATCACGGCGTGCAGTTTACTGATGATATCGACAAGTTGAACCGCAGCATCAACGAGGCGGGCATCGTTTATCTCCATGCCCAACTCTTTGCCAAGGCGATGAAGTTTGTGGGGCCTATCCGCAAGGCTTTGCAGTTCCCTACGGTGTTCAACCTTCTGGGGCCGTTGGTAAACCCCAGCCAGCCCAAGTGCCAGTTGCTCGGTGTTGCCAATCTCGACCAGATGCGCCTCTACAACCAGGTGTACCAGAAGATAGGTATCGACTATGGTATCGTGAACAGTATCGACGGTTATGACGAGATTTCCCTCACCGGTGACTTCAAGGTGACCACCAACGACTATGAGAAGATTTTCAATCCCCAGGACTTGGGGTTTGCCATTGCCAAGCCAGAGGAAATCAGGGGCGGTGCCACCGAGGAAGAGGCAAAGGAAATCTTCGATGCCGTATTAGAGAACCGTGCCCTGCCTGCCCAGAAGAATATCGTTCTCGCCAATGCAGCCTTCGGCATTCAGGTGATGGAGAAGGGACAGAAGAGTATAGAGGAGTGTGTGGAGATTGCACGCGAGAGCATCGACTCGGGCAAGGCCCTCGCCACCTTCAAGAAGTTTGTGGAACTGAATAGTTAAGTGAAGAACGAAATTAAGTGAAGAGCGAAATTAAGTGAAGAGTGAAGAACGAAGAGTGAAGAATTCAAATGCTCAAAAAGCATTTCATAACTTTCAACTTTCAACTTTCAACTTTCAACTTTCAACGTTCAACTTTCAACGTAAAAAGCATTTCATAACTTTCAACTTTCAAAGTTCAACTTTCAACGTAAAAAAGATGGATATTTTAGAAGAAATCGTCGCTCATAAGCGAATAGAGATAGACCAGCGCAAGCGGTTCATCCAGCCCCGCCAGATGATTCAGCTGGTGGAGCAGAAGATGAAGGAGGAAGACGGCAAGGTGCCGGGCGGCAGTATGCGGGAGGCACTGATGGCGTCTCCGACGGGCATCATTGCCGAGTTCAAGCGCAAGTCGCCCTCCAAGGGATGGATCAAGGAAGAGGGAAAGGCAAGTGTCATCCCCCTGAGCTATCAGCAGAATGGGGCTTCGGCACTGAGCATCCTCACCGACATCGATTACTTCGGCGGCTATGATGAGTTTATCCAGGAGGCTCGCCACGTGGGTGTCTCTATACCTATATTATATAAGAACTTCGTCATCGAGGAATACCAGTTGCTTCAGGCTCGTTACTGTGGGGCTTCGGCTGTGCTGCTCATTGCCGCCTGTCTGACCAAGGAGGAGTGCAGGACGCTTCTGAACATGGCGCACCAATTGGGACTGGAGGTGCTGCTGGAGATGCACAACGACCGCGACTTCGAGTACGCTGAGTTGGAGCCAGATATGTACGGCATCAACAATCGCAACCTCGGAACTTTCGTTACGGACGTAGAGAACAGTTTCCGCCTCGCAGAGCAGTTGCCCAAGGACGTATGCCGCGTGAGTGAGAGTGGCATCTCCAAGCCCGAGGTAGTGAAGAGACTTCGGGATGAGGGAGGTTTTCGTGGCTTCCTCATGGGCGAGCAGTTTATGAAGCAGGAGAATCCCGGTGCGGCGTTGAATGAGTTTATACAGGCTTTGAGATGAAGATAAAGGTTTGTGGAATGCGCGAAGCCGGCAATGTGCAGGCTGTGGCACGGTTGGGCATCGACATGATGGGATTCATCTTTGCCCCCAAGTCTCCAAGGTATACGGACCAAGTTCCGGCAAGGACGGATGCTGACAGTGATGTGCTGCGCACGGGTGTGTTTGTCAATGCCGATGAGGCGGACATCCTTCGCCGAGTGAGTGATTTCGACCTGGACTATCTGCAGTTGCATGGAACAGAGAGCAGGGAGACTTGTTTGCTTTTACGGGAGAAACTGGCGGAGTCGGGGAGAGACATCAAGCTCATCAAGGCAATCAGCGTAAAGGATACCGATGATGTCAAGAGGTACGGGGAGTATGTGGGAGCAGTAGACTGGCTCCTCTTCGACACCAAGTGCCCGATGATGGGAGGCAGCGGCAAGCAGTTCGACTGGTCGGTGCTGGAAGCCTACGACGGTGACGTGCCTTTCCTCTTGAGTGGAGGCATCGGGCCGGATGACGCAGAACGCATCAGGAACTTCCATCATTCCAAGTGCATCGGCATCGACCTCAACTCCAAGTTTGAGATAGAGCCAGGACTGAAAGACGTGGAGAAGCTCAAAGAGTTCCTTTTAAAGGTAAAAAAGTAAAAAGGTAAAAAAGTAAAATACAAATAGGGTAAACAAATTAAAGATAAAAACGAAAAAAGGTAAAGCTAATGAATAAGATAAACCAATTGTTTGCAGCAAGCAAAGACCGCAAGTTGTTGAGCTTGTACTTCTGTGCCGGTTGTCCTACGCTAGACGGCACGGGCGATGTCATCAAGGCGATGGAGCGCAAGGGCATCGACATGATAGAGGTGGGCATTCCCTTCAGTGACCCCTTGGCTGACGGTCCTGTGATACAGAGTGCCGGAACGGTGGCGTTGAAGAACGGAATGACGGTGAAGACGCTCTTCGCCCAGTTGAAGGCCATCAAGGACGAGGTCAACATCCCGTTGGTATTGATGGGCTACCTGAATCCCGTGATGCACTATGGCATCGAGGAGTTTTTCAAGAGTTGTGTGGAGAGCGGCGTGAGCGGCACCATCATCCCCGACCTTCCCTTCGACGACTATCTGAAGGTGGTAAAACCCATTGCCGACAAGTATGACGTGCGTGTCATTATGATGATTACCCCAGAGACCAGCGAGGAGCGCATCCGTTTCATAGACGAGCATACCGACGGTTTTATCTACATGGTCAGCTCGGCAAGCATCACGGGAGCACAGAGCAACTTCGGCGACGCCAAGTTGGCTTACTTCAACCATATCAACTCGATGAACCTCCGCAATCCCCGCATGATAGGTTTCGGCATCAGCAACAAGCAGACGCTTACCAGTGCGCAGGACAATGCCGCCGGAGCCATCATCGGCAGCAAGTTCGTGACGCTGCTCAATGAGACTGGCAATGCCGACAAGGCACTGGATGAACTTTTTGAGGCACTCAAGAAGTAAGTGAAGAATTCATTTTAAGTGAAGAGTGAAGAGGGAAGAGTGAAGAATTCAAATGAAGAGTAAGGAAGGAAAAGAGTGGAAACCGAATCGAAAGTTCCGTTCCGAATAACGGAATGTCTGTTCCGAAGTACGGAATGGCGGTTCCAAAGTTCGGAACGTGCGTTCCGTAGTACGGAACGGAGATTTTGATAGCATAAAACGATCATTCCCTCCTTGTGTAAGGACAAAGATTCTTGGGTGTTTTACCAAATTGTTTCTTTACCTTAACTCTACATTCAGCACTCAGCACTCTACATTAAACACTAAACATTAAACATAAGAAACGATGTATCAAGTAGACGATAAAGGATTTTTCGGAAAATTCGGCGGCGCATACGTGCCCGAGATATTATATAAGTGTGTGACGGAACTGCAGCAGGCCTACAAGCCCATCATCGAGAGCGAGGAGTTCAAGAAGGAATACCGCCAGCTCTTGAAGGACTATGTGGGGCGTCCTTCCCCTCTCTATTATGCCAAGCGCATGAGCGAGAAGTATGGTTGCCAGCTCTATCTGAAGCGTGAGGACCTGAACCATACGGGAGCGCACAAGATCAACAATACCATCGGACAGATTCTGATGGCGAAGAAGATGGGCAAGACACGCATCATTGCCGAGACGGGAGCCGGACAGCACGGTGTTGCCACTGCCACCGTTTGTGCCTTGATGGACATGAAGTGCGAGATCTTTATGGGAGCTACCGACGTGGAGCGCCAGCATACCAACGTGGAGCGCATGAAGATGTTGGGAGCGACAGTGAATCCTGTGCGCACGGGCAACATGACCTTGAGCGATGCCTGCTCTGAGGCCATCCGCGACTGGTGCTGCCATCCGCAGGACACCTTCTATATTGTAGGCTCTACGATGGGGCCTCATCCTTATCCCGACATCGTGGCAAAGATGCAGAGCGTCATCTCGGAGGAACTGAAATGGCAGTTGGAAGAGAAGGTAGGACGCGACTATCCCGATTATCTCATCGCCTGCGTGGGCGGTGGTTCGAACGCAGCCGGCACCATCTACCATTACATCGACGATGACCGTGTGCAGATTTATCTCGCTGAGGCCGCTGGTCACGGTATCGATACCGACTACACCGCTGCCACCATGCACTGCGGTACGGAAGGCATCATCCACGGTGCCCGTACCCTCGTGATGCAGACCGACGACGGACAGATCAAAGAAGCCTTCACCATCAGTGCCGGACTCGACTATCCCGGTATCGGGCCGATGCACGCCGACCTGGCGACAAGCGGCAGAAGCCATGTGCTCGCCATCAAGGACGACGAGGCCATCTACGCCGGTTATGAGTTGACCCGCATGGAGGGCATCATCCCCGCCATCGAGAGTGCCCACGCCGTGGCAGCCCTGAAGAAGATGAAGTTCAAGAAGGACGACGTGGTGGTCTTGACTGTATCGGGCCGTGGCGACAAGGATGTGCAAACCTATTTGTCTAACAAGGAAATGGCAAAAGAATATGGCAATTTTTAATTACAAGACAACTACCCGCAAGATACTTGCCGACCTTTATACACCGGTGGGAGTCTATATGCGGTTGAGAGATATTTATCCCCAGTCGGCACTGATGGAGAGTTCCGACTACCATGGCTCAGAGAATTCCCGTTCCTTCATCGGCGTGCATCCCATGGCAAGCATAGCCGTGGGTCACGGTGTGGTGACTGCCACCTATCCCGATGGAAATGTCGTGAAACAGGAACTTCCGGCTTTCGGCGAAGGAAAAGGTGAGGAGTGCAAACTCGCCATCTCCAAGGCCATCAACGACTTCATCCAGTCGTTCCACGTAACAGGAGAAGGTAAGGACTTCTGCGGTCTCTATGGTTTTACCACCTTCAATGCCGTGCGCTACTTCGAGAACATCCCGGTGAAGGACACCACGATGGAGAAGAACGATGCACCAGACATCTATTATATAATGTATAAGGACATCATCGTCTTCGACCATTTTAACAATACGATGGAGCTGATTGTTCTTCAAGAAAATGAAGAACGAAGAGAGAAGAGTGAGGAATCTGACAGTTCTGTCTCTTCAATTTCTTCAGAAGCTCAAGCAGAAGAGCAAGAGAATTCTTCACTCTTCACTCATCACTCTTCACTTTCCGAGCTTGACGCTCTGCAAAAAGCTCTGAACAAGGGTAACGTGAAACCCTATGATTTCCACCCCGTAGGCGAGACTTACTCTACCTTGACCGACGAGGAGCACAAGGCGAATGTGCGTCGCTGCATCCAGCACTGCCTGCGTGGCGATGTGTTCCAAATAGTGGTGAGCCGCCGCTTCGTGCAGAAGTATGAGGGCGATGACTTCAAACTCTACCGGGCCCTGCGCAGCATCAATCCCTCGCCTTATCTCTTTTACTTCGACTTCGGAGGTTTCCGCATCTTCGGTTCTTCGCCCGAAACCCACAACCGTATCGTGGGTGACAAGGCCTTCATAGACCCTATCGCCGGCACCACCAAGCGCACGGGCGACATGGAGCAAGACCGCAAGGCTGCCGAGTTCCTGCGCAACGACCCCAAGGAGAATGCCGAGCATGTGATGCTGGTAGACTTGGCACGCAACGACCTGAGCCGTAACTGCCATGGCGTGAAGGTAGATTTCTACAAAGACATGCAGTTCTATAGCCATGTCATCCACCTTGTGAGCCGTGTGAGCGGTACGCTCGATGAGGGAGCCGACCACATCAAGGAGTTTATCGACACCTTCCCTGCCGGTACGCTGAGTGGTGCGCCCAAGGTGAGGGCGATGCAGATCATCTCCGAACTGGAGCCACACAACCGTGGAGCCTACGGCGGCTGCATCGGTTTCATCGGCTTGAACGGCGACCTCAACCAGGCCATCGTCATCCGCACCTTCATCAGCCGCAACGGCGAGTTGTGGTTCCAGGCTGGTAGTGGTGTCGTGGCAAAGAGTAACGACCAGTACGAGTTGGAAGAGTGCAACAATAAGTTGGGTGCCTTGACCAAGGCTATCCACATTGCCGAACAGTTATAAGTGAAGAGTGAAGAACGAAGAGTGAAGAACGAAGAGTGAAGAATTCAACACTCCATATTTAACATTGAAAAAATGAAAGTAGTAATCATAGACAATTACGATTCCTTCACCTACAACCTGGCACATTTGGTGAAGGAACTCGGGGCGGACGTGACGGTTTATCGCAATGACCAGTTCCAGTTGGGTGAGCTCGACCGCTTCGACAAGATCATATTGAGTCCCGGTCCGGGCATCCCTTCGGAGGCAGGACTCTTGCTGGATGTCATCAAGCATTATGCAGGCAGAAAGCCGATGCTTGGTGTCTGTCTGGGACATCAGGCGATAGG
>CAVDKC010000067.1:0-13641 GCA_963609615.1 Oribacterium sp.
ACAAGCCCAAATAAGCTGGCTCGTACGTCTGTTTTTTGGGGGCATAAGAATAGTACCGTATCGTAATATTTGTTAAAAATGCGAGAAAACCAGGCACAAAGTCTCATCCTAATACGTACAAACACAAAAAAGCAAGAAAATGACAGAAAATAACAACAATTTGGAAGATATTCTCGATAAGGATAACAACCGTTTGACATTCGAAGTAAAGCGAGCCTTGCTCGACAGCACGCCAGCTCCCGATGCCAACCGGGCCTTCCAGGAATTCCTGAAACGCAACCAGCTGAAAACACAGCGCAAGAAGGCACAATGGATTAGCATTGTCACAATAGCCGCCAGCATCACCCTCCTCTTGACATGGGCACCCTGGCAACAGGAGAAAGACCTCTTGAGTCCTCAGCCCAACCAGCAACTGGCCAAGATGGGCAACGTGGTGTACCAAGCCACCAACGACAGGCAATACATCACCCTCTCTATGGGCAACAAGACGGTAGACCTATCGGATGCCGCCAGTTCCAAAGACGCAGGCATCGTGCTTACTCACGACCATATCATCAGAGTATTCGACCAGCAAACCTCCAACCATGACGATGTAACCATCAAGGTGCCTGCGGGGCAGACTGCCAAGCTACTACTGGACGACGGCACGCTGATTTGTCTGAATGCCGGAAGCCAACTCACCTTCCCCCACCATTTCCGGGAGTCGGGCACAAGAGAGGTAAGCCTCTGCGGCGAAGCCTACTTCGAGGTGACGCACCAAGAGAGTCGCCCGTTCGTGGTCAATGCCGACGGGATGCAGACCAAGGTGCTGGGCACCAAGTTTAATGTACGCAGTTTCAAGGACGAGAGCAGCCGGGTATCTCTTACCGAAGGTAGCGTAGAGGTAAAAAATTCCACCGGCCAGGTGTGTATCAAACCAGGCGAGACGGCTTGGCTTAGGAACGGTACGCTAGAGGTAGAGCCTACCGACGAAGACATCGCCCTAAGCTGGATGCGCGGCGACTTCTACTTCGACGGACAAACCCTGCGCGAAATCACTACCGAGATAGGCAGATGGTACAATCTCAACGTAGTATTCGCCAGCGACAAGCACCTACAGGAGCAACTGCACTTCAGCGCTAGCCGCACTGCCCCCATCGGCGAAATCGTTCACCAGCTGCAGCTCATAGGCAACGCCCACATCGAGCAGAAAAGCCAAGAGCAGGCACTGGTCATCAAATAAGCATCCCCAAAAAACTTTCGGGGGAAAACAAAGAGAAGTAGAACAACAACATATATTTCATATATAAGAGAGAGAACAATGAGTACTTACAACATGTTTAGCAAAG
Organism: Oribacterium sp.; assembly: GCA_963609615.1. Lineage (GTDB taxonomy): Bacteria > Bacteroidota > Bacteroidia > Bacteroidales > Bacteroidaceae > Prevotella. The sequence continues at coordinate 1,329 of CAVDKC010000067.1, forward strand.
AAAGCAAAAGAGTACTGACCACTATGTTGCTCACCACAGGGATGACCCTCAGCGTGATGGCACAGGGCAACAAGCTGATTTCTGCATCTTTCAACAATGAGAAAGCCACCGCCGCCCTGCATCAGGTGGAGAAGAGATCGGGCAAGAAAATACAGTACAACTATGGCGACGTCAACTTTAAGGTAACCGTCTCCATCAAGGGCAAGACCGCTGTGCAGGCCGTCAACGAAATCATCCGGGGCCATCAACTCAAAGCCATGGCCAAGGACGAGTACATCGTCATCGTGAAAGACTCCAACCTGCCACAGGAAGAATATGACGCCTCCAAGATACAGGGCCTCGTAGTAGACGAGAAGGGCGAGCCCATCATCGGTGCCATCATCAGAGACCGCGCCAACAAACAGAACACGGTAACCGATACCGACGGCCGTTTCTCCCTCAAGGCTGAGTCAGACCACGTCACCCTCGACGTGAGCTACATAGGCTGCAAGCCTTCCACCTGGAGCGGCAAGCGTGGCGACTATGCATGGGTGGTGCTCAAGGATGCCAGCCAAAACCTGCAGGAAGTGGTCGTTACCGGTTACCAGCAGCTAGACCGCCGCAACCTCACCTCTTCGGTAACCTCCAAGGATATGGACGAACTGAAGCGTGGCGGCGTAAGCGATATTTCCAAACTGCTAGAAGGACAGATTCCAGACTTGATTTCCACATCCGGAAGTGGCGAAATCAATGCCACCAACAAGCTCCGCATCCGTGGTACCAGTACCCTAATAGGCAATCGTGAGCCGCTCTGGGTAGTAGACGGCATCATCCTTACCGACCCCGTGAGCCTGACATCGGATGTACTTAACGACCCAGACTATATCAACCGTATCGGTAATGCCATCTCCGGCATCAACCCACAAGACATCAAGCGTGTAGACGTACTGAAGGATGCTGCCGCTACGGCTCTCTATGGTACACGCGCAGCCAATGGCGTCATCGTCGTCACTACCAAGAGCGGTCGTGAGGGCAAGCCTGTCGTGTCTTACGATGCACAGATCACCCTTCGCAAGCGTCCCTACTACACCGATGGCAAAATTAACCTGATGAACTCTTCCGAGCGTATCGCCTTCTCGCAAGACCTTACGCAGATGCACTATACCTTCCCCAGCAACATGCCCAAGATAGGCTATGAGTATGCACTGAGCCAGTATTATGCCGGACTAATTTCGCACGACGAGTTCGTAAGCCAGGTACAGCAAATGGAAAACCAAAACACCGACTGGTTTAGCCTCCTCACCCACAACTCACTTTCCCAAGACCATAGCGTAAGCATCTCGGGCGGTTCGGATAAGGTAAGATATTACTCGTCCATCGGATTTACCGACCAAGACGACGTGACCAACGACAATACCAACCGCCGATACACCGCCATGGCCAAGATAGACATGACGCTGAGCCAGAAGCTGCAGCTGCAGGTCAACATCAACGGCTACTACAACAAGCGCACCTACCAAGCAAGCGACGTCAACCTCATCAACTATGCCTACAATACCAGCCGTGCCATCCCTGCCTACAATGCAGACGGAAGCTACTATTACTACAAGAAGCATGGAACTACCACCGCAGCATCAGACTGGTACGACTACAATATCTTGAGCGAGAACGACAACAGTGGCACCACTCAGGAAGTCAATGCCGTGACAGCTACTCTCAACCTGCGCTATCAGCCCATCGATGACCTCTTCTTCAATGCCATCTTCTCTGCCAACACCCAGAACAGCGACATACAGACCTGGTATGGCGAAAGCTCCTTCCATTCAGCCGACCTGCGCGGATGCGACTATGGCGATACACCAGGCGGCACCAGTCTGATGCCATACGGAGGAGAACTGAACAAGCAGACCACCAAGAATATCGGTTGGACAGCCCGTCTGCAAGCCAACTACAACAAGTACTTCGGCTCTCTCATGCAGCACAACTTCAATGTGGCACTGGGTATGGAGGCTAGTTCGGCCCACTATACGGGCGACTCATACACTCAACGTGGCTTCTACAAAGACCGCGGCCTAAGCTTCGCCACCAATATACCCGATACCTTTACCAGCTACTGGGAGTGGGCCAGAACCAATGTACCTACCCTCACCGATAACAAGACCAATATGGTATCTGCCTACGCCACCCTGTCGTACACCTACAAAGATCTCTTCACTGCCAATGTGAACGGGCGCTACGACGGGTCTAACCAGTTTGGCAGCCAGAGCAAGGACAAGCTCTTGCCCATCTGGTCTGTATCAGGCAATCTCAATCTCCTCTCCCTCTGCAAAATCAAGGCCAACTGGCTCGACAATCTCCGCCTGAAAGGCTCATACGGCGAGCAGGGAAACATGCTCGACAACCAGACCCCAGAACTGATTATCAAGAAAGGGGGCATGAACTCCTTCTATAACGAGATGACATCCTCGGTAGCTTACTTTGCCAACCCCGACTTGAAGTGGGAGAAGACACACTCCATGAACGTAGGTCTGGAGTCGAGCTTCCTGAACAACCGCTTGCAGCTGGAGGTAGAGTACTATCACAAGAAAACTACCGATGCCTTCATGAGCAAGACCATCTCCGACATCAATGGTTATACAGCCTATGTGGTAAACTCGGGTAACATCATCAATAGCGGTTACAACTTTACGCTGACCGCCACCCCGGTAAAGCTGAAAGACTTCTACTGGATATTCTCGGGCAACCTCTCTAAAGTATTCAATAAGGTAGATACTGCCCCAGGCGCAGAGACCTATGAGCTAAACGACTTTCTTACGGGCAGCGCCGTGGTGGCAGGCCAGTCTGTAGGCACCTTCTACTCCTACAAGTTCCTGGGGCTCAACCCTGTAGACGGAGGTCCGATAATAGAAGACTGGGAAGACCGCTATGACGAAATCAAGGAAGGTTCCAACTATGAGACCTACACCAAAGTGCTCGTGGCATCTGGCAAGCGTGAGCCCGACCTGACAGGTAGCATCAACAATACCTTCACCTACAAGCAGTGGCGCCTCGGCACTACCTTGCTCTATAGCTTCGGAGCCAAGACACGCCTCTTCCGTCTCTTCGACGGCTACAGCAGCGGCACGGGTTTCAACTCAGAGCAGAACATCAGCCGCGACTTCCTAAGCCGTTGGCAGCAGCCAGGCGATGAGAACAAGACCAACATCCCAGCCGTACTAGGCCCAGGCTCATCCGATTACTACAACTACAGCTCGCACTGGAGCACAGCCTACCCTTGGACAGGAGCCGTGATAGCCAGCAACTGGTGGGAGATGTACGATTACAGTACGGCACGTGTAGTAAGTGCCGACTATCTGAAGCTCTCATCAGTAACCCTTACCTACGAGTTTGACCAGAAGTTGCTGCAACGCTGGGGCTTAGGCCGCCTAGCCATCTCACTGAGTGGCTACAACCTCCACACCTGGTGTAGCTCAGCCCTTCGCGGACAGACCCCAACCCAAGGAGGTTTCTCTGAGATACAACTCTCGGACACCCCAAGCTACACGCTCGGCGTATCCATCAATTTCTAAAAGTAAAGAGAATCGTAAAGAAAAAGAAGTGATTTCAAATAAAACAGGAAAATGAAAATCCAAATCAAACATCATATATTAGCCCTGTCGGCAGTGCTCGCACTTAGCAGTTGTGGTAGCTTCCTAGAGGAATACTCCCAAGACCACGACTATGTGCGCACCTGGAACGACCTCAATGAGTTGCTTATCGGCGACTGCTACATGCCCGTCAATGCAGGTAATATGTTTAACGCCTACTCCAATGCCGGCATGTATCTCCACCTCTTCTCCGACGAGTTGGAAGAGCAGGCATTGCCACCCTCAGGCTCTACCACAGCGATGGGCTACAAGAACCATTCCTACGAATTCGGCTACTTGACATGGCAGCCTCGCGTAGGCGTCAACGAGACGGGTACCAGCTATTACACCGAGAACAACGGTTGGACACAAATCTACAAGTACATCAATGTGGCCAACAATGTATTAGACACCTCCAGCAAGGTGCCCCAGAACACAGACGAAGAGAAGGCGGGCATCAACTACGTGAACGGACAGGCCCACTTCTTGAGAGCTTTCTATTATTTCTGGTTGACCAACACCTACGGACAGCCCTATAGCCCCGAGAGTGCCACGTCCGACCTAGGTGTGCCCGTAAAGACGATGCCAGAGGTAAAAGATGTAAAATATAGCCGCAATACCATACAGGAATGCTACGCTCAGATAGTAAGCGACCTGGAGCAGGCCATCACCGAGCTGAAGGCGGCAAGTAGCATCAAGCGCAAGAGCATCTATCGGGTAGATGCCGTATCGGCCGAACTCTTGTTGAGCCGTGTATATCTCTACATGCAAAACTGGGAGAAGGCCGCCGAATATGCCCAAAAGGTCATCGACGAGCATCCTGCCATCGACAACCTTAATACCGACCAGAATGCTTTCGCCCTGACTACCAATCCAGAGACGCTGTTCTCCATGGGCGGCGACGACCTGCCCAACTGGATAGAATATGCAGCCCAGGCACTCAGGGTAAGCGGCAGCATGTACAGATCGTATGCCGACAACGACTTGCGCAAGAATCGCTGGATTTACACCCTGGGCATGTTTCATGGCATTACCAAGCAGCCTGCATCGAGCAACCAGGAAACGCCGTTGTCTACGACCGATGCCAGATATTACACCACCAACTACACTGAACGCCAGTTGCAGCGCGCCATATCCTCCCTATTCTGGTTGCGCTCAGGCGAGGCATATCTCAACTTGGCAGAGGCAGAGGTCTACATGGGCAACGAGAACGAAGCCCGTACAGCCATTAACCAAATCCGCAAAAACCGCTATGTATCAGGGGCAAGCGATACTGAGATAACTTCCACAGGAAGCCAGCTCATCACCGACATCCGCAACGAGCGCAAGAGAGAGTTGCTCTGCGAAGGCCATCGCTGGTTCGACCTGCGTCGCTATCGCGTGTGCCAGGTACAGCCTGAGAAGATATCCATCACGCATACCTTTACCTTGTTTGTGGACGACAACTCACCAGTGCCTACCGAGACCCGCCAGTATGTACTGACCGAGGACGACGCTTCATGGACAGCGCCTATCCCACAAGAAGTCATCAATTTCAATACAGGTATGCCCAACAATGGTAACGTAGCCCGTAACTACACGGTAGTAGCTACACCTAATTAATATATATATAATAAGGAGAAACTAAAATGAAAAGAAAATACTATATATTATCCCTAGCCTGGATGGTGGCTACCTCGCTGTTTACCTCGTGTGGCAAGGAAGCCGACCCCGTGTTCGACTTCACCGACCCAAGAGACGGGTTCTTGCCTGCCGACAGTGCCACCGACGAAATATCCCAGATACGCCGTGAATTCTATCAGGAGAACGGAACATTCCTCTTGTTCAGCGACACCCTGACCCACCAGTTCATCGGGAAAGACATCAATGGCGACAACCGATACAAGACGGAACTACTCGACATCAAATACGAAGTAGGCCAGACCAATACAGCCACCTACAAGCCTACTTACTCGTATCTTAACACAACAGAGAAGTGTCGCAACGCAGTGGCATACCTCAAGGCATTCATCCTGCCCCACCTCTCCCCTAAGCTCATGCCCTTCTCCTGGTTTTTAGCGGGCAATATCTACGACACCACCACAAGTGGCACCGCAACACGCCCCTATGCCCTGGCAGGCCAGAGATGCATCGCCTTGGCTTGCAGCCAGCTTGCCAGTCTTAAGACCGATGCCCAGAAGCAGCAGCTTGCCAATCGCCACCTGCTGATTATCGTGCAGAACTTGGCCAACAACAATGCGCCTGCTTTCAATAGCTTCTGTGCAGTATGCGCCAGCTACTACGGCACCGACATGACAGTACCGACAGGGCAGACCACACAAACCTACCTTCGCGGATTGGGATTTCTGAATTCCACACAGGCTAGCACCTTCCCCTCACAGTCGGACGACATCAATGCCTACACCACGCTCGTCATCACCTATAGCGATGCCCAGATAGAGAGCATATACGGATCCTATCCACTCATCATCAGCAAGGCAAAGATGTTTAGGGAATCCCTGGAGAGCTTAGGGTACATTTATTAGCCCCCAATCCAATAAGCCGAAAGTATCAACGACAAGAAGGAAACAACAAGACAAAAAGAACAACAATGAATAAGATACATTTCTATATCATAGCATTCATCTGGAGTTGCCTCACCCTCACCGCATGCAGCAATGACGATGAGGCTCCTACCAGCCAAATAGCCCCCACTGCCACCGGCACCTATACCGACCCTCGCGATGGCGAGACCTACAACTGGGTAAGATATGGCTGCCAGGAGTGGATGGCAGAGAACTTCCGTTACAATCTCAACGACAAAAACCAGACATGCCGACTCTACACCATAGATGACAGAACTGTAGATGTACAGAAATATGGCCGTCTTTATACCCACGCAGGAGCTGTCAATGCCTGCCCTGAGGGCTGGCGACTGCCAACCGACGAAGACTGGAAGAATCTGGAGATGCAACTCGGCATGTCGGCATCGGATGCCAACCAGATGGACTACCGTGGCAACATCGCCAACCGCATGTTGGCTGCGTACGACAACCAGCCAGCCATCAATTTGATATTGGGCGGATATTATACCCCCAACATGACGATGGGAATGACAGGTTACCGCTTTCTCGGAGCCAAGGCCTATTACTGGACAGCATCCAACGATGCAGACAAAGGCGATACATTCTTCATCTTCCGAGAACTGATAGCCAACAATACTTCGGTACGCCGCCAGAGTACGACTGCCGACTTCTTTATGAGCGTAAGATATGTAAGAGATGTACAGAATTAAGAAAACATTGATTAACCGTAAATGGATGCTTATCTGGGTAATGCTACACTTGGTTATGGGCAGTTATGGCGAGAACCAAGCACAGCCTCTCGCCAACAATGCCATAGCCACCCACAAGGCAGACTCTGTAAAGGCTGCCGCCATCAACAAGGAGGCAGAAGACCCCAACTTCGTACATGCCTACATTATGGATGTAACACCGGGCAAGGCGTTCTATTCCACCTATGGGCATGCTGCCATCCGAATGGTATGTCCCGGCAAGAAGTTAGACTACTGTTTCACCTTCGAGATGGACATGACGGTGAGTTCCAAGATAGACATCTTTACGAAAGAGGCTAAAGCAGGTTTCTTCATAAAGCCCACTCCGCTGTTTATAGCTCCTTATCGGCAAGAAGGCAGAGGCATCACCGCCTACGAACTGAATCTTACTCCCAAGGAGAAGCAAGACTTGTGGAGGTTTCTGGACAATAGCGTGGCCAAAGGAGCCAGTTGGACGTTCAACTATACCACGGTCAACTGCCTGTCGATGGTATTTTACGCCATTCAGTCGACCATCCTCCCCGAAAAGATAGGTTTCAAGCAACTGCCTGCCCTTACCCAAGCCGACTTTTCAGACTGGCAAGATGAAATCAACCGGCAATCACCCTGGTTAAACCTTCTCATGCATGCAATGTTATGGGGAGAAAACGGTAACAACATGTCGACAGTAGACAAGTTGACTCCAGCGGCCCTTCCCATGGCATTGCCACAAGGCTACATCACAGACAGTGTAGGCAACAGCAAGCGAAGCCTTATTATAGGCAAGCCTGTCCAGATACTACCCGAGGTCTATCACAGTCATCCTTGCTGGTTCCGCCCATGGATGGCACTCATGCTCGCCATCCTCCTCATCATGGGAGTCATCGCCTGGGGAAGAAAAAACCAGCAGCATAAGAAGAAAATAAACTTAAAGAAAAAACAATAACAAAGTATCAACATTTTTTTTTATTTTTAAAACGTATCATTATGAAAAGAGATTTACAATTAATGACAGCCATCAAGCATCTGCTTGTACTGGCAGTTGTATTCTTGGCTTCCAACACAACAGCATGGGCAGGTGATGTAACTTATTACGACTTTTACGCCAAGCTGAAAGCCTATCCTAGCGGTGCAGGAGAAGTGTACGCTGATACCACTTCCAATAATATCGGCAGCAAACTAGACGGTACTCCTTTTTCAGAGAACATGTCTACTCCAGCAGAGGAGGTAGACGTAATGTTCATGTATCAGTACGGCAACACAGGCTACTTCGATGCTTATGCCAAGCCAGCCGAAGGATGGATTTTTGCAGGCTTCAGCGGATGCAAGAAGGATCAAGACGACAATCATATCTTCAATGACAGCATCGTGAGCAGAGCAAACCCAGCCTCCCTTACCCTGACATCCAACATCAGTGATGCCGACCAAGGCACAGCAGAACAAATGTTCCCATTCGTGCCCGACACGACCATTTATGCTTTGTTCACCCACATTGCAGTAAATGTATGCACGGGGCAAGATAGCCTGGGTACCGTAAGCATCAGCAAAGTATGCAACTTGATAGGCGACGAGGTAACACTCACTGCTACCCCAAGCAAGGAGGACAATACGAAGTTTGATTACTGGATCAAGGAGGAAACAGGCGAGCACATCTCTACCAACCCTCTGAAGGTGACTGTCGACGGATGTGCGCATTACCAAGCTCACTTCTCTAGTGACAAGGCCGACGTACTCTACTTCCCAGAGGAAGGTGGACTGAAAATTTACTATAGCGAGCATGCCTCAACTATTCCTGACAATGCTATGGTCTTGATGTTCGACTATAATGACTACAACGAAGACCCTTACCTCACAATAGACGAAGAGAGCCAGAAGTGCATCTTGACTCCAGACACTGCAGGTTTCCAGATTTATGCCAATGAGCCATACATCTTGTTTGGCAAGGGCGAAGTTACCTTATTCCATAGCAATGATGAAACCAACGAGTATTCAGGCAGCTACTTCAAGATGAACGGCAATGAGGCTGTAAGCGTAGCCTCTCTTCCTGTGGCTAACCACTACTACTCCATCAACTTGGAGAAACAGCAGTTTGAGCTATTGGCCGACGATGCCACTATCCCAGCCAACACAGCATACTGGGAATTGCCTAACGAGCGCTATACAGAAGTAGAACTTACAACCGCTCCATCTGTCATCTATTGGAACAACCCTGAAGCACCAACAGGCATCTCCACCGTCAAGCAGGAGAACACTGTGAAGACTGCCCACAAGGGTATTTACAATATTCAGGGACAGAAAGTTGCCAAGATGGGCACTGGTCTCTACATCGTAAACGGCAAGAAGGTTATCAACCTTGCCAAATAAAACACCAACTTATAATCAATAGATTATTTATTAGACTATGCGCAAAGCATTCTTCATACTCTCTCTCAGCTTGGGTTGCCTCTCAGTGGGCGCCCAAGTCCGAGAGTTTGTTGTTAAAGGGGATGTCAACCTACCCGATAACTATGCGGTTGGCATCTGCTGCCACACCGATACGGCATACTCCGCAGAAGTGGCAAAGGGATTCATCAAAAACGGCAAGTTTACTCTAAAAGGACATATAGGGAAGCCGCAACCAGGAACACTGATGACCAACAATCTCGAATTGGTCGAGAAGAACAACTGGCCTGTCGACTCCATCCGTTGGACTTATACCGAAATATTCCTTTCGGATGACGCCATCACGGTAGACAAGGACTTCCATATCACAGGAAGTCCTATACAACAAGACTACAACTACTATCAGGATATGCCCCAGACAGAAGACAAAGACTGGAAGTTTATCGACGAACACCCACAGTCTGTCATCGCCGTATATCTTGCCAACCAACTCTTGGAGCGAGGTTACAATCTCACCCAGGAACAAGTGGCACATCTAGAAAAGACCATCACGAATGTGCCTGCCGACCCAGAGCGCATGGCAGAATTTAAGCAGCGTTTGGCTTATGCCAAGAAGACCACCAAGGGAGGCGACCTCGTTGACCTGGAATTGAACGATGTGAATGGCAAACTTTGTCATCTGGTGGATGTAGTACCAAAGAACAGCAAGTATGTCTTAGTAGACTTCTGGGCATCCTGGTGTGGCATTTGCCTGGCAGCCATGCCCGACATCCGGAAGCTCACAGAACAATACAAGGACAAGTTTGAGGTAATCGGCGTTTCTATCGACACAAAGGAAGATGCTTGGCGCAAAGCGATGGAGAAGCATCCTGAGCCATGGCCACAATATATGACCACCCCCAGGGGCTATCAAGACCTCTTCGAGAGGTACCAGGTAGGCGCCGGCGTACCTTATTATATTATACTAACCCCTGACGGCAAGGTACTCAATTCACCTTCTACCCCCGAGGCAGTAAAGGAAATCTTGGAGAAATATCAATAGACCAACATTTACTCATGTAAAAAACAAATAAGCAAAACAACAATGAAAAAGAAAATTTTATTTTTCTTCGGTGCAGCGATGACACTTCTTTCAGCATCAGCAGCTGGCGGTTACAAGATTACTGGTACCGCCGAGGGCGTAGAGCCAGGCGACACCGTGTACCTCTGCCAAATGGAAGGGTTCTTCAGTATGGCACCTATCGACACAACCTATATCGACAAGGAGGGCAAGTTTTCGTTTACAGGCGATTTCGACGGTGCTACTTCCCGCTACATTCTTCCTTTCCACGACGGGAAAGCCACAGCCACAGCAGGTTTTCTCTTGGAGAATGCCGACATTGAGCTGAACGTATCTAGCGACCCTAACAAGAATGCTACCGTAAAGGGAGGTCCTGCCTATGCACTGTACCAGGAGTACGAAAAGGGCGGCAAGCCGTATGAGGAGGTGATGGAGACCCCCTGGAGTATCGTGACCGATACCACCGCCACCCAGGAAGCACGCACCAAGGCGCAAAAGGAGGTAGACTCACTACAGGTATTCAAGGACAACTATACCAAGCTCTTTATCATCAATCACATTCCATCAGCCATCAGCGATTACCTCTATGTAGCATCAGGACTTAAGTTTACAGAAGCAGAAAGTGCTGCTATCGAGAAATTGATGGATGCTGGTCATCACTACTATTTCTACCAGCAGATCTTGGATGAGAGAAAGGCAGAGGCTGCCAGTGCTGTGGGACAGAAATATACCGACTTCGCCATGCCTACCCCACAGGGAAAGACCGCGAAGGTTTCCGACTATGTGAACAAAAACAAGTACACCCTCATAGACTTCTGGGCTTCATGGTGTGGTCCTTGCCGTGCAGAGATGCCCCATGTCTTGAAGGCTTATACCACTTACCGCAAGAAAGGTTTTGAGGTAGTAGGTGTATCGTTCGACAACAACAAGGCTGCCTGGGTGAAGGCTATCAAGACCTTGAAACTGTCTTGGCCGCACATGAGTGACTTGAAGGGCTGGGGGTGCGCTGCAGCCTCTCTCTACAACATCAAGGGCATTCCTGCCAACGTATTGGTAGACCAGAATGGCACCATCATTGCCAAGAACTTGCGTGGCGAGGACTTGCTCAACAAGTTGGCCGAACTTTTGAAATAACAAACATCTGGAAGAGTAAAGAAACTCTGAAGGCAAACCATTGTTATAGCTTTATTGCTGCATATGAACAAAGCAGCAATAAAGCTATATAATTATATTCCCTCGACATTTCGCGCAGCAGACTGAATGCCTTGCTCATGTGCTTATGCACCATGTTTTCGCTCATGTGGAGTTGGGCTGCAGTATCTCTATAAGAGAGATGCTGGAAATAAACCGAACGGAGCACCATCTGCTCGTAGGCTGGCAATCTGTCGATGGCACTTCGCAACTTAGTAATTCGCTTTTCAAACTCTTCTACATCACTATCTGTAGCCAATGTCTCTGTGGCCCTGACCAAGTGCGCATAGCGATTGCTCGCCTTATCATGCCGCAACTTATCCAGACAGCGATTGCGCACTGCGGTATAGAGGAAAGAGGAAGAAGGCTCTAGATGGGAACTGGCATCTTGCCACGACTCCCACACTTTTTGAAAGACATCACTTACCACGTCTTTCGCCTCGTCTTCATCATCCAGGAAGGTCTGGGCATAACGATACAACAAGACATAGAACTTCTTATACAAAAGCTCCATCTCTCTCAAATGCTGCTCCATACCTTGACTATACATCTGCATTCTTATTTATACATGATAAATCTATTAATGCTTGTTGTCTTTTCATATTAACCTCCCTTTCAAATTGATTGCAAAGATAAATATTTTATTTCAAACAGACAAACATTTCTACTTTTTTTATTATAACCTCTGCACAGACTCTACTTTGGGATGTATGCTTCCAGAGAAATCTGGGTCACCTGCAAAAGCGTGTGGCTTAAGCATAGATACGCTTTCACAGGTAAAGC
>CAVDKC010000068.1:0-13574 GCA_963609615.1 Oribacterium sp.
CCGCCCACGACACCCGTACCCAAAGCCCTGTTGCCATTGGCACCGGCTCCTGAAGAGAACACGAGCGGAAGCATACCGATGACCATCGTCATCACCGTCATGAGGATAGGACGGAAACGGGCCACTGCCGCACTGTAAGCCGACTCCACGATGCCCATGCCCTTGCGCCTTCTCTCTGATGCAAACTCGGTAATCAGAATCGCCGTCTTGGCAAGCAAGCCGATGAGCATAATGACACCCGTCTGCAGATAGATGTTGTTCTCCAGTCCGAAAAGTCGGGCAAAGAGGAAACTGCCCATCAGTCCGAACGGTACTGCCAGGATAACTGCCAAAGGCACCAGGAAACTCTCGTAGAGGCACACCAATATTAGATAGATGAGCATGATGCACAGGCCATACACCACCACGGTAGAATTGCCGCTCTGTTCGGCTTCCTCACGGGCTATGCCGCCATACTCGTAAGAATAGCCACGAGGCAGTGTCTGCTCTGCCACCTCCCGGATGGCCTGCTGAGCCTCGCCCGTAGAATAGCCCTCGGCCACGTCTACGTTGGCGGCAATGGAACTGTAGAGGTTAAAGCGGTTGGCACCCTCGGCATCCACCGTCTTGTGGAGAGCGGCAAACTCACTGACAGGAGCCATGCCGTCGTCTGTGCGGACGAACATGCGGTTGAGGGCAAACTCATCCAGCCTGTATTCTGGCGAAGCCTGCGACATTACCCGGTACACCTTGCCGAACTTATTGAAATTAGACACATACGTACCGCCCGTATATCCGCCAAGCACATCGAGCACGCCTTGCGAAGACAACCCTGCACGCTCACACTTCGCTGCATCCACCTCTACCTGGTATTGGGGAAAGTTGATGCTATAGGAAGAAAACGCCATCGCTATCTCCGGTCTTTCGTTGAGCGCCTGGAGGAATTTCTGGGCGTAGCCATAGAACACCTTCATATCGCCGCCCGTGCGGTCTTGCAGGTTAAGGTCGATGGCATTGCCCTCACCATAGCCCGGAATCATCGCATCCTCCATGCAGAAGACGCTTGCCTCCCGGATGTTTGCCGTTTCGGCTTGCAGCCGGCCGATGAGCGCACCCACGCTATGTTCGTCGCCCTTGCGCTCTCCCCACTTCTTCATGGTCAGGAAGATGGAACCGTAGCACGAGCCTGTTCCGCCACCGAAGCCGTCGATGCGCGAGTAACTAGCCACCTCCGGTTGGGCCTTTACCACATTCTCCACACGGGTCATAATCTTGTCCATCTCCTCCAGCGAAGTACCGGGAGAGGCTGATACCATCATCTGCACAAATCCCTTGTCTTCTTGAGGCACAAGACCCGTGCGGGTGGTGGCTACGAGAATCGCAAAGAGCACAATGCCTATCGCCATGCCTGCCCACGCCAGCCAACGGCGACGGAAAAAGAACACGACACCTTTCTTGTATTTTGCGAGCAAGGCACTGTAGGTGGCATTGTAAGCCGCCTTTACACGACCATTGAAACTCTTCGCACTCTTCATGCCCGATGCCGGACGCATCAGCAGGGCACAGAGGGCTGGGCAGAGCGTCAAGGCACTCACCATAGAGAGGCCTACAGCCGTAGCCATCGTCACGCCAAACTGGGTGTAGAACACACCAGCCGTTCCGCCCATAAAGGTGACAGGAATAAACACCGCCATGAAGACCAATGTACAGGAGATGACCGCCATCGTAACATCGCCCATTGCATCGCGGGTGGCAAGGTAAGGCGACTTGTATCCGATGTCGTATTTCGACTGGACCGCCTCCACCACCACGATGGCATCGTCTACCACCGTACCGATGGCAAGCACCAGGGCAAAGAGCGTAAGGATGTTGATGCTGAATCCTGCTACCTTCAGGCAGGCAAACGTGCCCACCAGCGAGACGACGATGGAGAGCGACGGGATAAGCGTGCTCTTGAAGTCTTGCAGAAAGAAATACACTACCAGGATGACGAGCAGGATGGCGATAACCAGGGTCTCGACCACCTCATGGATAGATTCGAAGAGGAAGTCGTTGGTATCCTGGAAGGTGACAAACTTTAAGCCGTTGGGCAACTCCGCCTTCATCTCCTCCAACTCCTTATTGATGGTGTTGTTGACCTCCGTCATGTTCACGCCCGCCACAGGATAGACAAGGAAGGTGACTCCGGGCTTGCCGTCGATGGTGCCCCGGAAGTTGTAGGCGGTGGCACCCAGTTCCACCTTTGCCACATCCTTCAGATGGAGCACATTTCCGGCCTTGTCTGTCTTCAGAACGATGTCCTCAAACTGCCTTACATCGGCGTATCTGCCCTTGTATTTGATAGAGTACTGGAACGCATTCTTGCTCTGCTCTCCGAGCGAACCCACGGCAGCAACGAAGCTCTGGCGGTTGATGGCATTGTTCACGTCGGCAGGCTCCAGTTCGTATTGCGCCATCACATCGGGCTTCATCCACACTCGCAGGGCATAGGTACTGCTGTAGGCTTGCACGTCGCCCACGCCCTCCACGCGTTTAAGACGGGGGAAAACGTTTATCTCCAGATAATTGGCAATGAAGTTCTCGTCGTACTTGCCATTGTCGCAAGCAAGACCGCCTATCTTCAAGTAACTGTTCTGGCGTTTCTCCGTGCTCACGCCCACACGGGTAACCTCGGCAGGCAACAAGCCCTGTGCCTTAGCCACACGGTTCTGCACGTTGACCGCCGCAATGTCGGGGTCGGTGCCTTGCTTGAAATACACCTGTATCCAAGCCGAACCATCGTTGCTGGCATTGGAGCTCATATAGATCATGTTCTCCACACCGTTGATGGCCTCTTCCAGCGGCATTACCACGCTCTGCATCACGGCATCTGCATCGGCACCCGTATAACTGGTACTCACGTACACCGTAGGAGGCGCAATGTCGGGATACTGCTCCACGGGGAGATTAAAGAGCGAGATGATGCCCGCCACCATCATGATGATGCTGACGGAAATGGCCATCGCCGGTCGCTTGATAAATATATTACCCTTCTTCATTTACTTTACCTCCATTCCTTCCTTTACCATTCCTGCCCCATCGGCGACAATCTCATCGCCAGGTTTCAGGCCACCCTGCACGATGTAAGTTCTTCCGTCATTATAAGGCACTACCTGCACAGTCGTAGATACCGCCTTGCCGTTCACCACACGGTACACCATGAGCTTGTCTTGCAAGGTGAGCGTGCTAGACTGGGGGATGATAATCACATTCTTGTATTGCTGTTTCATCACCACGTTGCCTGTGGCTCCGCTATGCAGAAGGCGGTTGGGGTTAGGGAAGTCGGCACGCAGCGAAATGCTTCCCGTGCTCTTGTTGATGACACCGCTGATGCTTGCCACCTTGCCCTTCACATCATACATCCCCCCGTCGCTGAGCATCAAGCCTACAGGCTCCATCTTGCTGATAACTTGAGCCGTAGAGCCATACTTGCGAAGCAAACCGAGAAGCTGGTTTTCGGCCATCGAGAAGTAAACGTACATTTCAGAATTATCAGAGATGGTAGTAAGCGGTTGCGTGGAGTCTGGCCCCACCAACGCACCTTGGCGAAAGGGCAAAATGCCTACCACACCATTACTGGGACTTTTTACTTCTGTATAAGAGAGATTGTTGCGAGCACTCGCCTCTGTGGCACGTGCCAAACAGACTTGCGCCTGCGCATCGAGCCAACTGTTGTAAGCCAACTGCAGATCGTATTTCGACACTACCTTCTGGTCGAAAAGTCGTTTCTTGCTCTCATAGGTAAGTCTGGCCGTGGCCGAGCTAGCCATCGCTGCACGCACCTGAGCCGAAGCCTGCGCCAAGGCTGCACGGAAAGGCACGGCATCTATCGTGAAAAGAACCTGTCCCTTCTTCACCTCCTGTCCTTCCTTCACACAGACAGTCACAATCTTGCCTTGCACCTGTGGGCGAATCTCAATGTCTTGGCGGCCTTGGATAGAGGCGGAGAAGAGTTGCTTCACCTCTGTGTCGCCCCTCTGCACCACCATCGTTTTCCAAGTTTTGTTACCCTGAACACTGCTCCCAGCATTAACTTGAGAGTCTTTTTTGCCCTTGCAGCCTGCCAAAAGGAGCAGGGCGCAGAGGGCTGTCAGAAATAAAATATGAGTTTTCATTCTCATGTTGTGATATTTGTTGTTGTTATTGATTTCCGCTAAAACGTATGCAAAGTTATAGCTTTTTCCACTCACATATAGAGAGAATGTGTGTGAAGCGGGAAAAAACGAGGGTGAAGTTTCTTTTACCGAAAGCGAACACTCATTTCTCATTCATCCCCTATTTTTTCCACTTCACCCATTTTTTGTTCTTGTTCCTCATATAATATTCGTAACTTTGCACCTCAAAGCAACAATAACGGATAAAAGAAGAATATGAAGAAGAAAATCGACACATCTCGTGACAGAATTGATTTCGGGTCGGGCAAGATTGGGCCGTTGTTCCGAAAAATGTTCTTTCCTACGCTTGTAGGTATGATTTTTATGTCGGCGCAGACCATCATCGACGGTATTCTCGTGGGCAGGGGAGTTGGAGCGGAAGGAATCGCAGCCGTCAACATCGTGGCTCCCCTCTGGACCCTGGTGACTGGTGTCGGACTGATGTTCGGTATCGGTGCCTCGGTGGTAGCCAGCATGCATCTAGCCAACGGCAACAAGAAGGCAGCGCGCATCATCCTCACACAGGCTTTCGGCGTGGGCTTTGCCATCATCATCGTGCTCATCTTACTTTGCCTGCTGATGCCCCGAACGGTAATCTATGCGCTCGGTTGCAGCGCTACACTTGAGAATTACGCCCTCGACTACCTGCTCTGGCTCTTACCCGGCACGGTGTTCCTACTGTGGCAATGCGTAGGCATGATGATGGTAAGGCTAGACGGCTCGCCACGCTATGCGATGTGGATGCAGGTGGCAGGCGCAGTGGTCAACCTCACGCTCGACTGGCTCTTCATCTTCCCCATGGGAATGGCTGTAAAGGGGGCGGCGATAGCCACCTCTATAGCCTGCGGTGTGGGCGGACTGATGAGCGTAGCCTACTTCGTCTGGTTCTCCAGCACTCTGAAGTTCTATCGTCTGAAGGCGAGTGCCACCTCACTCCTACTCACCCTACGCAATACGGGCTATATGATGAAGGTAGGCTCAGCCACTTTCCTCACCGAGATAGCCATGAGTATCACTATGATCTCGGGCAACTATATGTTTATGTCTATGCTCCACGAACAGGGTGTGGCGGCGTTTGCCATCGTGTGCTACCTCTTCCCCGTCATCTTCTCTGTCAACAATGCCGTGGCGCAGTCTGCCCAGCCCATCATCAGTTATAATTATGGTGCAGGCGAGGAGGTGCGCGTGAGGCGCGCGCTGAGGGTGTCGCTCTATGCCGCCATGTTGTGCGGCGCAGGTGTGCTGGCGGCGTTGATACTGGGCGACCATCTCATCGTGGGTGCATTCCTCAGTCCAGAGGAGCCTTCCTATGCATTGGCGATAGAGGGAATGCCGTGGTTTGCCACCTGTTCGCTGTTCTTCGCCCTCAACGTGGTGTTCGTGGGCTACTACCAGAGTATCACCCAGGCAAAGCGGGCGATGGTTTATACGGTTCTACGGGGTATCATCTTCGCAGTATTAGGCTTTGTGACGCTACCTCGCCTGTTGGGTACCATCGGACTCTGGACGGCCATTCCAGCAGCAGAACTGTTCACGCTCTGCATCATCGTATTAAGAGTAAAAAAGTAAAACGGTAGAAAATGATGAGAAAGTTATTTATGGGCGAAACCAAGCATTTCCTGAAGAACTGGGGACTTATCTCCGTGACGGCATTCCTGCTCAACTATCTCCTATGGTACCTTACTACAGACGAGAAGATACTGCAGGAATACCCGTACAGTTGGGCGGATTTCGTGTTCGACATCCTCTATTGTGCCCTCTATGTATTGGTGTCGCTCTCCGTATCAAACCTGATACGGAGACTGCTCCTTCGGAAGCATTACTCCTTTACCCAGTTCTTTCTGCACAGTGGAGCGATGCTTGTCTCTAACGTACTCATCGCCATCCTCTTCGAGAGTGTGATTAGCTCCATCTACCAGGTAGGCGACAAGATATTCTGGGACCGCCTCTACATCTTCACTACCATCGCCACCCTGCTCACCATCATCTACCTCTGCCTCTACTACAGCAGCATTATCATTGTGCAGGGCAAGCGAAACATGGAGATGCAGAAAGAGCTCCTGAAACTACAGCTCGACCCACACTTCGTGTTCAACAGTCTGAGCACGCTCACCGAACTGATTAGCGACGACCCCGAACTGGCCGAAGACTTCACACTCAAATTCTCTGCCATCTATCGTTACATCGTCAACCACCTCAATAAGGAGACCGTAGCTATCGCAGAGGAAATCCGTTTCATCCGAGAATATTGCGACCTACTTGAAATACGACACCCCCACCATTACATCATCGACATCGACGAGGCACTCAAACAAGACAACAGTCTCATCCTGCCGATGTCTATCCAGATACTGGTGGAGAATGCCGTAAAACACAACAGCCATTCCGTCCGACAGCCGCTGCACATTGCCATCTATCGGGAAGGTGACTTTGTAGTAGTAAGGAATAAAAGAATACCGCTGGTGGGCAAGTCGCCTGCAACCCACAAGATAGGACTGAAGAATCTTTGCGAGCGATATGGACTGTTGGGGCTCCAGCCGGTAATCATAGACGTGGAAGAGGCTTTTGAAGTAAAAGTGCCAATCATCAAAATTTAGAATAACAATACGAAGATGAAGATACTGATTATAGAAGACGAAGAGCGCAGTTTCAACCGATTGAAACGACTGCTCCTGAACATAGACGAGACTATCGAGACTGATGGTCCGATTACAAGTGTAAGCGAGACCACGCTGGTATTAAAAGACAAGGGCAAGGATTACGACGTCATCTTTGCCGACATCCGTCTAGACGATGGCGATGTATTCGAGGCATTCCTGCAAGTATCGCCCACGGCACCTGTCATTTTCACCACCGCCTACAACGAATATGCGCTGGAGGCATTCAGAAGCAACGGAATAGCCTATCTCCAGAAGCCTATTGTGCCACAGGAACTGGCCGAGGCGGTAAGCAAGGCTAAGAAACTGATAGCCGACAACTGTGCCCCACAGGATTATTCCACCCTATTGGCTACCCTAGGACTGAAGAAACAGGACTATCGTGAGCATTTCCTCGTAAAGAACTCCGATGGCTACACCGTGCTCAACGTGCAGGACATCAACCATATCTCTACAGAGAATGGCATTACCCGGGCTTTCCTCCACAACGGCAGGTCGATGCCGCTGAGCTATACGCTCAATGACATCGAGGAACAGCTAGACCCTTCGAAGTTCTTCCGCGTAAACCGACAGTACATCATCGGCATCGACAGTATAGAACGTATCAACTTCCTCTATCATTCCAAGCTCTCCATCTACCTAAAAACTTACCCCAGGGTAGACATCATAGTAAGCAAGGAGAAGTCGGCACAACTCAAGGACTGGATAGACAAGTAGCAAAATGGCTGCATCCGCACCAGCGAATACAGCCATTACTATAAATTCACAAAAAACTTACTTCAACTTCTTATAACCATACACGGCACGGCCGGCAAGCTGCTCCTCGATACGGATGAGCTGGTTGTACTTAGCCATACGGTCTGTGCGGCTCATACTGCCAGTCTTAATCTGACCAGAGTTGGTAGCCACGGCGATGTCGGCAATGGTAGTGTCCTCGGTCTCGCCCGAACGGTGAGAGGTTACAGTGGTGTAACCATGACGGTGAGCCATCTCGATGGCATCAAGGGTCTCGGTGAGCGAACCTATCTGGTTCACCTTGATGAGGATAGAGTTGGCGGCACCCATCTTGATACCCTTCTCCAGGAACTTCACATTGGTAACGAAGAGGTCGTCACCTACCAACTGGCAACGGTCGCCGATGGCTGCAGTGAGCTTCACCCAATTGTCCCAATCGTTCTCGTCGAGACCGTCCTCGATAGAGTCGATAGGATATTTGGTAATCAGTTCTTCCAAGAACTTGATCTGCTCCTCGGCAGTGAGTTTCTTGCCATTAGGATCCTTCTTCTTGCCATCCTTGAGCTGGCGATAGTCATAGTACCACTCGCCATTCTCCTGTACGGCAAACTCGCTGGCAGCACAGTCCATAGCAATCTTTACGTCCTTGCCTGGCTCATAACCAGCATCCTTGATAGCCTGACAGATGCTGTCGAGCGCATCCTCGATGCCATTCAAGGCTGGAGCGAAACCACCCTCATCACCTACGGCTGTAGAGAGACCGCGTTTCTTCAAGAGTTTGGCCAAGGCATGGAACACCTCTGCACCCATACGGATAGCCTCCTTCTCGGAAGGAGCACCCACAGGACGAATCATAAACTCCTGGAAAGCGATAGGAGCATCAGAGTGAGCACCACCATTGATGATGTTCATCATAGGCACTGGCAATACATAAGTGTTGGCACCGCCGATGTAACGATAGAGAGGGATATGGAGATATTCTGCTGCAGCATGAGCCACTGCGAGAGAAACACCGAGGATGGCGTTGGCACCGAGGTTAGACTTGGTCTTAGTACCGTCGAGTTCCAACATCTTGTAGTCGATGTCGCGCTGCCCCAATACAGACATGCCTACGAGGGCGGGAGCGATAACCTTGTTTACATTCTCCACGGCCTTCAGCACACCCTTGCCCAGGTAGCGGCCCTTGTCGCCGTCACGAAGTTCCAAAGCCTCGTTCTCACCTGTAGAAGCACCAGAAGGTACAGAAGCTCTGCCCACAATGCCAGACTTCAAAGTTACCTCAACCTCAACTGTTGGATTGCCACGCGAATCCAAGATTTCTCTTGCATGTACTTTTTCGATAATCATAGTTTTGTTTCCTTTTAAATTACATAAAATTTTATTCTTGATCCTTGCTTCAAACTCTTTCTGCCCAAACACATTTCTGCCGTCGCAGAAGAAAGCCTTAGCGGATTTTCGAATGCAAAAGTAACAAGAAACCAGCAAACCACAAAATCTCGGCTATCACAAGAAGTTGGTATTTTTCAGCTTACGGGAAATACCTAGTTATGGGGAGCACCAGGACTCATAAGAGCCCGAATTTCTGATGTTTCGCCATCCACCGATACACCACCACGCATATTACCACCGAGAAGACAGAACCGAAGCATGTGGTCAAGCCCATCGGATAGAGCGTATCGGGGTATGCAGCTGAAGCCAAGTAGGCAAACGGAATCCTCACGATGATGACCGAGAGGAAATTGTAGGCAAAGGAGACTATCGAGTACCCACACGCCGCAAAGAAACCTGCAAAGCAGAAGTGGATGCCAGCAAAAAGGCAATCCCACACATAACCCCTCAGATAGACGGCTCCTTTGACCACCACTACAGTATCGTCTGTAAAGATACCTACTGCCACCTCGGGGAAGAGATGCCAAAGCACTATCATCACCAAGCCATACGCAGACGTGATGGCGAGGCAATAGCGCAAGGTCTTCACGGCACGATCTACCTTGCCTGCACCGATGTTTTGCGAACAAATGGCAGACACGGTGGAAACCATCGCCGAAGGAAGAAGGAACACCAGGCCAATAAACTTTTCCACGATGCCCACGGCACCGGCATCATACACGCCTCGTGCATTGGCTATCGCCGTAATGGCTAGGAAGCCTATCTGTATGAATCCGTCCTGCATGGCTATCGGAAAACCTACCTTGAGTATGCTGGAGACAGTCTGTCGATGGGGGCAAAAATCATACCTGTGCACATCAAACACATCCCGATGCCGACGGATGGCTACGAGTGACACGATGACACTGAACATCTGCGAGAGTGTGGTACCCAAAGCCGCTCCTTTGGCTCCCCACCCCATATAGCCGATGAAAAGAAAGTCGAGCACGATATTCACCACGCAGGCCACTGCCACGAAGTACATCGGACTCTTCGAATCGCCCATTCCTCGGAAGATGGAGGCGATGATGTTGAACGCCATGATGAAGGGGATGCCGATGAAGCAAACGGTGAGGTATTCCACACTCCCCTGCCACGCCTCTGGCGGTGTGCCCAAAAGACTTAAAAGCTGGTCTCTGAAAAGAAGGCCGCCGATAGCCAGCACCACGCTCAATAGCAAAAACATGGTGGCAGTATTGCCGATGACACGGGCTGTGAGAGCCGAATCTTTAGCCCCCACGGCATGAGCTATCTTCACCGTTGTACCCATCGCCAAACCTACGACCACACAAGTAAAGAAATACATCACCTGAGCCCCATTCGACACCGCCGTCGTACTGTCTACCCCACAATACCTGCCGATGACAAAGAGGTCGGCAAGTCCGTAGAGTATCTGTAGGAAATAAGCAAACATATAGGGCAAGAGAAAACCTCCGATATTGCCCATAATGCTGCCTTCAGCCAAGTTCTTCCGGTTCATTTATCCGCTCGCATTTAGTGATGTTCCGGCACGATGGCGAGGTATACCAAGTCGTGGTCTGTAAGGTTCTCCATATAGTGGGCATGGTTCATCGGGCAATAGTGTACCTGTCCTTGAAGCACCTCCTCCACGGTGTCGTCATAATGGAAGGTGGCAGTACCGCTCACCACATATACTATCTCACAGTTGCCCTCGTGGGTATGAAGGCCAGAGGATGCTCCTGGGCGAAGCGTGGAATACATGATTTTCACCTTGTCGTCTACATAGTTACGAGTGTCGAGTTTTCCCTTGCCACCCTTGAAGCCCTCCAAGTGGGCCTCGGCAATCTTTTCAAAATCTATTACCATTTTGCGTTATCTTTGTATGTTAGTTATTGTTTCTGCTTTTGCTTTACGACTGCAAAACTAATCATTTTTTGAAAAACAAACAAGTATTTCGTGCAAAAAATATAGAAAAGACGTTCCCAGGATGTTGAACATTCAAAATCCTTATGCAAGAAACAAAAAACTGAGGAAACACTTGGCGATTAGAAAAAAATGTTTTAACTTTGCCATCCAATTGCCATTGGGCAATAAGTACACATACCCAAAATAAAGAAAACAAGGATGAAATCAGGCAAACACACCATATTATTTATCTGTCTCGGCAATATCTGTCGCTCTCCAGCTGCCGAGGGTATCATGAAGAGCTTAGTAGAGCAGGCTGGACGGAGTGATGAGTTCTACATCGACTCTGCCGCCATCGGCAGCTGGCATATAGGACAGTTGCCAGACAGCCGCATGAGGAAGTGTGGTGCAGAGCATGGCTATCACTTCGACAGTCATGCACGCCAGTTCCAGAAGTCAGACTTCGACCGCTTCGACACCATCGCAGTAATGGACAACGAGAACTATCGTGCCATCACCTCCATGGCATCCAGCCAAGCCGAGAAGAATAAGGTGGTGCGCATCGCCGACTTCCTCACAGAGCACAGGGAGTACACCAGCGTGCCCGACCCTTACTACGGCGATTACAGCGACTTCGAGTTGGTCATCGAATTGCTGGAGGATGCCTGCCAGGAATTGCTCGACTGTACCCCTGCAGTCGATTAACAGAGAATAACAAACAACAAACAGATA
This sequence comes from Oribacterium sp., assembly GCA_963609615.1. Lineage (GTDB taxonomy): Bacteria > Bacteroidota > Bacteroidia > Bacteroidales > Bacteroidaceae > Prevotella. The sequence continues at coordinate 11,591 of CAVDKC010000068.1, forward strand.
GAAATATGTCTACAATAATATATCCGTCACCGATTTTTGGACCGGTAAACTCCCGCCGGCTGGGCGTATCCCTCGGCATCAACCTCATGCCTGCCGACGGAAAGGTCTGTACCTTCGATTGTCTCTATTGCGAATGCGGTTTCAATGCCGACTTCCGCCCTACCCTCAAGCGTCCTACCCGTGAGGAAGTAAAAGAGGGATTGGAAAAAGTATTAAGGCAGAGACATGAAGACAATCTCCCCCTCGACGACATCACCTTCGCAGGAAACGGCGAACCTACGGGGCATCCCGACTTCAAGGGCATCGTGAAGGACACCATCGAACTGAGAAACAAATATTTCCCCAAGGCAGGCCTCTCTGTACTAAGTAATTCCACCTTTATATATAAGGAGGAGATTCGTGAGGCTCTGCTACTTGTAGACAACAATATCTTGAAGCTCGATACCGTCGACCCAGACTACATCCAGAAGCTAGATCGCCCTCAGCAGTCTTTCTATAATGTGCAGGACATCATCAAGAACCTCAAACTATTCCAGGGGCACGTCATTATCCAGACCATGTTCCTTGGTGGCGATGGTATGGACAATACCAGCGAGCACTATGTGGCACCATGGCTAGAAGCCGTAAAGGACATCAAGCCAGAGAAAGTAATGGTCTATACCATCGATCGAGAGACTCCCGACAAAAACCTGGAAAAGGCCAGTCGTGAGACCCTCGACAGTATCAAGGCAAGAGTAGAGGCATTGGGAATCCCCTGCACAGCAAGCTATTAAAAAAGCATTGCTTTAGTCACCCCTACATTTACCCTACTTTTATCACTTCTTTTTCCCATTGGGCTGGTGGTTGGCTCTCTCCTGTTCCTGCAGCTTGTACATCTGGGAAATCTGGTCTTGGGTCAAGAACTTGGCGTACTTCTTGTTATACTTCTCCTTGACCTTTGCCATCTTCTGCTTGTCCTCGCTGCTCATCTGAGGTCTGCCCATGCCTTTACCGCTGTTCCCGTTCATTGATGGAGGATTGCCTTGTGGACGCTCGCCTCTTGGTGGGTTACCCTGTGGCGGATTGCCCTGCGGACGTTCGCCTCTTGAAGGCATCCCTCCCCTCTTGGGCAATACTTCCCGCATGTCGTTCTGCTCGCTCTTGAAGACGGATACAAACTTCTTGGTAGTCTTGGCATCCAAGCCCATCTGCTTGGCGATGCTGTTGGCTCGCTGCTCCATCATAGTCTCGGGCGATGGGCGGTTTCCATTCTGTGAGTTACTCTGCGCAAAGGTCGCAGTACTTGCCATCGTGAGGGCCATGGCAAACATAAAAGTCTTGACAGTCTGTTTCATTTTTCCTTATATTTTATGAGTTTACAATTTCCAGTTACTGTATCTTAGATGCTTGCAGGAGGAAAAAGTAAAATCCCGTTTAGTTTCTTTAGCAATGATAAAAATAATTAATGCTCTTGCCGAGCATACCAAAACGATGTAGGGACATCTCAAAATCAATGTCCCGACATTCAGTTTTTTGCCTCGCCACGGCAAAATATCGCCCCTCCAACTCGTCTTGGCGTGACTATCGACGAGTTGGAGGAGAGTTTAATCAATGATGACGAAGCTGTTGCTGATTATCTTGTCATGGCTAAAGCATTGGAAGATAGGGAAAAAGCAAAGCTGACAGCATGAAACACTTTTTAGGTAAGAGTTAAAACGCCCTATTTGCAAGGATTTGCAGGGGCTTGTTCCTGCAAAAACCTTGGTTTTATAGGGGTGGGAAACTTTAGTAAATAAAAAGTTTTGGATTGAGGGTGTGTCATTGGTTACGCCCTCATTCTATAATACACGTATATTTTTCTTGTTTTTGCTGCCATTGCTACCACCACACCAATTAACCATCTAACCACCAACAACTTAATGTATGGCAGCAAACGAATATTTGCTGTCATTTGCTGCCATTTGCTATCACTTTTCAACGTTTTTCGCCACTTTTCGCCTCCTTT
>CAVDKC010000069.1:0-13453 GCA_963609615.1 Oribacterium sp.
AGCCCACTTGCGCCGATGGTACTGCAATGCAATGCGGGAGAGTAGGTAGCCGCCTTCTTTCAAAAAATGAGCCTCAGATTTCGAAAGATTTCTGAGGCTTTTTTGTATTTGGTGATTCAAAGATTTATGACTATTTCACCTTGCCAATATGAAACGTCTCTTGCTTGAAACAGATGAGTGGTTAAGGCGTAGAATACGCATGTGTATATGGAAATCTTGGGATATGATATATTTAAATCAATTTCACAAGGAAAGTACGGAGAGAATGCTCCGCAAGTTGGAAGAAGTCGCCGACTGCCTCTATAGAAGCTGCGCAAACCATGAAACGAAACATGGCTCAGGGAATTAGAAAGGAGTAAACTCATCGCTGAGCTTACCCCCTCCTTTTACCCTTTACCTTAAAAAAAAGTCTTACTCCTCCATCAGCTTGCGATAGCGTCCCTTCTTGATCTCGGTATCGCCCAGACGGCGGGCCTTGTTAATCTCGTATTCCGAATAGCTGCCCTCGAAGAAGAACACCTCGCCACCACCCTCAAAGGCAAGGATGTGGGTACAGATGCGGTCTAGGAACCAGCGGTCGTGGCTGATAACCACCGCACAGCCCGCAAATGCCTCCAGACCCTCCTCCAGGGCACGGAGCGTGTTAACGTCGATATCATTGGTAGGCTCGTCGAGCAGCAGCACGTTGCCCTCCTGCTTCAGCGCAAGGGCCAGCTGCAGGCGGTTGCGCTCACCGCCCGAGAGTACGCTGCAGAGCTTGCTCTGGTCGGTGCCCGAGAAGTTGAAGCGCGAGATGTAGGCACGGGCGTTTACATCCCTGCCGCCCAAGCGCAGAGTCTCGTTGCCCTGCGATATTACCTCGTAGACGGTCTTCTGCGGGTCGATGTCCTTGTGCTGCTGGTCTACATAGGCCAGCTTCACGGTTTCGCCCACCTCGAAGGTGCCGCCGTCGGCCTGCTCCAGCCCCATGATGAGGCGGAAGAGGGTAGTCTTGCCGGCACCGTTGGGGCCGATAACGCCCACGATACCGTTAGGCGGAAGCATAAAGTTGAGGTCGCTGAAGAGCACCTTCTCGCCGAACGCCTTCTGCACGTGCTGCGCCTCTATCACCTTGTTGCCCAGGCGCGGGCCGTTAGGGATGAATATCTCCAGCTTCTCCTCGCGCTCCTTCTGCTCCTGGTTAAGCATCTGCTCGTAGCTGTTAAGACGCGCCTTGCCCTTGGCCTGGCGTGCCTTGGGCGCCATGCGCACCCATTCCAGCTCCCTCTCGAGCGTCTTGCGGCGCTTGGAGGCAGACTTCTCCTCCTGTATCATGCGCTTGGTCTTCTGGTCGAGCCAGGAAGAGTAGTTGCCCTTCCATGGGATACCCTCGCCACGGTCTAGCTCCAGTATCCACTCGCTCACGTCGTCGAGGAAGTAGCGGTCGTGGGTAACGGCGATAACCGTTCCCTCATACTGCTGCAGGTGCTGCTCCAGCCAGTCGATGCTCTCGGCATCCAGGTGGTTGGTAGGCTCGTCGAGCAGCAGCACGTCGGGCTTCTGCAGCAGCAGGCGGCACAGGGCCACACGGCGGCGCTCACCACCCGAGAGGTTGGCCACAGGCCAGTCGGCCGGGGGGCAGTGCAGGGCATCCATCGCACGCTCCAGCTTAGAGTCGATGTTCCAGGCATCGGTGGCATCGATGATGTCTTGCACCTCGGCCTGTCGCTGCATCAGCTTGTCCATCTTGTCGGGGTCGCCGTAGTACTCCTCCAGGCCAAACTTATTATTGATGTCCTCGTACTCGGCGAGGGCGTCGTACACTTTCTGCACACCCTCCATCACGTTCTCCTTCACGGTCTTCTGCTCGTCGAGAGGCGGGTCTTGAGGCAAGTAGCCCACAGAGTAGCCCGGGCTCCATACCACCTCGCCCTGTGTGGGCTGCTCCAGCCCGGCGATGATTTTCATCAGGGTAGACTTACCCGCACCGTTCAGACCGATGATGCCGATTTTTGCTCCGTAGAAGAACGATAGGTAGATGTTCTTCAGAATCTGTTTCTGGTTTTGTGGGATAATCTTGGATACTCCCACCATAGAGAAGATAATCTTCTTGTCGTCTGCTGTTGCCATAGATATATATTAGTAATGTGTAATTGTGATTTCTGTGCAAATTTAGGAAGAAAAACGCAGACTGCCAAATAAAATCGGCATGAAGTTGTCTGATAATTCGTTTTTTTGTAGTACCTTTGCACCCGCAATTGGTTTGCTGCCACATCGTGCCGCCATAGGTGCGAGCATCCCCTCCCTTCGTCTCGGGGTAGACTTCCTGGGGGGCGATTACTGTGCGTAGCGATTAAAAGGGAATCGGGTGAGAAGCCCGGACAGTCCCGCTGCTGTAAGCGTCTTGTTGCGGCAAGCACGATGGTCACTGACATTTTTTCGGGAAGACCGCTTGCCATGAGTTTTTGGCATTCCTGTACCCCCTAGGGGCATGAGGAGTGTAATGAAGGGCGCAAGTCAGAAGACCTGCCGTTGCCGTCTCTGCCATCCTGGCGTGATGGAGAGGGATGATTCTGTCCAGCCCCGTGGGATGGGCTCGCGGCGGAGCAACATACATACACACATATATATAATGTATAAGGGATTATATTGTGGGATATTCGGGAAGAATAAGTAGATTGCTATTGTGCGCAGTACTGTGCGGGATGGCGAACGGGGCGGCGTATGCCCAGACAGCATCGCAGCGCAGGCCCTCGGCAGAGCATACAGACAGGCCGGCAGGGCACCGGCTGAAGACCGACTCTATCCATGCGCTCGGCGAGGTGGTGGTACAGGCGATGCAAGAGCTTACCCCGCATCAATCCATCGGCTATCGGCAATTGCAGAATCTGCCCTCTGATAATGTGGCGGATGCGCTGAAGTATATGGCTGGGGTGCAGATCAAAGACTACGGCGGACTGGGAGGCCAGAAGACCGTCAACGTGCGCTCGCTCGGTTCGCAGCATGTAGGCGTCTATCTAGACGGGGTGCGCATCACCAATGCGCAGAACGGTACCGTAGACCTGGGCAAGTATTCGCTTGCCACCCTCGAATCGGTATCGCTCTTCAATGCCAACAAGACCGAGATGCTGATGACTGCCTCCGAGTATGCCTCAGCCTCTACGGTATACCTCAAGACGCATCGCCCCGACAGTACATCGCTGCAGGCATCCTGCCAGGCAGGTTCGTTTGGCACCCGCAAGGTGGCGGCTACCTACAGTTACCGCAACTGGGCATTTGTCGATGCTGCGCTTACCCATAGCAAGGGCAACTATCCCTTTGCTTACCATACGGAGTATGAAGATACCACAGGCACCAGGCGCAACTCCGACATCACGATGTTTCGCATCGAGGGCTGTGCCTTCTATAAGGGCTTGCAGTGGCATACCTATTACTTCAATTCTCGCAGAGGATTGCCAGGGGGCATCGTGCGGCGGCTTTCGGATACGTATACTGATGTAGGCAGGGAGTGGGACCGTAACTTCTTCTCCCAGTTGTCGTACCGTACATCTCTGCGTGCCATCCACCTCAGGGCCATCGCAAAGTATGCCAACGACCATCTGCACTACCGCTCAGATTATCCTGAGAATATCTCGGTGCATGCCAACAATCGCTACCACCAGCAAGACCTGTATGGGGCATTGGCTTTAGCCTGCCATCTGAACGGCTTCGGCCTCTCTGCCTCGACCGACTTCCGCTGGAGCAACCTTACCTGCGATGTGAAGAATTTCCACTATGTGTACCGGTTAGACAGCAAGACTTCACTCTCGGGGTTTTATCAGCACGGCGCATTGAAGGCGAGCGTGAGCGCACTCTATACAGCCATATCCGACCATACACAGGGCCAGGCGAAGCCTCTCTGCAAGGCTACCTGGAATGCCCTGGTATCGTATGCCCTGGGGAGATGGATGCTGCGCACCTTTTACAAGTCGGTGTTCAGGGCTCCTACACTCAACGACCTGTATTATACGATGGTGGGCAACCGCCATCTGAAGCCCGAGTACACCAGGCAGCTGGATGTAGGCGTAACCTGCCGTATAGCCGGCAAGGCTGGCACCGGCCATGGCGCAGCAAGCAATGGATGGGGGGTAAACGTGCAGGCCGACTGCTATTACAATAGGGTGGAAGACCGTATCGTATGCCTTCCGCTGAAAGGCTCCTACCAGTGGACGATGCTCAATTATGGCTATACCCGCTGCATGGGGGTAGATGTGAGCGTGAATGCCCGTTACCGCCAACATTCGCTGCTGCTCACCGCCACCTGCCAGGACGACCGCAACCGCACCAGTCCGAAGGAGAAGGCGTATAACGACTACGTAGCTTATTCGCCCCGGTGGTCGATGACGGCTATCTATACCTTAGGGTATAAGGGATGGACGGCTTCGGTAAGCCACATGTTTGTAGACAAGCGATATTGGACGGCAGAGAATGACATCGAAGACCCTCTCCCTGCATACCACTGCACAGACCTGAAAGTGGGCTGTCGCTTCCTGCACCACTATACGGTAGAGGCAGAATGTCAAGACCTTTTCGATGAGCGGTACGAGATGATTCAGCGGTGGCCCATGCCGGGCAGAAGATGGGCCGTAACGCTGAAATGCCAGTTATAGATGATAAAAAATGACAACAATGATAAACAGATGAAGATGAAAACGAGTAAGATGTATAAGATGAAGGCCGGGGCGGGGAAGAGCTCCCGGCACTCGCTCCTGTGGGGAGCCTTACTAGTGCTGGCTCTGGCGGCTTGTACTGCCGGCAATGATGATGTCAATACACCGGTAATTATCGACCCGGTGCACTTGGGCGAGAACCTGATAGTCTGTAACGAGGGCAACTGGCAGTCGGACAACGGCCAGCTCTCTTACTATGATGGGGTGAAGGGCCAACTCACCAACAAGTGGTTCAGACAGATAAACGGCACCAAGCTGGGCGATACGCCCAACGACATTATCCAAGTAAACGATACGCTGATAGCCATCGCCGTAAACTGGTCTAACATCATACAGTATATCCATCCCGACGGAACGGCTTGCGGAGCTACGGAGAATGTGCCTAACAACCGCCGCATGTGTACCGACGGCAAGTATCTCTACATCACATCGTACGCCCATAAGTGCGGTAACCAGACGTTTACCAAGGGATATGTGGCCAAGATAGACGTAACCACCAAGCAGGTGGTGGCTACATGCGAAGTAGGCTGGGAACCGGAAGGCGTGCGCCTCTACGACGGCAAACTGTACATTGCTAACACGGGTGGCTATGGCTTCTCCGAACAGCATGAGTACGAAACTACCGTGCAGGTGGTGGATGCCGAGACGATGACTTCCGTCAAGACTGTCGAGACGGGTGCCATCAACCTCTATGGCGAGATTTCGCAGGCAGGGCAGTACCTCTGCATCAACTCTTGTGGCGATTATTATGGCATAAGCCCTAAGACGGTAATCATAGACTGCAAGACAGACAAGGTTACTACCTTCGATTTCCCCTGCACTTACAATACCACCGACGGCGAAAAGTTCTATACCGTAGGCTCGGCATTCTCATACGATACAGGCGAATATAAATATTATATCAAGACCATCGATCCTGCCACCCTGCAAGTAGCCGACGGCATCTACTGCGCTGCCATCACCGATAAGGTCAAGCAGCTTACATCGCCTTACGGGCTCTACGTATCGCCCTATACGGGCAATGTATATTTTACCGACGCGGGGAGCTATGCCTCGGCTGGCGAACTGTATGGGTATCGTCCGGATGGAACCCTATTGTTTGAGCCGCAAGAGGTATATATCAATCCTGGCCACATCTTGGCGATACAGGTTTACGAATAAGGAGAAACGGATATGAAGAAGAAAATCATTGCCAGTATTGGGCTAGGGCTGGCATCTGCTGCATCTTATGCACAGACTCAGACTATCGAGGTAGTGCAGCTGCATCCAGCACCGGGGCAGTTTGTCAACGTATTGCCACAGGCACAGCAAGGTACTACCCCTCAGGAGATATGCCAGAAGGCTGCCGAGAGCCTGAACTCAGGAAAAGGACTCGTCCATCTGGGTACATACGGCGGCTATATCACCGTGAAGTTCGACCATCCCGTACCTAACAGGCGTGGCTCCGACCTGCGTATTACGGGTAACGGATTCTATGCCTCCTCCGACCCCGTATATGGGAAGCAAACCATTGGCGGCTCTTTCGAGCCGGGCATCGTGTATGTAGGTGTAGGAGACGATGTAGAGACCTGCAAATGGTACGAGTTGGCAGGCTCGGAGTATTACACTTCCGAGATTCACGACTTCTCCATCACTTACCATAAGCCTACGGCAGAAACGGGAGAACACCAGCAGAATTTCTCTACCTACGACGAATACATCAAGTGGGAGGCTACATGGACCGGCAAGAACGGTGAACGGCGCGACTCTACGGGCTATCACATGAAGAATTCGGCCCATGCCCAGTCTTACTGGCCCCTGTGGGAAGAAGGCGAAACGATGACGTTCAGGGGCGGCAAGTTGCCCAACAATGCCGTAGACTATGTTACAGGCTCCAGCCACTATTGGGTGCAGTACCGCTACGCCAAGGATGCGTATGGCTATGTGGATGCATCGCTTAACAAGGACGACTATTCCACATTCGACATCGACTGGGCTGTAGACGAGAACGGCAACCATGTAGACTTGGAGGAAATCAATTATGTGAAAGTAATGTGTGGCATCTTCCAGTATTGCGGATGGCTGGGTGAGACATCTACCGAGGTGTCTGGCTTCCAAGACCTTCATCTGGTGGATGGCTATGACGACAACCCCATCATCATTACGCCCCGCATACCCACAGGCATCTCCATAGTCAAGACCCCCAGCAGCTTTGCTGCCAAAGACGATAGCTATTACGACCTTACGGGGCGCCGTGTAGCTGTGCCGCAGAAGGGCATTTACATCAAGAACGGCAAGAAGATACTGGTGGAGTAACGGTAATCTCTCTCTCCTTATCTTCGCTTGACAAAAGAACATGATATAAACGTAAATATATAAACCCAAAAAAAAGAAAAGTATGAAAAAGATTTACACATTATCCCTTACGGTAGCATTTGCGGCTACCTTGCTGAGCGTACCGGCAGCAGGCATGGCACAGACTGGTGCCGAAGATAACACTGTGGCTACATTCGAAGACCTGAACCTCGAGGCTGACAGCTATTGGACGGGGCCTGCCGACAACGCAGAAGAGGTAGCCGGTAGCTACGGACCAGAGTGGGTAGGCTCGTTCAAGAGCGGAGGCTATGAGTTTGTCAATTCCTATAATCCCACCTATGGCTCGTGGATGGGCTGTGCCTACAGCACGATGACTGCCACCACCTTTGCCGACTATTCCACCGACCAGTGGAACTCGTGCGTAGGTCACGGTGCCGCCAATTCTGCCACCTATGGCGTACTCTATGGCAATAGTCTGCCAAACCTTCCTATGGAGGTTATCAAGGTAAGCGATGCACCAGAGGGCAAAGTAATCAAGGGCATGGACATCACTAACTCGGCATGGGTAGTAGACTGCGTAAAGAACGGCAACGGATATGCAGCCAAGTTTGAGAAGGGTTCTTGGTTTAAGGTTACCTTTACGGGTACCAAGGCCGACAACACTACGGCTTCGGTAGACTACTATCTCGCCGACTACCGTTCTGACAAGGAATCCGACTGGACGCTCCTTACCGACTGGACATGGGTAGACCTCTCTTCCCTGGGCAAGGTAGTATCTTTGAGCATCAGTTTCGACGGCTCCGACCAGAGCTGGGGTTATCTCAACACATCCACCTACGTATGTGTAGACAATGTAGGCTGCGAGAAGAATACTGTAACAGGTATCGCTGCCAATAAGTGGAACAGTGTAGAACTTCATGAGGTAGCCCGTTTCACGCTCGACGGCAAGCGTATCTCTGCACCTCAGAAGGGTATCAATATCGTTCGCATGAGCGACGGTTCTACCCGCAAGGTAGCGGTAGAATAAAACAGACGCAGATAGTCTTTCTGTCGCGAGACAGGCGATTATATAAATCATCCAATCCATGGGGGGATGCCAGAGGGGCCAAACAGATGTCCTGCGGCATTCCCCCTTTTCTTCTTTCTTCTTTTTCTTCTCTTATTCCTCTTTTATTGTTCTTTTTTTCACAAAAGGGGAGCCAAGTTTTTTGCTTTTCCAGGAAAAGTTGTATATTTGCACACAGATTCGGAGAAGCGAGGATAGGGGAAGCCAAGACATGAGCCTTTCTCCTTACCCCTCCCATAACCCCTTAATGCCTGAAAATATATGGATGCAACTTATACAGAACTGACCATTCGCCTTTCGCTGGCCCTCGTCTTGGGCGGAGCAATAGGCATCGAGCGGGAGTATCGAGCCAAGGAGGCTGGCTTTCGCACCCACTTCCTCGTGGCTTTGGGAAGTGCCCTCTTCTGTGTCGTCTCGCAGTACGGATTCGGATTCGAACTGAAAGATTCCTCGAGAGTGGCGGCGCAGGTGGTGTCGGGCATCGGATTCCTGGGTGCCGGTACCATCATCTTTCAGAAAAACGTGGTCAGGGGATTGACTACGGCGGCCGGCCTCTGGGTGACGGCGGCTATAGGCTTGGCTTGCGGCACAGGGATGTTTGTAGCGGCCATTATTACTACCGTGATGGTATTGCTGGGCTTGGAAGTGCTTAATTATTTCATCCCGCAGCTCGGCAATACCACCATCAATTTGACCTTCTCAGCCCCTTCGCGCGACAGTGTGAAGCAACTCATCCGCAAAATCAGGCAGGATGGTATGGAGGTGCATGCATACGAACTGAAAGACCGCCGCACCTCCAAGGAGGAATTCCTGGAGGCTAACATCGAGGTGAAGGCTAAGCGTGGCTTCCATACCCTCAAGATACTCGACTACATGAACGGCTTCTCTGATGTTACCATCTCTACGGTAGAATGATGCGTGCCAAGTAGTCGTAGTGGTCGCCTTCCGCCACGAGCTGGCAATGCAAGCCGCAAGCTGCGGCAATGGCTTTCAGAAGCAGGTAGTCTACATAGAGCCAGTCGAAGGTGTCGCCCTTTACCTGCTTGTAAGCCATCTGGTAGTCCACCTCGCCGTAGTAAGCACCAGTCAGATTGATGTCTAGACTCCCGTCCTCGTTCTCGTAGATGTACTTGAGGTCGGAGGAGTCGATGAGTATCTGCCCACCGGGATTTACCAATGCCTTCAGGCGCTTGAAAAAGGTAGGGAGACGGGCTATCTTGCCTGCGATACCTGTGCCGTTCATCAAGAGCAGGATGGTATCGAAACCGCTGTTGACATCGGCGGCTCCATGAAGGCTCGCCCCATCGCTCAAGTGTGCATCGAAGAGATTGATGCACTCCACGTCTTTCACACCTCTCAGTTTCATCGCTTCGCAGCTCAATGGCGAGATGTCGATGGCCTTTACGCTCAGCCCTTTCTCTTGCAGGGCGAGAGCATGGCATCCTGCTCCAGCTCCCACATCCAGCACCCGGCCTTGGGCCAAGTCGAGTGCCTTCTGTTCCAGCATCGGCATGTCTTGGTAGGTACGGAAGAGATGTTTTACGGGCATCTCGTCTTCCTCGAACATGGAGGAGAGTACACGCAGGCGTCCTGCCCTTCCCGATGTCTGGTAGTCGAGAATGGCTGCACCCATCGGGTCTTTGTCTTTTGATAGTACGTTGGTATTTGTCATGTCTTGTGTTAATTTTTGTGTGTGATGCACGGATATAAAAAGGATGATAGCTTCCTGCTGTAGCGGAGAAGAACTATCATCCTTTTTATATTCGTATGTATTTATCCGAAGAGTTGTAGGGTGTAGAGGTAAATTACGGCTGCCGGTATAGCCATGAGCGAGGAGTCGAAGCGGTCGAGCATGCCTCCGTGCCCAGGTAACAGGTTGCCGCTGTCTTTTACACCGAGGGTGCGCTTGAAGAGGCTTTCTACCAAGTCGCCCCAGGTACCGAAGAATACTACCACCAGTCCGAGCCCTACCCATCCTGCTATGCTAAGTCGGTGAGCCTCGCCGTCGTTGGCGATATAGCCGATGATAAGGGCAGCTATGATGACGAATATACCTCCGCCGATGCTCCCCTCCCAACTCTTGCCAGGGCTAACACGGGGAAATAGCTTGTGCTTGCCGAAGAGCGAACCGCTGCAATAAGCCCCAGTGTCGTTAGTCCACAGGAAGATAAAGATGCTTAGCGGCAGAAGCGAGTCGAAGTGTATCTGCCCGTCGAAGGCGGAATATTCGAAAGCCAGCACATTGATCATCGAGAAAGGCAAGGCGATGTACATCTGTGAGAGCATGGTGTAGGCCCAGTCGTTGATGGCATCCCTATTGCCTGTATATAGCTCGCTGATAAACAGGTAGACTATCGTGAGCAGGTAAGGCACGAATACCACGAAGTTGGTGGCCACCCCTGTGCGGAATCCTGCTACTGCCAGGAAAAAGTACACGCCAGCCACTGTGGCGATGAAGTGATTCACCGAGACATCCTCTTTCAGGTTTACCAGTCCGCAGTATTCCCAGATGCTCAGACCCGTGATGAGAGCAAAGAGGCCTACCATACCCCAAGGGTGTAGAAAACAAGATACCATGCAGACTACGAAGAGTACGCCTGTAACGGTTCTTACTATCAGATTATTTTGCTTGTCTGTCATGTTTCTTGCTTATTTTTCGTTATTGTTTTCTTCCTCCTCCTCTTTTTGCACGTTAGCCTCATGTTCTTGGATGGCAGCTTGTACCTCAGGAATCTCTTTGACGGCATTGTCGTCTATCTTAGGCTGCTCGTCTTCCATGATTTCCTGCGAGCGGCTCATCCAGGGTCGCTTTCCGAAGATGTGCTCTACATCCTCTGCCATGATTACCTCCTTCTGGATGAGCAGTTCGGCGAGGGCATTGTGGCCTTCCTTGTGCTCCATCAGGATGTTCTTGGCACGCGTGTACTGCTCGTTTACCATCTTGAGTACCTCTTGGTCTATCTCTCTGGCTGTGGTCTCTGAGTATGGACGCTGGAAGGAGTACTCGTTCTGGTTGTAATAGCAGATGTTGGGCAGTGTCTTGCTCATACCCAGATATGCCACCATGCCATAGGCACTCTTGGTGGCACGCTCCAGGTCGTTCATCGCTCCAGAAGAGATGTGGCCTGTAAAGAGTTCTTCTGCGGCCCGGCCACCCATCAGCGAGCACATCTCGTCGAGCATCTGCTCCTTGGTGGTAATCTGTCGCTCTTCTGGTAGATACCATGCTGCACCGAGAGCTTGGCCGCGAGGTACGATGGTAACCTTGATGAGAGGATTGGCATACTGGCAGAACCATGATATGGTGGCGTGGCCAGCCTCGTGCAAGGCGATGCTTCGCTTTTCGTCGGCGGTCATCACTTTAGTCTTTTTCTCCAGGCCGCCTACGATGCGGTCTACGGCGTCGAGGAAGTCTTGCTTGCATACAGCCTTCTTGTCGTGGCGTGCGGCAATGAGGGCGGCCTCGTTACATACGTTGGCAATATCTGCTCCAGAGAAGCCTGGTGTTTGGCGAGCCAAGAGGTCTACGTCTACGGTGTCGTCTACTTTGATAGGCTTGAGGTGAACGAGGAAGATGGCCTTGCGCTCGTTCAGGCCGGGCAAGTCTACATGTATTTCGCGGTCGAAACGGCCTGCACGGAGCAGGGCACTGTCGAGCATGTCTACACGGTTGGTGGCTGCCAGGATGATGACACCGCTATTGGTGCCAAATCCATCCATCTCGGTAAGGAGGGCGTTCAGGGTATTTTCTCGCTCATCGTTTCCACCCATGGAGGGGTTCTTGCTGCGGGCACGTCCCACAGCATCTATCTCGTCGATGAAGATGATGCAAGGTGCCTTCTCCTTAGCCTGGCGGAAGAGGTCGCGCACACGAGATGCTCCCACACCGACAAACATTTCCACGAAGTCGGAGCCACTCATGGAGAAGAATGGTACTTCTGCCTCGCCTGCCACGGCCTTTGCCAAGAGGGTCTTGCCTGTTCCTGGAGGGCCTACGAGCAGCGCACCCTTAGGTATCTTGCCGCCGAGGTCTGTGTATTTCTGGGGATTTTTGAGAAATTCCACTATTTCCTGTACTTCCTGCTTGGCTCCTTCCTGGCCTGCTACGTCCTTGAAGGTGATGCCGATGGTATTACCCTTCTCGTACATCCGGGCCTTGCTCTTGCCTACAGAGAAGAGACCGCCGCCCATGCCTGTCATGCCGCTTCCCATCTTGCCCGACATCCAGTAGATGAAGAGGAAGAAGAAAAGGATAGGGGCTATGTTGATAAGCAGGTTGATGATGCCGCTTTCCTTCTCGTTGTCATAGCTGAAAGAGCGAATCTTGCCCTCTTTTACCATCTCGTTGACATAGCGGTCTACTTCGTCAACGGAGCCAAACTGTACTTTTACGTATGGGGCTTTGCCTACGTTCTGGGCACTTGTCTTGTATACTTCACGAGTGTATTTGGGGTTGATGTATATCTTCAGAGCACTCTCGGGCTTGCTGGCCACTACGCTCAGTACATACCCCTTGTCTACATACTGCTTGAATTCTGTATAGGTGGCTTCTTTGGTGGCATTGCCACCGAGGGCTTCTCCACCGCCACTGAAAAAGAGGGCGATGAGGGCGACCAGGATGATGGTATAGAGCCAGTTCATATTAAACCTAGGCATCTTAGGACCTTTACCGTCGCCCAGGCCATTGAAGTTGTTTGATTGTTCCATGTCTTATACCTTATTTATATGTATATGTTAGATATTCTCACCCTAAAATCGTCTAGTCCAGATTGGGTATCTGGGTGAGCTTGGCATCTGCCCAAAGGTGCTCCAGGTCATAGTAGGCGCGTGTCTCTGGCTGGAATATGTGTACCAGTACGTCTACGAAGTCCATTGCCACCCACTGGTCGTTGCCGAGGCCTGCCACGTTGACTGGTTTTTCGCCCAGGTTCTTGCGGCAAAGGTCACCAATAGACTCGGCTATCGCCTCTACCTGGGTAGGTGAACCGCCTTGGCAGATGATGAAATATTTGGCGATGGAACCGTCTATGCCTGTCAGGTCAGCGATGACGATGTCTTGGCCTTTCTTTTCTTGTATACCTTCCTTGATGGTCTCTACGAGTTGTTTCACTGTGTTCATTTACTTCTTGTTATGTTCTAATTATTATTGTCTTGATGTGAATCTATAAAAATTCTATGCAAAGATACGGCAAATACACGAAATATCGCTCAAAAAAGCTAAAATTTGAGTTTTTTTAGAGGAAAAAAGGGATGTATCACTAAAAAGTGGCCAAAAAATTTGGTGGTTAGAAAAAAAACTCGTACCTTTGCAACCGCATTTATGAAAACGGAGTTTCATGATTGCTATATTGGGATATGGTGTAATGGTAACACTACAGATTCTGGTCCTGTCATTCCTGGTTCG
>CAVDKC010000070.1:0-13423 GCA_963609615.1 Oribacterium sp.
TACACGCTTTCCAGGCGTGCCTCTTCAACCACTCGAGCACCTTTCCTTCTGATTCCGAAGAAATGTTCATTGCCTAGTCATCGTTGCCTAGTGCGATTCGGAATGCAAAAGTATCACTTTTCTGCGGAATAACCTAATCTTTCGCTGTTTTTTAAATTTCTTTAA
This sequence comes from Oribacterium sp., assembly GCA_963609615.1. Taxonomy (GTDB): domain Bacteria; phylum Bacteroidota; class Bacteroidia; order Bacteroidales; family Bacteroidaceae; genus Prevotella. Next base: position 166 of record CAVDKC010000070.1, read on the forward strand.
GGAGTTGAGTCTGTCTCTCGCAGATTTCGCTGATTACGCAGATTTAGCATTTGCCCACAGACTACACTGATTATCCTATCAGAAAAAAGACTTGTTCGTTCGAAGTTTTGCAAGATTCATTCTACACTCCAAATATTCTTTCTACATTTTGATTGGTTTGTTCGGCAAACGCTTCTTCCGAAACGCCATATGCCTTAGCCAATGTCTTGCATACCTCTACCACGAAAGCACTCTCGTTACGTTTGCCTCTATATGGTACTGGGGCCATATAGGGGCTGTCGGTCTCCAAGACGATGCGATTTATCGGAACAACGGCGGGGAGGTCTTCTCTGAGATGACTGCTCTTGAAGGTAGACACACCTCCTACACCGAGCACGAAATTATCAAACGAGAGGAGTTCTTCTGCCTCCTTTTGGTTGCCGGTAAAGCAATGAAACACGCCTCCAGGCAAGTCTTTTTCATACTTGCGCAAGAGATGCACCATCTCGTTCTGCCCTTTGCGGCAGTGTATCATTAATGGGAGTTGCATCTCTACCGACCACTTCACCTGTTCCTCGAACACCTCCAACTGTTCGTGTTCAAACTCACGGCTCCAATAATAGTCAAGGCCAACCTCACCGATGGCTATGAAATCGGAAACTCTCTGAGAGCCTTGTTTTTCGCCCTTGCACAAATTCTGCACAAAATGCTCCTCCAGAATCTTGCGAATCTCAGCCAACTGTTCCTTCCAGTCCTCCTTCACCTCCTCTGGATGAAGTCCTATCATCGGGTAGGCATAGCCTGGATACTCCTTACTCAACGCCAAGACAGCCTGCGTTGTCTTCAGGTCGATGGCGGGCAAGAATACTTTTTCTATCCCTGCCGCCTTGGCACGGGCGAATACCTCTGGCCTATCCTCTTCAAATTCCTCGGCATCGAGGTGCGTATGCGTATCTATCATCATTCGGTATTATTCTTTGTACATATTTACTTAGTACTGGCGCTTCATCATTTTCTGAGCATATTTCAGCAGTTCCTCCTTGCGCCCGGCACTCACGCTGACTGCATCGAGATACTTCTTGCTCTGCTCAAAGTAGTATGCAATTTTATCCAAAGCAAGTTGGTCGATACCTATCTCATTGTAGAGACGGGTAACTGCCGCTACCTTCTCCTTACGGTCAAACTCCTTTGCATCTACCCATTTCTGCAACTCCGCACGCTGTTCGGCATTCGCATGCCCGAAGGCATTGATGAGCATAAAGGTTTTCTTGTTAGACGTGATGTCGCCACCGATTTCCTTGCCAAATACCTTGGTATCGCCATAGACGTCGAGATAGTCGTCCTGCAACTGGAACGCCAAACCTATCTGTTCGCCAAACTTATAGAGGTTGTCTGCATCCTCATCGGAGGCATCGGCAAGAATGGCACCTATCTTCAAGGCACAAGCCAAGAGTACGCTGGTCTTCAAGCGAATCATCTCAATGTATTCCTCTTCCTTCACGTCGTTGCGAGTTTCAAACTCCATGTCGTACTGCTGCCCCTCGCCTATTTCAAGGGCTGTAGTGGTAAAAAGTTTGAGCACCTTGCCCAGATGTTTGTCATCGCACTGAGCCATACGCTCATAGGCCAGTACCAGCATGCTGTCGCCAGAGAGGATAGCCGTATTGGCATCCCACTTCTTGTGTACCGTTTCATGCCCACGGCGAAGATCGGCATTATCCATCAGGTCATCGTGCAGGAGGGTGTAGTTATGGTAAGTCTCCAGAGCGATGGCATTCATCAGTATCTTCTCGGAATCCTCTTGGAAGAGATTGTAACCTAACAACATCAATACAGGGCGAATGCGCTTGCCTCCCATGGAGAGTACATACTTTACCGGCTCATAAAGGCTATAGGGTTTGCGATTGTAAGGCAAGTTTGCCAAAAACTCATTTACCATATCCAGTATTTCATCAGCTGTCTTCATAATCTATGTCTTATATTAAATAATGTATGATTCAATCTTCTAAAGTTGGAACACCACCGGCACTGCTATCATAGTGCGACACACCTTGTTGCGGTCCATGCCCGGCTTCCATTTCGGCATCATCTTCATGACACGGAGGGCCTCATTATCTAGAATCGGGGCTACCGATGTACTCACCTTGATATTGGCGATGCTACCATCCTTGTTGACGATAAAGCTCACCACCACCGTGCCTTGCACCTTGTTTTTCTGGGCCTGGGCAGGATACTTCAGATTCTTGGTGAGCCACTGCATGAAAGCCGACCAGCCACCGGGGAACTCGGGTATCTTCTGCACTACCGTAAACTGGATGGGTTCTTCCGTTTGGACATCGGGATTAGGCAGTGTCGTCTCAGGGGCTGCTTCCTTAATGTCCGCCCCATCCACTGCCCCTGTACCATCACCGATAACCAGTTCGCTGGTAGTGGTACTTATCTTTTGCGGAGCTTTTTCTACCTGTTGCTGTTCGGTAGCCTTTACTTCCTGTGTGATAGCTTGAGAGGCAGGTGCTTTAGACATCGCCTCGGCAGATACCATATCCTTTTGGTCGGGCGGCGTAGACATCTCCAGGTCTTGCGAGAGGTCTTCAAAGTTCTCAGCCAAGCCATCCTCCCCTATCTCCCCTCGCTGATACTGTAATCCTACGAAGAGCAAGGAGAAGGCGATGAGCAAGCCTAGCAGGAAGAAAGTTAGCCGCTTGTCTTCCAGTTGGGCACTATTTGATTTCTTTATTTCCACGATAGCGTTTTATCTTAGTTTTGCCATAAAGTTCGTCTGTACGCAGACTAAATACTGCAATATTTCACCTATTATTCCGTTATTTCTACGAAAACATTGCAAATTTACTTCTTATTCTTGAAAAAAGCAGTATCTTTGCCAAAGATTTTGAGAAATTAAATGAAAAAACTTGCTTTTTCCATATTATTGACGCTTTTTGCGGCAAACATCAATGCACAAGAGAGTCAAACGGGATACAATTTCCTGCGTCTGCCTCAGAGCGCACATGCTGCGGCACTGGGCGGTGACAACATCACCTTGGTAGAAGATGATGAAGCCCTCGTCTGGCACAATCCAGCCCTCTTGGCTTCGGTAACCGACAAGACCATCAACCTCAACTATATGAGTTATATGTCGGGAGTAAACATGGCTTCGGTTTCTTTCAACCGCACTGTCAAGGAGAAAGCATCGTGGGCGGTATCGGCACAATACGTAGACTATGGCAAGATGAAGCAGACGGACGAGAACAACATACAGACAGGCGAGTTTTCTGCTAAGGACATCGCCGTAGCCGGTCACTTTTCCTATATGCTCAGCAAAAGAATCGTGGGAGGAATTTCCGCCAAGTTCATCACCTCTTACATCGGCGACTACAACTCCATTGCCATGGGGGTGGACCTAGGTATCAACTACTATGACCCTGACCACGAATGGTCGCTCTCTGCCGTGGCCAAGAACCTCGGCGGACAACTGAAGGCTTACGACGAGGAATATGAAAAGATGCCGATAGACCTACAGGTAGGTGCCAGCAAACGTTTTACGAACACCCCATTCAGACTGTCCGCCACCCTAGTCAACCTGAACCACTGGGAGAGCGGTCTGAAGAACCACCTGGTAATAGGCGCAGACCTCTTGTTGGGTGAAAGCATCTGGTTAGGTGCTGGCTACAATGCTCGCCGTGCCAACGAGATGACCATCGTAAGTAGCGAGGATGAAGAGAGTAGCCATGGAGCGGGCTGGTCGTTCGGAGGCGGTATCAACCTGGAGCGTTTCAGCCTCAACATCGCCTACGGCAAATATCACGTAAGCAGCTGTAGCCTGTTGCTCAACGTAAGTTACCGACTATAGAATAAACATCAGACAAGAACCATATAGAAAAAAAATGAAAAAGATTACAATAGCTATTGATGGTTACTCATCATGCGGGAAAAGCACCATGGCAAAAGACCTTGCCAAAGAGATAGGTTATGTATATGTAGACACAGGGGCAATGTATCGTTCTGTCACCCTCTATGCCTTGCGCCACAACCTTTTCGACGAAGAGGGCAAGGTGAAGATGGATGAATTGGAGAAAGAGATGCCTGGGATCCACATCTCCTTCAAGTTTAATAAGGAGACAGGGCGCCCCGACTGCTATCTCAATGAGGAATTAGTAGAAAAGGAAATCCGCACCTTGGAGGTTTCAAGTCATGTTAGCCCCATCGCTGCCGTACCTTTCGTACGTGCGGCTTTGGTTGCCCAACAGCAAAAGATGGGCGAGGACAAAGGCGTGGTGATGGACGGTCGTGACATCGGTACTACCGTATTCCCTAATGCCGAACTCAAGATTTTCGTCACTGCCGACTCTCAAGTGAGAGCACAGCGCCGTTACGACGAGTTGCAGGTCAAGGGAATGCCAGGCAACTTTGACGAAATTCTGAAGAACGTGGAGGAACGCGACTACATCGACACCCATCGTGAAGTCTCTCCACTCCGCAAGGCAGATGATGCCATCACGCTCGACAATAGCCACATGACTATACCTGAGCAAAAAGCTTGGCTGATGGATCTGTATAAAAAGGTTGCCACCGAGTAAGAAACGAAGATACGAGAGCCAGAAGTGCAAAAATTCCTTAAATACTGGCATTCTAAACGAAGAAAAAGCCTATTGGGAGATTGGATATTTGCATAAATCTCGTTTTTTTATACCTTTGCATTGGAATTAGATGACAAGGTAGTAATGATATAGATTATAAATTTTGAGTTAATTACTGTTTTTTGAAGGTGATGAGTCCTCGTGATGAAGACTTATCACCTGTTTTTTTAAGTAACTATGCAAATATTTTATAAAAAAGACACGATGAAGCTGTATGCTGAATAAAAACGCAAATACACCACACACCTCACTTTTATCATACAACTAACTGGTGTTCAACCCGTTGTACAAGTGTGGTCTGAGTGAGGTTTGTGTGAGGTCTAACAAGCACACCACACTACGCCGAACTCATTATTTATCAAAGAGTTAGTATACACTAAGTAAGGTATGTAATCAAAAAACCAAAAAGCGCATAGAGTTCTGCAAGAATGAATGTCCAGACATAACAGAATCTATATCCCGACATTCTGTTTTTTGCATCACTACGGCAAAACATTGCCCCTTCGACAGCATTTTTTTGCCGTCGAAGGGGCAATACTGCGCCATCGCAAGACAAAAAGTCGAGAAAGCCATTGGGGCGACTTATCGCTCTATTTTCTCCTTACATTCTTCCATCAGCCACTTCGGTGTACTGGTGGCCCCACAGATGCCCACGGTATTCACGCCCTCAAACCAAGACCTGTCTATCTCGTCGGCACTCTCTATCTGGTAACTCCTGGGGTTCACACTCTTGCACTCCTTGAAGAGTACCTTGCCATTTGAGCTTTTCCTGCCACTCACAAAGAGGATGACATCGTGCTTGCTGGCAAAGTTGGCGATGTTAGGCATACGGTTGGCTACCTGACGGCAGATAGTATCAAAGCTCTTGAAGGTGGCACCCTCCACGATATGCTGCTGACAATATTCGATGATGCGGTGGAACTCATCGAGGCTCTTCGTGGTCTGGGAGTAGAGATAGATATCTTTGGTGAAATCCAATTTACCAGTCTCCTCCAGATGCTTCACATCGTCAAATTTTTCCACGACAATCGCCTTGCTCTCAGTCTGCCCTACCAAGCCCAACACCTCGGCATGTCCGTTCTTGCCAAAGATAACTATTTGGGCATCGGGATTGCTCACATACTGCTTTTTGATACGCTTCTGCAGTTGGAGCACCACAGGGCAAGTGGCATCAATAATTTCGATGTTATTTCGCTCGGCCAGGGCATAAGTCTCTGGCGGCTCGCCATGGGCACGCAACAAGACCTTTACGTCGTGGAGTTCCTTCATCTGCTCATGGTCGATGGTGATGAGACCTGCATGATGCAAACGCTCCACCTCCATCCCATTGTGCACGATGTCGCCAAGGCAATACAAGGTACAGCCCTTCTCCAATTCTTCCTCTGCTTTCTTGATGGCAGTGGTCACGCCAAAACAAAAACCACTGCCGCTGTCTATTTCTATCTGCACGATAATCCTATTGATAATTGATAATTGATAATGAATAATTATTCATTGTACATTATTCATTGTACCTTCACCTTCACCGTCACCTTGGCATTGTCCGGATCGTTCGTAATCATGAGGATACGCGGATTCTTGGCACGAGACTTCTTCAAGTCAGCAGCCACTGCCGTCACCTTCATCTTCACGGTTTCTCCAGGTTCTATCTTACTCTTCTTGAGCTGCACTTGCAAGCCCATCGTAAACATCTGCATGCTCCGTATGTCGAGTGTAGACTTGCCCTTGTTGGTGATGCGAATCTCACCCTTCAACTTCTTCTTGCCATCGAAACTACCCAGGTCGAGCTGGGTGGCAGACATCTCCATCTTAGGTGCCTGCACCTTCTGTTCCGCCGTCATGTCGTCGAAATCGGGCAAGAGAACAGCCGACACCACGATTTCCTTCTCGGGAGCCACCGTGTCACCGGGGCGTTCACCCAGATAAACGGAAGTCTGGTTCAGACCGAAGTCATGCAACTTCTTCGAATCAAGCACAAGACTAACCACTGCTGCATGATGGGGAGCCACCCTTGACGGCGACACGACAGCCTGCAGATAATTGGGCAAGTGCATCACCACGGGTTCCATGGTCTGCTCGGTAGGATTGAAGATATGGATGCGCTGCACAGGACGGTCGCCACGATTTACGTCATCAAACTCTACCTCCTGGACATCCGACTTGATTTCGCCCAACATCTGGTCGTAAGGGCCTGCGAAATCCACCACACTGCTCACCACCTTGCCCCGCATAGAGAGGATAAAAGGTTGTTTGGAGGCATTGCTGTAGACACACACCTGCTTATTGAAACTTCCCATCTGTTTGGCATCATACACCGTCTTGATGAAGAAACTATCGCCAGCGGCAATGCTCTGCTCAGGATATTCCACCGAGGTGCAACCGCAACTCTTCAATACCCGATTGATAACAAGAGCCTTGTTGCCCTCATTCTTCAGCTGAAACTCTGCGGTGACGGGATGGCGAAACACCACCTGTCCGCAATCCACCGTTTGTTGCTGGGTCGTAATCTGTTGTGCCGATGCCGCCATCACCAACAGCGATGAGAGCATCAATATATTCATTCGTTTCATAGTAATCATCATGACTCCTTAATTATTAATTCTTAACTGATAAGCTTCTGCACGCCCCCCGAACTCCGGACTGTAGGCGCATTGCACCGTACAGGTACCCGACAGATAGTCGCCTTTGCGGTCTATATAGTATTCCATCTCTACAATGTGCTTACCCTTTGATAAACGATCAAAATAGAAATTTGTTGCATTGTCCTTGGGAGAAATATAACATCCCTGTCCCCACTGATAACCACTCAACTGATTGGCAGGTTCCAGGCAGGCAGCCCGCTTGTCGGCGATTTGCACGAAGTCATAGTCTCTGTCTGCCTCAACGACGATGGTCACCTTCACCTTGGCGCCCACCTTTCCAGCCAACCCGCCAGACACCCTGCGGGCAATCTTGATTCCTGACTCAGCCGAGGTCACTTCTGCCGAAGGCTGGGTAAACTGGGCATAGGCAGCTCCCCAACTGGTGCCCTCGTTCTTCTTCTCAACGAATAAGGTCTTGGCCGTCCCCAGCTTAGTGGTCTTCACATAGCCAAGTCCGGCCGTAGCCTTAGGCTGATCTAGCGTCTTTCCGTCTATCTTGAACGTGGCATTCTCCGTTGTCCTTTCGAGCATCCGGTCCTTGCCATTCATAAAAACATAGACGGCATTGACCGTATTCACAGGCGTTTTCCAAGCCTGGGTGCGCTTCGACTGCAACAGCCAGCGTTGCATCTCGCTGATTTCTGCCCCCTTCTTGTCGGAGGCAAGTATCTGCATCGCCTCAATGGCAGCCACTTGGGTAGGAATCTTGTAGTCGAACCAACTGTAGTACGCCTTGCGTGTATCGAAGTAACGTCCCATCTCTGGCTTGTAGACAGCATACTCGCCGATGCTCTGCAAATATTCGTTGGCTTTCTGCCGATACCCTTGTTTGCCAAGCACCACAGCAGTGAGAGCCTTGCCATAGATGGTAAAGTCGCAGGTCTTGGCGGCCAACTTCTTCACCAGCCAATCGAGATCGTTCGCCGCAGAAGCAGCCAGTTTCCTCCCATCCAATGAGAGGATGTAGAGATAGCCGACTGCCTCCTCGCTCGGGCACTGGTTCTTTATTTTTTCCTTCTCCTCTGCCTTTTTCAGTTCTTTCACTTCCTCGGAAGCTTTCTGTCGCAGATAGTCCAAGGCTGCAGTCAACATACCAGCCGTTTCCTTCTGGACGCCCACCATTCTGTTGAGGCGCACCATCATCTCTGCCACCGAAGTGGTCATATAACGGCTGCCCTGCATCCCCTTCCACCAAGAGAAGGAGCCATCTCCGTTCTGCAAAGCCTTCAACTTAGCCACCTGTTGAGCCAAGCGGCCGGCATTCTGCGACTCATCAAAGTAGTTGACGAGCATGCGCTTCTGCTCGCTCTCCCAGTCGGCATCCATCACCCAAGGGGTCTCATTGAGGAGGAGGTTCTTTAGCTCCAGATTCTTTTCTAGACTGCTCATCAGCGAAGTGGAAGCCTTGCCCGACGTTCCGTGGGAAGAACCAGCCGCACTGACATCTTTTTTCCAGAGTTCCACCACCTGTCTGATGGAGGGGGAAGACTGCAAGATGTGGCGGGCGATGCTGTTGCTGTAAATGGCCGCCATCAGCGAGACAGCATTGTCATCAGCAGGCTGGCTCACCATTGGCAACGCCTGAATCATCAGCCAACTGGGATTACCGGTATACTCTATGGTCACCTTCGCATCCTGGGCATCCTTGCTCTGCTTACCCTCCTTGTCGGCGAAGAGATGGTCAAGGTCGAATTGCTTCGTTCCCTTTTCGGTAAGGGTAAATGGCAAGGTATTGGTCACCAGCTCCCGGTTGCCCAACACGGGCATATAGTGCTGCTCACCATCACTATAACCTTTGCCTGCCGCCACCACCTTATTAATATATATACCCTCCTTCATCTCTGGCAGGGTGAAGTCGACGGCAGCGGTACCGTTGGCTTCGATGCTATATTTCTGCACTTTCTGCCACACTACCCTGTTGGTTTCAGGGTCGATGATTTGCATACGGATGTTGCCATCCGTCTTCTTCTCTGAGGTATTAAACACCTTCACAGCGAGAATGGCGTTATCTCCCTCACGCAGGAAACGAGGCATATTGGGCTGCACCATGACGGTTTTCTTTGCCACAGCCTCATCTACCAAGCTCCCGTTGCGCATCTCCACGTCATGGGCCAATCCCATAAACTTCCAGGTGGTGACGCTCTCGGGCAGGGTGAACTTGAGGGCGACACAGCCATTGTCATCCGACACCAAGGCGGGATAGAAGAATGCGGTCTCGTTCAGATTCTCGCGCAACTGCACATTGTCGAGTGCCTTTTCCACCTTGTCTGAAGCAGGATCAGCCTGTTTGCGAGCCATTCCGTAACCAACGGCTATACCCTCCACGTTTTCCACGGCACTCTGCTTTTTCAGGCGAACCGTAGCTACACTTCTGTCAGACAATACACTTAATCTATAAGCCTTTATAGGGAAAGAGGCTGTTCGGAAATAGCTTCCGTCAAACTTATCCACATCCAGTTCCTTCTCATCATAATACCGGGTAGGGTAAGTACCACTCAGCCCCCAGATGTTGCGATTGTAAAGAGAGAGACTGTTTTTCCAATAACAATTGGGCAAACGCTGATAGAACTGGAGTTCCATATTCCAAAGGTGCTTGCCTATCTGGTCTAGCGACTTGTCATAGAGCACGCTCATCAACTGCGCCTTGGCAGGCTTGCCGTCAGCAGTCGTTATCAGCAAGGTCCACTCCTCCTTCTGTCCGGGAGTCAAACGGCTGCGGAAGGTTTTCCAAGCGAGATTGAGTTTCTTCTCCGGCAAAGGACGGGCGATGCTCATCGTGTTCGCATAACAGACGCCATCCTTCACGAAACAATAGTTGATGACAATACCCGAAGCATATTCTTCCTTATAGGTGAAAGGAAGGGTAACAATGCTGTCCCCCAACTCCCAAGCCCCTTTCTCTATCAACTTGTTGCCTGCAACCATCGAGTAAACGATGTGTGCACCGTTCTCCGAAGACCCCACCTGCACATAGACCGGCTTGCCGTCACGGGGGAACACATTGGCAGTCTGGTAACACCAATGCGCAGTAGGCTCCACAGGATGCGTGTCTGTCATGCAGAAAACCGTAAACTTCTGCAGCAAGGTATCTTGCCCGCAGATTGCCTCCAACTCATGTACGCCCGATTTCTCCACGTGGATAGCCACAGGAGCATTCGCCTCCGCATTCATCCACTTGCCCCCGTCGACACGAAATTTCAGGCTGCCTGCAATCTCCATTCCCGCACTGTTGCGATAGGAGAAGGACACTTGCCTCAAGCTGTCCAGTTCGATACGCTTAGGAAGATTGGCGCTAAAGGCTGTTGGCTTGGTACCAAGCGGCAAACTCATCTCGCCCGCATGACTTTCACCACTGACATCGGTTACGATGGCTGACACCTCGAAACAGAAGAAACGGGCCTTGCGCATGAAGTCATTCATATTGCCCGTATCATCGCTCGGGCGATACTCCCTCGTTGCCTCCAGCGGAATCTCCACATCGAAGGTTCCATCCTCCCGCGTGATACCTTCTGCCTTGAGCACTTGCTCATCGACAGAACGGTTGCCCCACCACCAGAGCTGGTTGCGGCGAGTCACGGTATATTCCACTTTCGCTCCCTGCACAGGTAACCCGGCATAGGTCTTCGCCGAAGCCTTCACCACCACGGTGTCGCCCCAAGTATATTTCTCGTTCACCTTCGGGAAAGTTACCTCAAAGGTAGGTCGCCTGTATTCCTCCACACGGAAGTGGCGGCTACCGCTTCCCGGATTCACCTGCATACTATATTGTCCTGTCAGTCCCCCTTGTGGGAGTTCGAAATCCACGGATGCCGTACCGTAAGCATCAGTCTTCGCCTCTTTCTCGGCCACTACCTTTCTGTTGGCATCACGCAGACAGAACTTCACCTCCTTGTCTGGCCCCAAAGCCTTGGCATCCAAGCCTTTCAGGCTCGTCGCCAATATGGCCGTAGCATGCACAGTCTGTCCCGGGCGATAGAAGGATCGGTCGGTAAAAAGATTGGCCACCGTCCGATTGTCCTTCTGCTCATAATAGCCAATACGCCCCAGATAGATGTTCTGGGCTGGCGAATACTTATCCTCGTCGGTAGAAACCAAGATGTCGCCCTCTACCTTCCTGAAGCTAGCCTCGCCATTAGCATCCGTCGTAAAACGAGCCTGCACCACCCGCTTATGCATCTTTGTCTTTTTGCCATAATCAATGGTATAAAGTTCCATCTTTGCCCCGGCAATAGGCTGGCCACTCGTGGCATTCACCGCTACATAGCGATACCAGTCATCCGGCAACTGCTGAACCATCAGTGCCAAGTCGCTCACATAGAAAAGCTGACGCTGAGGGGCGATGTCTGTATTGCCAGACGTCACCTCCATCAGATAAGCGCCCAGTGGAAGTCCCGCCAGCAAGACAGAGTCCTCCACCTCCTCATAGTCGGGATGACCATAAAACTGCCGGCCGTAGTCTTTCTGATGAAGTGCCGATGTCTTCTTCATCAACAACTTATAAGTTTCCCCGTCGTTCACATCATAGTCGTTGTCTGCCGTGATGTTTATACGAGAGACGGTTATCTTCAAGTCCTGAATATTACGCACATTCAGATGCACCCACTGTTTCTGGCTAGGGCGGAGTACCTTAGGCATGCCAGAAACTTGGAACATTGGCTCGGTCAATCGCTTCTGTGCGTTTCTTAGCACATTCATCCTCGACCATCCGCCCCAGCGGCTCAAGGCATAGTTGATGTAGTTGATTTTGTCTGCAGGCTTGGCATCGGCGGCTCCTTCCAGGAAGCGAAAGTGCTCCACGGCGAGCTCGCCTGCCTCGGGAAGGTCTTGGTATTCATAGATAAGGGAGTCAATGGTGTTGAGGTACTTCGACTTGCGCACCTCCCTCACGTCCTCCCACCGTTCTTTCTGCACAACCTGCAAGGCGCAGAGGCAGGCAGCCCCGCTCCGCCCCACCTTTGCATAATAGTCATGCATCAGCTGATAAGCCTCGCGCGTGTCAGCCTCAAAGCCTATCAGGTGCAGCAGGTCGTTGCCGAAGGAGACGCCATCCATTCCCTTGAGGGTTAAGGGCTGGTACTCGCCACTAGTATGCCGGGCAAGCAATTCGGGCTGTGCCAGGGCTTTCCGAAAACACTCCGCCCGCCTCTCCGCATCGAGTTTGCCGAGCGCCGCATACCACACCGCCTTCAGCATCGGGTCGGTCGCCTTTCCTGCCTGTTTCTCCATACGACGGATGGCAGGAGCCAACGAGTCGGGAGAGATGGCCTCCCAGAGCATAGCCCTACGCATCTCCGCCGCCAAGAGTTGACCGTAGTCGTGCGCAGCGGTCGCCTTGGTGATGATTTTCTGCATCACGCCAATTTCGCTCTTGGGCAAGTCTTTCCTCTCGAAGACTTGGGCTTGCTTCCAAAGTTTATTGTAACTCTGAGCCGAAGTCTGCACCATGGCAAACATGGCAAAGAGGAGTGTCAATATGTTTCTTTTCATAAGCCAACTACACATAATCTTAATCACTACTTGCCTGTATCGTAAATATACATTGCAAATGTACAAAAAAAAACTGTTTCTAAACCAAATAACGGAAACTTTTTACTAACTTTGCATCAAAATCTCTTAAGGCTTCTAAAATTAAACAAAAAGATAAACATTAAACTAAAAAGACAATGACAGAAAAAAAGTATGGTCATTTCGATGATGCCAATCGCGAGTACGTGATTACAGCCCCCAAGACCCCATGGCCTTGGATCAACTATCTGGGCAACGAGGACTTCTTCTCGCTCATCTCCAACACCGCCGGAGGCTACTCCTTCTACAAGGATGCCAAGTTCCGCCGCATCACACGCTACCGTTACAACGGTGTGCCTATGGACAACGGTGGCCGCTATTTCTACATCAAGGACGGCGACACCGTGTGGAATCCTGGCTGGAAACCCTGCAAGACTCCGCTCGACAGCTATGAGTGCCGCCACGGCATGAACTATACCCGCATCACGGGCAGCA
>CAVDKC010000071.1:0-13300 GCA_963609615.1 Oribacterium sp.
TCGGCGATGCCTGTGTGTTCGGTTACGGTACAAAGATTGCAGGTGACTGCGTGATCGGCAACGGTGTCATCTATTCCACCTCCGTGGTGGAGAACGCCAAGACCCGTGTGGGTGACCTGGCGATGATTCAGGCAGGTACCACCTTCTCCAAGGATGTTCCTCCCTATATCATCGCCGGTGGAAAGCCAGTGAAGTATGCTGGTCCGAACACCCTCATCATGGAGGCGGCAGATGTCAGCGAGAAGGTGCGCAAGCACGTGGCAAACGCCTATCGTCTTGTGTTCCATGGACAGACCTCTCTCTTCGATGCCATCAACCAGATTAAGGATCAGGTGCCCGATGGCGTGGAGGTGCAGAATATCATCCATTTCTTGGAGACATCCGAGAAGGGAGTGATTACCAAACTATAATAGAAATCCATCGGATTTCTATCAGATTAAGAACTTTAAAGTAAAATTTAAAGTCATACCTATTTGAATTTTACTCAGTATAAGGAAGGGCTGACCGTGAGGTCAGCCCTTTTTGCGGATACGCTCGCCATGAGCATTTTCTAACTAAACTAAAGAGGTCTGCATATGGCCTAAAGGTCACACGAAGACCGCTTTAGATTATATGTTGTTATGCAAAGGTAAGGAAAATAATGTAATAAAATACCCCAAAAAGCATAAAATTCCCTATTTTTTTTTGTTATATCTTGAAAATAGCGTATCTTTGCACAGAATTTGGGTAAATGTGCCCTTTCTTTTCCTTAGTATCATGCGAGGGGGAGGGCTACAAATTAAACTTTTTATATAGGTAATGAGAAAGAAACAATATAAGGCTAGCAATCATCGCGGTTTGCAGCTTATCACTCTGTGTATCAGTACTTCTATGGTGCTGGTACTATTGGGGTTGGTTATCTTCTCGGTTTTGGTGGGAAGGAACCTTTCTTCGTATGTCAAGGAGAACCTCGTAGTACAGGTGATGCTAGAACAAGATATGACCAATCCTGAGGGCTTGCAGATGGTAAAGCGTCTGAATGCCCGCCCTTATGTGAATAGCATCACTTATATCACCAAGGAACAGGCTCTGAAGGAGGCTACCCACGATTTGGGTACTAATCCGAGCGAGTTTGCAGGTGTGAATCCTTTTCAGCCTTCCATCGAGATAACTGCGAAGGCAGACTATGCCAACAATGATTCGCTGAAGTGGATAGCCAAGGAACTGAAGGGCTATCCTCGCGTTACGGAGGTGAGCTATCAGCACGACTTGATAGAACAGGTGAACAGTTCGCTAGCCAAGATAAGCCTCGGCTTGCTCATTGTAGCAGTGTTGCTTACGTTTATCTCTTTCTCGCTTATCAACAATACCGTGCGCCTTGGTATCTATGCCCGTCGATTCTCTATCCATACGATGAAGTTGGTGGGAGCGTCTTGGGGATTCATACGTGGGCCATTTGTCCGCCGTGCCATTGGTGTGGGGCTGATGGCCGCGATGATAGCTGACGGCTTTCTCGGTGGATGTCTCTATGCTTGGTCATTGCATGAGCCAGGACTCTTTATGGTACTTGGTTGGCAAGAACTTGCTATTACGGGCGGTTCGGTATTCCTCTTCGGCATCATCATCACTGCTTTCTGTGCTAGCATTTCTGTGAATAAGTTTTTGAAGATGAAAGCAGGAGACTTGTATAAGATTTAAACATGAACAAAAATATGGATAAGAAGAATTTAGCTTTTGATAAGGTCAACTTTATTCTGTTGGCCGTAGGAATGGCAATCGTCATTCTGGGTTTCATCTTGATTAGCGGTGGAAGCTCAGACGAGAACACTTTTGATGCGGGCATTTTCAGTGCTCGTCATATCGTGGTAGGACCTACCGTTACACTTGTAGGTTTCCTCTCTATCATCTATGCGGTGATCCGCAAACCAAAGGACAATTAATAATTTATAATTTATAATTAAGAATGAATTGGTTTGAAGCTTTGATATTGGGTCTTTTGCAAGGACTCACAGAATATCTTCCAGTAAGTAGCAGTGGTCACCTGGCCATCGGGTCCGCCATCTTCGGTATCAATGGTGAGGACAATCTTACGTTCACCATTATGGTGCATGTGGCTACCGTACTAAGTACGCTAGTTATCCTTTGGAAGGAAATCGACTGGATACTGAAGGGACTCTTCAAATTCCAGATGAATGAAGAGACAAAATATTTCATCAATATCGTCATTTCGATGATTCCAGTAGGTGTTGTCGGCGTGTTCTTTAAGGATACAGTGGAGGCAATTTTTGGCTCAGGTTTGCTTATCGTGGGCATTATGCTTATCGTGACAGCCTTGCTCTTGGCATTCTCTTATTATGCCAAGCCACGCCAGCGTGAGAATATCAGTGCTTGGCACGCCTTCGTGATTGGGTTGTCGCAGGCACTCGCCGTTTTGCCAGGTCTTTCCCGGTCTGGTACCACTATCGCTACGGGTTTGTTGCTCGGTAACAAGAAGGAGAAAATGGCGCAGTTCTCGTTCCTCATGGTAATTCCACCCATCTTAGGCGAAGCTTTGCTCGACTTACTGAAGGGCTTGAAGGGTGAGGAAACATTAGGCGGTATTGACGCCATCCCAATGTTGGTAGGTTTCGTGGCAGCCTTCGTATCAGGCTGTTTGGCCTGCAAGTGGATGATCAACATTGTGAAGAAGGGCAAGTTGGTATATTTTGGTGTCTACTGTGCTATTGCTGGTGTTGTTACTATCATTTGTTCCTTGCTCTAAAGAGGGCTAAGTATTATTAGAAAATATCCTCAAACCCATATCAACTATAAATGGATTTCAGAAAAGGAGAAATTATTGCCATCGACAAACCCTATCGGATGTCTAGTTTCGGAGCCTTAGCGCATGTGCGTTATCTGCTCAGCAAGAAGCTAGGTTTCAAGGTGAAGATAGGTCATGCGGGCACACTCGACCCCCTTGCTACTGGCGTATTGGTGCTCTGTACTGGTAAGAAGACTAAGGAGATAGAGCAGTTGCAGACGCATACCAAGGAATATACTGCCACCTTGCAGCTGGGTGCAACCACGGCAAGCTATGACAAGGAGCACACTGTAAACCATACTTATCCTACCAAGCACATCACCCGAGAATTGGTGGAGGAGGTCCTTAAACAGTTTGTTGGAGAGATTCAGCAGGTGCCCCCTACCTATAGTGCTGTGAAGGTAAATGGCGACCGATCTTATGCTTTGCGCCGTGCAGGCGAGGAAGTACAACTCAAGCCGAAGACCGTAAGGGTGGACGAGATAGAGTTGACAGACTATGATGACGAGGCAAAGACTGCCAGTATTCGTGTGGTTTGTGGCAAGGGAACCTACATTCGTTCGTTGGCTCGCGATATCGGCAGGGCATTGGACAGCGGTGCTTTTCTCACTGCTCTACGTCGTATCAAGGCAGGAAGCTTTTCCGTAGACAGTTGCATCGATTTTGACCATTTCCAGGAATGGCTCGATGCCCAGAACCTTGAAGATAGTCTGACAGATAATCACCAGGATTCTTCGAAGAATAAGTAATCACTTTAGATAATCATAAGATTTAAGAAAGGAGAAAATAAAGATAACATGAAACTATCACAATTCGACTTTAAGTTGCCACAGGCTCAAGTGGCACTTTATCCACATAAGGCTAAACGTGTAGTAAAGACTGCGAGTGGAGAACGTACTTTCGAAGTAACTCGCCGTGACGAGGCTCGACTGATGGTGCTTCACAAGAAGTCTGAGACTATCGAGATGTTTAAGAAGGATGAGGCAGGAAAGCCTATTGAGGGCGAGTACTTGCAGTTTAAGGACATCGTAAACTACTTTAGCGAGGGCGATACCTTTGTCTTTAATGATACCAAGGTGTTCCCTGCGCGTTTGTATGGTACAAAGGAAAAGACCGATGCCAAGATAGAGGTGTTCTTGCTCCGTGAGTTGAATGCCGAGATGCGTCTCTGGGATGTATTGGTAGAACCGGCGAGAAAGATTCGTATCGGTAACAAGTTGTTCTTCGACGACGTAAACGAGATGGTAGCAGAGGTTATTGACAATACAACCAGCCGTGGTCGTACCCTCCGCTTTCTTTACGATGAGGACGGCAACCACGATGTGTTCAAGCGTTCTTTGTTCGCATTGGGCGAGGCTCCATTGCCACGTTATGTCATCGACAACCGTGAGTGTCATCATGCTACTGAGGATGATTTTGATGACTTCCAGTGCGTGTTTGCCGACAAGGAAGGTGCTGTGACGGCTCCAGCCACAGGTCTTCACTTTTCTCGTGAGCTGATGAAACGTCTTGACATTAATGGCATCAATAAGGCTTATATCACCTTGCATTGTGGACTAGGCAACTTCCACGAGATAGAAGTCGAAGATTTGACCAAGCATAAGATGGACTCCGAACAGATGATTATCTCGCAGGAGGCTTGCGACATCGTGAACAATACCAAGCGTAATGAGCATCATGTTTGCGCCATCGGTACAAGCGTACTAAAAGCTACGGAGACTGCTGTAGGTACAGACGGTATGATGAAGGCGTTTGATGGATGGACTAACAAGTTTATCTTCCCTCCTTACGACTTCGGGTTGGCAGACTGTGCCGTAGCCAACTTCTATCATCCGGAGTCTACTCTGATGATGAGCACTGCAGCGTTCGGCGGTTACGACCTCGTGATAGAAGCCTATAAGAAGGCTGTGAAGAACGGTTATATGTTTGGATGCTATGGAGATTCTTTGCTGATTCTCCCAGACTAATTGGAGTAAAATGTACAGTGTATATTTGAGCCTAGGAACGAACTTGGGCAATCGAAAGCGCAATATTCGTGAGGCAATAGAAAAGATAGGGGAGCAGATTGGCGTGGTAGAGCGCCAGTCTGCTCTTTTCGAAACCAAGCCTTGGGGGTTCTCCTCGCCCAACGACTTCATTAATGCCTGTGTCATGGTGAAGACTCTGCTTGCACCTCGCCAGCTGTTGATAGCTACCCAGCGAATAGAACAGGAGATGGGACGTACAATGAAGTCGGTGGATGGTGCCTATCACGACCGTATCATCGACATTGACATCTTGCTGATAGATAATCTCAAGATAGATGAACCAGACCTGAAGGTGCCCCATCCTCTGATGGAGGAACGTGATTTCGTGATGGTACCACTTAGGGAAATATTGAAAGATGGAAATATTTAAATATGGGAAAAGAAAAATCCCACCGTTCTTGTGAGCGGTGGGATTTTGTGTCTTTAAGCAATTGCTTGCTTGCAGATTACTTGCGAAGACCGAGGGCCTTGATAATGGCACGGTAGCGATTGATGTCGCGGTC
This sequence comes from Oribacterium sp., assembly GCA_963609615.1. Taxonomy (GTDB): domain Bacteria; phylum Bacteroidota; class Bacteroidia; order Bacteroidales; family Bacteroidaceae; genus Prevotella. The sequence goes on from CAVDKC010000071.1 coordinate 5,310, forward strand.
GTACAAGTAGTCGAGCAAAGCACGGCGCTTTCCTACAAGCTGTGTCAAGGCACGTGTTGTAGTATAATCTTTACGGTTCTGCTTAACATGTTCCGTCAAATGAGCAATACGGTATGAGAACAATGCTATCTGGCTCTCAGCTGAACCAGTATCAGAGTTAGACTTTCCGTACTTGCTAAAGATCTCTTCTTTTTTTGCTTTGTCTAAATACATAGCTGTAATTAACTTAAATGTTTAAAATATGAATGTAATATTACGCATTCCAAGACCTTCCTCACGGTGGTTTCTTAGGAAATGCGGTGCAAAGTTACAACTTTTCAATGAATTATGCAAATTTTCCCGATATTTTTTGTAATTTTGCACCGAATTTCAAAAGTATTTAAGGTAAAACGAAATGCAAGACATTAGAAACATTGCAGTTATTGCGCACGTTGACCATGGTAAGACTACCTTGGTCGACAAGATGATGCTCGCTGGCAAGCTGTTCCGTGACGGCCAGGATAACAGCGGCGAAGTGCTCGATTCCAACGACTTGGAGCGCGAGCGTGGTATAACCATTCTTTCTAAGAATGTGTCTATCAATTGGAAAGATACTAAAATTAATATCCTCGATACTCCTGGACACTCAGACTTCGGTGGTGAGGTAGAGCGTGTGCTCAATATGGCAGACGGTTGCCTCCTCCTCGTTGATGCCTTCGAGGGTCCGATGCCTCAGACTCGTTTTGTGCTCCAGAAAGCTTTGCAGCTTGGTTTGAAGCCCATCGTTGTAGTAAATAAGGTGGATAAGCCTAACTGTCGCCCTGAGGAGGTGTATGAGATGGTGTTCGACTTGATGTGCGACCTCGATGCTACAGAGGAACAGCTCGACTTCACCGTGGTATATGGTTCTGCCAAGAACGGATGGATGGGCGAGGACTACAACAAGCCTACCGACAACATCGACTATCTGCTCGACAAGATTGTGGAGATTATTCCTGCCCCCAAGCAGTTGGAGGGTACTCCTCAGCTCCTGATCACTTCGCTCGACTATAGCTCTTATACCGGTCGTATCGCCGTGGGTCGTGTACACCGTGGCACCTTGAAGGATGGTATGAACGTAACCATCTGCCACCGCGACGGATCTCAGGAGAAGACCAAGATTAAGGAACTTCATACCTTCGAGGGTATGGGGCATAAGAAGACAGACCATGTAGACTCAGGTGACATTTGTGCCGTAATCGGCTTGGAGAAGTTTGAGATTGGTGACACCATCTGCGACTTTGAGAACCCAGAGCCACTGCCACCTATCGCCGTGGACGAGCCAACGATGAGTATGCTCTTCACCATCAATGATTCTCCTTTCTTCGGTAAGGAGGGTAAGTTCTGTACTTCCCGCCATATCCAGGAGCGTCTGGACAAGGAGTTGGAGAAGAACCTTGCCTTGCGTGTGCGTCCTTTCGAGGATTCTACCGATAAGTGGATTGTTTCCGGTCGTGGTGTGCTCCACCTCTCCGTGCTCATCGAGACCATGCGTCGCGAGGGTTACGAGCTTCAGGTGGGTCAGCCTCAAGTAATCTACAAGGAGATTGACGGCGTGAAGTGCGAGCCTATCGAGGAGTTGACCATCAACGTGCCCGAGGAGTTTGCCTCCAAGATGATTGATATGGTGACCCGTCGTAAGGGCGACATGACCTCTATGCTCAATATGGGTGAGCGTGTGGACATCGAGTTCGATATTCCTTCTCGTGGTATCATCGGTCTTCGTACCAATGTACTGACCGCTTCTCAGGGCGAGGCTATCATGGCTCACCGCTTCAAGGAGTACCAGCCTTTCAAGGGCGATATTAGCCGTCGCAGCAACGGTAGCATGATTGCCCTGGAGACAGGTACCGCATTCGCTTATGCCATCGACAAACTTCAGGACCGCGGTAAGTTCTTTATCGACCCAGGTGAGGAAGTGTATGGCGGTCAGGTAGTGGGCGAACATGTACACGACAACGACCTCGTAATCAATGTGACAAAGGCAAAGCAGCTCACCAATGTGCGTGCCTCTGGTTCCGACGACAAGGCGCGCGTGATTCCTAAGACTGTGATGAGTCTGGAGGAGTGTCTGGAGTATATCCGCGAGGATGAGTATGTGGAGGTAACTCCAAAGAATATGCGTATGCGCAAGGTGGAACTTGACCACTTGAAGCGCAAGCGCACTAGCAAGGATTAAGCTTAGCTTAGTATATAAATGGAGATAGAAGAATCCTCTCGGGTCGATTTGCTCGGCTTGGAGAGGATTTTCTTTTAATATCTTTATACGATGACAAAAATGAAAAACCTAAATGTTCTATATATAAAATGTATCGTGCTAACATTCTGCTTGAGTATTTGGCAGAATGTGAGTGCTCAAAATATAGTGGCTCGTCCTTTCCCTTTTTTCTATCAGTTGTATTCCAACGAAGTTTTTGATATTTATCAAGACCGTACTGGATATTTATGGTTTGGAATGAGCTCTGCTTTGGCAAGATATGATGGACATTGTTTGCGTAATTTTCGTTCTGCCTATAAAACCCCTAATCTTTTAGTCAATAATCGCATAGTATATCTCACCGACAATGACCGCTATGTGTGGGTAAGCACTGGTGGAGGTGTCACTTTGTATGATAAGCAGACTTGGCGAACAACTAAGGTTGTGGATAAACGGATAGATGGACACAGTATTACAGATATCGCAACAGATACTTCTACTGAAGAGGTCTGGGTAGCAGCTGGCAACCATGTCTTTCGTTGTTCGCCTGATGGAAAGCAAGTGGAGGCTTACCTTTTACAAAAGAATATTCCAGACGAAGGGCTCCGACAACTCTATGTGGATAGGGAAAATCGTATTTGGGCAATGAGTTATTATGGATTGTTTGGTTATGACAAGGCCCAAAAGCGTTTTGTCAGGTATCCAACGATGCCCGATGGGGCTACTCCTTTTACGATGTTGCAAGATAGGCTAGGTAATTATTGGATAGGCACTTGGGGGGATGGACTATGGCGCTTCAATCCTAAGGCTTCGTCTCCAGATAAATGCTATCAGCGGCAAGTAGTCAAGCTTTCTGGAAGCAAAATGGAAGATAAGGTATTCTTTAGTATGGCTCAAGATGATGTGTATGGTTACCTATGGATGCTTTCTTATAATGAGTTGCATGCTTTTAAATACCAAGACGGCAAACTGATACCGATAGATATTTCCCATATCATTGATCCCCATAAGATGTTTACCATGATATTGAAAGACCGTGAGGGCAATCTCTGGTTGGGATCTTACGATATGGGATACACGATTTATTTTGATCATTCTGGGGTAGTCAGTTATCCTATGCCCAATCTGAAGGAACTATTGAATTATGATGCCAATATCCTCAATTTAGGATATGATGGAGAAGGAGTGTTATGGATGGGGCAAGACCGTTATGGCTTGTTGCTTTATGACTTGAAAACGGGGAAAATTACTTCTGAATCCCATCTAGGCTTGGGGGAAATCTCTATAATGAAACGTTCTCCTAAAGGAGGAATTTGGTTGAGACCTCGTTCTCAAAACCGTATCGTAAAGGCCGTAAGAACTTCAGCTCGGATTCAGTTGACTGAGAATATCGATATGTATTCTTTATTGGCAAATCCAGGGAATGTTGTCGATATGAATGAGGACAAGGCTGGCAATCTGTGGATACTGACCACAACTAATTTGTATGTTCATAAGCCCCATGCTTCTACGCTTTTTGCTGCAGACAAGGATGTGTTGCGACCAGAGGCTTTTGTTGTGGACGACCATGGATATGTGTGGGGCGTGAAAGGGCGAAATGTGTATCAGTTTTCGTTCAATGGGCAAGATATCGTGGCGAAACAGGTTGGTAATATGGATTTACTGCATCGCACTGAGAGAATAGAGCATCTCTGTGTGGATAAGCTAGGGGCTTTGTGGCTCACCACTTCTTTGAGTAGAATGGTGAGAAGTAATCGGGCCAAAACGAAATATTTCAGTCTGAATACCGAGCAACTGATGGATGGCCCCATCTTGTCGATATTGAGCAATCGTAACAAAGTGTGGGTGTTGACTAATAAAAAGGTGGTTAGCATCGATATCTTTACTCATAAAGACATGGCTTATGAGGCAAATAGTGAAAATATTGCGGTGAAGGCTTTTCGAAGTTCCGCTTTATGTTCTGACTTGAAAGGAGGTGTTTTTGTTGGTGGGCATGATGGGGTGGTACATGTCAAACAAGAGCAGAAAAACCAAATGTTGCCTAAGGGTTTTAAATTTCGGATATCGGATGTGTTGTCAAATGGCGTAAGTATGTTGTTTGACAATCCTGATGCTGATAGTCGTGAGGGGATGGTATACCTTCCGTCCGATAGTCGCAATGTGGAGATTTGTGTATCTTCTTTACTTTATTCGCCAGGTGTCCTGGAGACTGTGCAGTACAAATTAGAGGGGGTAGATCATGATTGGGTAAACTTGAATGACAGGAACAGTTCTGCATCCTATATTTCTTTACCTAGAGGGAAACACCGTTTCTTGGTGAGATGGCAAAAGCCGGATGGCTCTTGGTCTGAATCCCAAAACATCATGTTCCTGGTTCGGCGTCCTGCATTTTATGAATCTAATCTGGCTTTTGTAGTCTATGGATTGTTGACATTGCTAGTCGTTTACTATATTGTCTGTGTGATTCGTCGCAGAGCCAATTTGTCGGCATTGCGCCATTATCATAATCAGGCTCGATTGGAACGACTCATGGAAGAGAATGCTCAAGAGGCCTGTAATAGGAAAATAATAGACCATTCTCACGAGCCAGGTGAAAAGGCGCAAGTGGCAAATACTATTTCCTGTGCCGATAAGGTATTTGTAAAGAATATGATGGATTTGATAGAGCAACATATCAGCGATTCTGAATATGGCCAGGAACAACTTGCTCGTGATTTGCTTCTGTCTCGTTCTACCTTGTACCGCAAGATAAAGGCCGTGTCGGGAATGTCGCCTTTGGATTTCATGCGCAATGTGAAGATGAAGAAAGCTTGCGTAATGTTGAGTCAACATGAGATGTCTATTTCTGAAATAGCTTATTCTTTAGGGTTCACAAATCCGAAATATTTCACGAAATGTTTTAAGGAAGAAATGGGGCAGACTCCATCCGAATATCAAAAACAGAACTAGTTGATGGGATAAAAATGTGTCAATAGGGGAGCTTTTTGTGTTATTGGGCTATCTTTTGCCCCCAATGAGACGAAAAGCTCCCCTATTTCTTTTATGTTTTTATTTACTTTGCCACCGGAAAATGTTTAAAGTCAAAAAACTTAGTAAAAATGGAAATGAACCTAAAAAGAAAAGTTATTTCTATGATGTTCCTGATGGGTATCAGTTGTTTTTGCTCCTCTGTGGCGCATGCAGCCAACTTAGAGAGAAAGCAGCTCTTTGACTCATCTTGGAAGTTCTGGCTCGGGGATGAACAGGATGCAGCAAAGCCCGAGTTCAACGACTCTCAATGGCGTTCGGTGAATCTCCCTCATGATTGGAGTATAGAGCATCAAGTGGATAAGAATGCTCCTGCGGGCAATGATGGTGGATATTATCCTACGGGGATAGGATGGTATCGTAAGAGTTTTGTGGCTCCTGCAGCTTTGAAAGGAGAAAAAGTGTATCTTTATTTCGAGGGAATTTATATGAACTCTTCTGTCTATGTGAATGGTAAGTTGGTGGGTGGTCATCCTTATGGCTACACCTCTTTCTTCTGTGATGCGACAGATGCCATTGTTCCTGGTAAGAAAAATGTTGTCTCTGTCAGAGTGGATAATGCACAACAGAAGAACTGTCGTTGGTATTCCGGCTCGGGTATTTATCGCCATGTATGGCTCATTCACACTCCCAAATTGCATATCGACAATTGGGGCGTAGCAGTTCACACTCCACAGGTTTCGGCTTCTCAGGCAACGGTCCGGGTGAAGACAGTATTGAACAACGAGACGTCAGATACTAAAAATATTAAGGTGGTGACTCAGATAGTTGGTTCCAAAGAAACTACGACTTCGGTGTCGCTCCCTGCGAATAGCAAACAAGAGGTTGTACAACTCTTACAGGTGGACCAACCTAAATTATGGGATATCCATGCTCCGAATCTTTATAAAGCACAAGTATCTGTTTGGGATAATGGCAAGGCAATTGATTCTTATACACAGACATTTGGTATCAGGACAATCAGTTGCTCTACAAAGGGTTTTTTCTTGAATGGTAAAAAGGTAGACTTGAATGGAGGATGCTTGCATCATGACAATGGCATCTTGGGTGCAGCGGCATTCGACAGAGCAGAGGCTAGAAAAGTAGAATTGATGAAAAAGGCAGGTTTCAATGCGGTTCGTACTTCCCATAACTTACCATCCGAGGCTTTCTTGGAGGCTTGTGACCGTTTGGGATTGTTGGTTATAGATGAAGCCTTTGATGGGTGGCGTGAGGCTAAGAATACTCACGATTATTCTACGCTCTTCGATAAATATTGGCAGCAAGATGTGGAAGGGATGGTTCTTCGCGACTTAAATCATCCGTCTATCATGGCATGGAGTATTGGTAACGAGGTTATTGAACGTAAGAAAATAGAGGTTGTTACTACTGCCCATAAGTTGGCAGGCAAGATTCGTGAATATGATAACCGTCCGGTTACTTCTGCATTGGCAGCATGGGACAGCGACTGGGATATCTATGACCCTTTGGCAGCAGAACTGGATGTGACAGGATACAACTATATGATTCATAAGCATGAGGGCGACCACAAGCGTGTGCCTAATCGTGTGATGTGGCAGACGGAGTCTTATCCAAAAGATGCTTATAGTAATTGGTCAAAGGTACATGACTTCGATTATATCATAGGCGATTTTGTCTGGACAGCTCTTGATTACTTAGGTGAGTCGGGTATCGGTCGTTGGTGGTATGAGGGCGATGTTGCTGGTGAACATTATGCGCGTCCTCTCTATCCATGGCATGCTGCTTATTGTGGCGACGTGGATTTGACGGGTTGGAGAAAACCTGTCTCCCATTATCGTAACCTATTATATAATGATACGGAGAAACTCTATCTCGCAGTGAAGGAACCTAATGGTTACAATGGGAAGATTCATACAGGATTGTGGGCTGTATGGCCTACATGGGAGAGTTGGAATTGGCCGGGACATGAGGGCAAGGATATTGAGGTGGAAATCTATTCTAGGTATCCTCTGGTGCGCCTCTATCTCGATGATACATTGATAGGCGAAAAGACTGTCGGTCGAAATACGGCGATGAAAGCAGTCTTTACCTTACCTTTCAAGAAAGGTACTTTAAAAGCGGAAGGTCTAGAGAACGGGGAGGTAAAGGAAACGATGACTTTAGCCTCTGCTTCAGAACCAATTGCCATCCGTACGGTAGTCGAAAACCGTGAGATGAAAGCCAATGGTGAAGACTTGTCGTTCGTACAAGTCGAGGTCATAGACAAAGATGGACGTATTTGTCCGAATACAGCGGTTGAGCTGGATGTATCTGTGGCAGGTCAAGGTCAGTTGGCGGCGATGGGCAATGCGGATATTAAGGATACCGACAGTTATGTGGATGCTACTCATAAAACATGGAAGGGGCGTGCGCTCATCGTGATTCGTAGCACGCACAAGGCTGGAAAGGTTAAGCTTACCGTGAAATCTAAGGGATTGAAGACGGCATCAGAAACCATCCTTTCGATATAAACGATGTCGGGACATTTCAAAAGCAATGTCCCGACATTCCCTTAATCGGCAAATAGCCCATTACCTATTTTGCCTAAACAGAGGTGTTTTCTTATTTGTATGTAAATTGAATAGACTTTGCATTACCCGAGTAATTGGTTTTTACGTAGAAAACGCCTGTCGTGTTGGCTGTGGCGGTTCGTACATTCTTGATGGTAATCGTATGGTTACCCGTAGATTGTGTCTTGTAGACAAACCAGCAGTTCCAGTTCTTTCCGCCGTCTACATCAGCCGTGGAG
>CAVDKC010000072.1:0-13216 GCA_963609615.1 Oribacterium sp.
CACCAAAGTCACAGCCGTCAGCAAAACGGTGATAAATAGTGTAAAGTTCATAAAAATTTGTATAACGTTATTTATTAAATGCTTCTAAGCGTGTGCAAAGGTAGCAATTATTTCCGAAAGAATATGTTTTTAATTGTTAAATGTTAATTTAAGAGAAGAAAAACATGCGGTCTCTTGCACCATAAACCCTAGCCATCAATGCCCCACTGATATTATGCCACACGCTGAAGATGGCACCAGGAATCGTGGCCATCGGATAGGCGGCAAAATGGAGTGTGGCAAGAGAGCATGCAAGGCCAGAGTTCTGCATACCCACCTCGATACTGATGGCCACACATTTTTTATACTCCAAATGCAGCAACTTGCCGATGGAAAAACCAAGAAGCAAGCCGCAAACGTTGTGCAACATCACCACAAGAACCACTACCAATCCACTGCCAAGGAGCCGCTCGGCAGAGTGAGAAACAACCGTACCCGCTATGAGGGCAATGGCCAGCGAAGAGAAGCCAGGCAAATAGTCCACCGCCTTCGCCGTGAACTTGGGACAATACTTCTGCACAATGAAGCCCACGATGATGGGGAGGATTACCACCTGCACGATAGACAGGAACATACTGAGCGCATCCACATGTACATAGGTGCCCGCTATCAGCCAAGTAAGGAACGGTGTAAGGAATGGAGCAAGGACGGTGGAGGCCGCCGTCATCCCTACAGACAAAGCCAAGTCGCCCTTAGCAAGGTAAGTCATCACGTTGGAAGCAGTGCCTCCCGGACAACAGCCCACCAAGACAACTCCTATCGCCAACTCAGACGGAAGTTGAAACACCTTGGCCAAAAGCCAGGCCACCCCAGGCATGACGACAAACTGCGCTAGGCAGCCAATGACGACATCCTTCGGACGGCTGAACACCACCCTGAAATCGTTAGGATTGAGCGTCAAGCCCATACCGAACATCACCAGTCCCAACAGAGGATTGATATATACTGTATCAATCCATCGAAAACAAGAAGGAAGCAGCAGTGCCACCACTGCCACCAACAAAACAAGCATTCCCACATATCGGGAGATAAAATCACATATCCTCTTCATTTATCGAAAGATTACAAAGAATATTATCCTATCCACATATCTTATGTTCACGTATTATTCTTTTATTTCCTCCACTTCATCCTCGCTCTCCTTTTCCTTCTTTCCGAAGTTAGGGTCTATCTTGAGGAAGGCGGTAACAAGGAAGGTGATGACGCAACAAGCCATCACGATGATGAAGAACATGCGGTAGCCCACCATATCCTTCAAGTAACCGGAAATCATGCCAGGAAGCATCAGTCCCAGATACGAGATTCCTGTACAGATGGAATAATGGGAGGTCTTGAACTTGCCCTGGCTATAGAAGAGCATGTAGAGAGTAAGCACTGTAAAGCCCAAGCCATAGCCAAACTGTTCTACGAAGAGACAAGAGGATACCATAAAAAGGTCGCTATTGAGCGAATAACTCAGATAGATATAAACGGCATCGGGCAAGGTAATGGCACAAACCATCGGCCAAAGCCACTTCTTCATACCGTCGCGACTCACCAAGATGCCACCGATGATGCCACCCAGCAAGAGGCCGATAAGCCCTACCGTGCCATTCGCCAAACCGTATTCCTGCGGCGAAAGTCCCAAGCCGCCCTGAGAGTTAGGACGCAGGATAAAAGTCTTGGTCATCGTATTGAGCAACGCCTCGGGGAAACGATAGAGCAAGAGGAAGAGCAACACGCAGACAGTTTCCTTTGCCCCAAACTTCACAAAGAAGGTGCGGAACATATTCTTCAGTTCATGCGCCACCTCTGCCACGGTTCTCTCAGTCTGTACATCCTCCTTAGGACGAGGCATGAAACGGCTGTGATAGAGCCACAAGCCGATAAAGATACCCGCCAACCCGTAGAAGATAAGTGCCCACGAGAAACGTATCTGATTACGAAACAACACCTGCAAGACACCAGCCAGCATCACCAGAAAACCATTCACAAAGATGATGGCAAAACGATAGAAGGTGTTTCGCAAGCCCACGAACTTGGTCTGCGTATGCTCGTCTAATTCTATCATATAGAAGCCATCGGCAGAAATGTCGTGCGTAGCACTACAGAAGGCGATGAGGAAGAAGAGGCACATGGTGGCCTGAAACCAAAAGGCGGTAGGTATGGAGAAGGCGATGCCTGCCAACGCCGCTCCGATAAGAGCTTGCATCGTTAGCACCCACCAGCGCTTGGTCTTCAAGAGGTCGATGAAAGGACTCCATAGTGGCTTTACCACCCAAGGCAGGGCAAGCCATCCCGTGTAGAGACCCACCTCGGCGTCGGTGAGTCCCATCTGCATATACATCACTACGGAGAGGGCTGTCACTATCACGTTGGGCAGTCCCTCTGCAAAATATAGGGTTGGAATCCACGCCCATGGATTCCGCTTCTTGTTATTGTTCATTTTTCAGTGTTATTTATAAAGTTGCTTGATGTCGGCTCCCTGATAATAGTGCAGGAGGATGTCATCGTATGAATATCCTTCCTCGCCCATCACAGCAGCACCTATCTGGCAGAGACCTACTCCATGCCCCCAGCCTGCTCCGATAATCTCAAAACGCTGAGGGATGCCGTCCGCATCCTTGTCATACTTGTCTACTACGAAAGCAGAACTATAGAGATGGGTATCGCTGAGCGCACGGCGGATTTCGAGTTCCTTGCCGATAGTGAAGGTTTTCTCCGTTCCGATGATTTGCAGTTTGCTGATACGCCCACTCTTGCCCCGCTCCACTGCTTTCATGTCGAGGATGGCACCAAAGTTCATATTCAATTTTTCGCTGAAGAGCTGTTGTATCTTCTCCTGCGTGAGGGTCACCTTCCAACGATAAAAGTCGGCGGTCTCCTGGTCATAGTCGTTGAGTACCTGCGAGAGCACCTTCTTATCGGTAGTGTTGCAAGAAGCAGGAGGGTTCGAACGAATCCACGCCTCGGCTGTCGCCTCGACTTGGAGTGAAGAGTGAAGAACGAAGAGTGAAGAATCATCTTGCTTTTCTGATACAGAAATGGCTTGCGAACGCTTTTCTGAAGAGTCTTCAGCAACAATTACTGTAGAATTCTTCACTCTTCGTTCTTCACTCTTCACTCCTTTTATTCCCAACACCAGGTCTCTCACTGCAGTCAGATAGCTCTTCTGTGTATCCTCCCAACAATACTGGAATTCCTCTGTCATACCACCACAACACTTCGAGAACCGTGCATCGCATATCTCATCGCCATCCAGCAGCACCTGACCCTTGGTCTGGCGGACAGCCTCAGCCACATGGGGCGAAGTTTCCTTGGTGATGCCTTGGTAACGCTGACAATGGTCGTCGGCACACACATCGAAGATGGTATGATCCTCGCGGTCGTACCACCGGATGAGCATGTCGTCCTTTTTAACAAACGAGAAGAAGTTGTTGCCGCTCTCCGCTACATCCCGACGCTTCTTCATCTGTGCCAAGAGCCACGAACGGGAAATTACGGCATGTGCCTTGAGGAGTTCCAAGCTCGACGTGGCACTCATCTCACTACTGATAACACTCTCCAAGTACTTCTCTACAGGCAGTTCATTAATGGCCACTATCTTATCGCTCTCTACCACGAAACGGAGCGTACCGAGGAAGGTCTGTGTCTCCTTGCGCTCCCAATGGAAGTTGACGCCGATAGTGACGTCGTTCAGCGAGAACGAGGCATCGGCACTCTGAGGATGAAAGGTGAGCTGACTATACTGGTTGCCATTCCAAAGCACACCGCCCTCAGAGAACTCCACCACTTGCTCACCTACCATGGTCTCGCCCTTGGCAAGATAAGGCTTGTTGAGCGAGAAGCGAATCTTCTGGCCACTCACGATGCCTACGGTTACGTCAGGTTGCTTACCTTTATTATATAATGTGGAATCCTCGCACTGCGCCTCGGCATCTTTCGAAGCCTTGAGTTTGCTGACGATGCACTCCATCTTCTCCCAACTCACGCCACACTCCTGCAAGAGGGCTGTGGCTCTTTCATCGGTCAACTTGTAGAAGTCTTCCTCACGAGGGGTAATGATGAGTCCGCTCATATCGAGAGCTCCAGGCGAAACCATCACCTGCGTATCATCCTCGGCAAAGTAGGCCTCTGGGCGATGTTTCTCTCTCGGAATCACCACACTGACGTATTCTTCGCCCTTACGCCATGCGATGATATTCATCATGGGTTCGGTCTCGTCTCCACAAACGGGCATCGACTGATAGAGACGTCGAAAGAGAGCTTCGTCGCTATCCTCACTCTTCGAGATGATGACAAAGGCTGGCACCACAAAGTCATGCAACACTGCAATCTTCTCCTCGTCGCTGAGCGAAATTACACTGGTAAGGTTTCGGGAGAGACGCTGCCAGTTGGCCTGCAAGGGCAAGAAGCCACTCGAACCAGCCTGGAAGTGAAGATGGTCGGGAGCTGAGGCCCCACACTTCGGACCATTATAGAACACCATCAACTCGCTATGCATGGAGAGAAAACGGTGCATCGCGCCATAATTCTTATAAATAGCCTGTGGCTGATGCTTTCTTGCCGGAATGGTAAAGTGGACAGGCAAGATAGGGAATGGATTGACCAATAGTAGGAACCGTTCGTCTATCTGTTTCGCCATCTGCACCTTTGGGCGATTCTTGTCGCAAAGGAAGCATGGGCGCTCGCCGAGGGTCTTCTTATCTACCTTGGCTCCTGTGCTCACGATTCGGGCGGGGTTCCACTGCAATTTGATTTGGTCGGAAAGTTGACGAGTCTCCACATGCTTAAGGTCGCGGAAACGATGGCGGGCATCCTCCCACATCTCCAACTGTCGATTGAAAAAACGGGAGATACTACTATCTTCCATAATGTCTGCCTTGCCTAGCAACATCTGTTGGCGCGCCTTCAGCTCCATGGTACGAAGGCGGTCTTTGTAGAGATTGTTGCCATTCACACGGTCGATGCTCAACGCCGCATCGCTGTTGCCTCCCCAACGACGGCAGAGATAGAGTTCGTCATAGATTCTGCCAATGCGGTAACGGCGGGAGAAAGCCAATCCGAGGGCATAGTCCTCGCCATAGGACGTATTAGGGAACTGTATCTGCCTTACCAAGGGGGTGAAGAATGCACGGGGCGCTCCCAGACCATTGATGCGCAAGGCATTGTTACATCCATTCTCCTCCGTCCACTCCTTATGATCAATGAGTCCTGGAGGCAAGGTATTAAGATCGAAATCACACATGCGGTAAGAGCCAATTATCATCGCCGCCTTCTGCTTGTGAAAGGCATCCACTATCTTCTGAAGGGTCTTGGGCGAAGAATAAAGGTCGTCACTGTCGAGCTGTACGGCAAACTTGCCGCAATGATCGCTGTTGATGGCGACATTCCAGCAGCCACCGATACCCAGGTCGTCTCTGTCGGGCACAATCTGGACGAGACGCCCAGCCATCTTATCGTTCTTTGCCTCCATCTCTCGGGCTATCTCGGAAAGAATCTCGCCTGTCTTATCCGTAGAATGATTATTGACCACGATGACATTGAACTTAAAGTTAGCTTTCTGGCTAAGGGCACTCTTCACCGCGTCGGCAATGGTTTTCTCACGGTTGAACACTGGGATGACCACAGAAGCCTCATTCTCAAATTCCTGCTCGTCGAAGTCAGGCTGGCGATAGAAATTGGTATCTACCAAGGCTCCGACCTTGGCCAGGTGCTGGGTACAGACCTTCTCCATCTCTATCTGCACTTCACGGTTGCGCGGGTTCACATAGTCAAACTGCTTCTCACCACTCTTTCTCGTATCGAGCTCATCCTCGGTATAGAGAAACTCATTGAGATGGAAGATTTCTCCCATTCGACTCAAATAAAGACGGAAGTCGTAAAGACCGGCAAACTGATACTCTACGCGATCTGACTGGGCTACATAGTCATAGAGACACTGCGCCTTGACAAACCAAAGGCTTCCGAAATCGAAATCATCCCGAAGCGACCCTTTCTGGTAGTCGATGACGGGATGCTTCACGAGCTGCCCCTCTTCCACCGAATAGTGGTCGGCATAAACCATCACGGCATCCGTATCATCCGCCGTACGGAGAAAACGCTCCAGGGCATAGAGCCCCCAACGGACAGGGGTAGTCTTGGTGCAAATCATCACATAGTCGGCATCGGCATTCTCGGCGATGCTGCTCACTGTATTGGAACTTTCCAATCGGTCGATGACCACAAAGGTGCAGCCATCAGGCACTTGATGGCGAGCGGCAAAGTCGGCGCCCACCAGGAGATAGATATGCTGGACTGTCTTGTCGTCGTGCAGTTCTGAAACGGCTTTACGGGCAATTTCCAAGTCTTCACAAGGCAAGAAAAGGTCTATTTTTTCTCTCATTTTAGCATTTTATATTAAATTATGTGGCAAAGATACTACTTTTTCGGCAAAAAACACTATCTTTGCAGTATGAATAATGAAAAAAAATATCTTCTCGGTCTCACTCTTGCCGAACTGAAGCAAGTAGCGAAGGACTTAGGGATGCCCGCTTTCACTGGTGGGCAGATGGCAAAATGGCTCTATGAACAGCATGTCAAGAGTATCGATGAGATGACCAACATCTCGAAGGCTAACCGCGCCAAGCTCGCTAAAGAATACGAAATAGGATGCTTCGGATATTCCGACGCACAACACTCCGTGGATGGTACCATCAAGTACCTCTTCCCTACCCGCTCGGGCAAGTTTGTGGAGACGGTCTACATCCCCGACAAGGACCGCGCCACACTGTGCGTCTCCTCCCAAGTGGGATGCAAGATGAACTGTCTCTTCTGCCAGACGGGCAAGCAGGGCTTCGAGGGAAGTCTTCCTGCCGGTGACATCCTGAACCAGATCTACTCGCTACCAGAGGTAGACAAGTTGACCAACATCGTATTCATGGGCCAGGGCGAGCCGATGGACAACCTCGACAACGTGCTTCGTGCTACAGAGATTCTGACAGCCAGCTACGGCTGGGCATGGAGTCCCAAGCGCATCACCGTCAGTTCGGTGGGCATCAAGAACAAGCTGAGAAGATTCCTGGAGGAGAGCGAGTGCCACGTGGCCATCTCCATGCACAACCCCATCCCCGAGGAACGCGCCGACCTGATGCCTGCAGAAAGAGGAATGAGCATAGAGCAAGTGGTGGAGTTGTTGCGCAACTACGACTTCTCACACCAGCGTCGCCTCTCCTTTGAGTACATCGTTTTCAAGGGGGTAAACGACAGCATGCAGCACGCCAAGGCCATCATCAAACTGGTGAAGGGGCTCGACTGCCGTTTCAACCTCATCCGTTTCCATCAGATACCCGACATCCCGTTGCATGGCGTAGACGACCAAAAGATGGAGCAGTTCCGCGACTATCTCACCTCCCATGGGGTGTTCACCACTATCCGTGCCAGCCGCGGCCAAGACATCTATGCCGCCTGCGGACTTCTCAGCACCTCCAAGAAAATCGGAGAAATCCGAGAGCACGAGGAGGAAGAGAAGCATATGCACCAATAATAATTTGGAAGCTAGTTTGTTAGCCTGGCTTTACTAAAAAGCCAGAAAAAACAGTTTGAGAATCTAAAAGGTTATGGAATCTATTTCCTCTAAAGCAACTAAATTCCCTCTCATTGCCCTTCTGGCATTTTTTCTGATAACAGGATGCGTAGGAGGGAGGAAGAATGGGCGACTACCTGCTAGCACAGGACAACCCTACGAGGTGGTACTGGAGGGTGATACCGACAACATTCTGGCTCAGATACTAACAGAGGACGTACCAGGCCTGCCACAGTCGGAGCCCCTCTGCAAGATCATCAACGTGAAAAGAGGAAAGGTGAGAGGAAGCTACCAGCTCGTCAGGACACGAATATCCGTCGACGTAGACAACAGAAACAAAGGATTTTCCGTAAAACTAGGCAGAAACGAGAATGCCGCTCCCCAGACAGTGATTCGCATCAAAGCGCAAAACATAGGGCAACTCCGCAAGAAAATCAACGGGCAACAGCTCAGAAACATCATCGATTCCTTAGAACTGCAGCACCTCGCCTCTATCATCAAGCAAAACCCCGAGAAACAACAGGAGGTGAAGCGGATATTCGGACTCGACATGAAGATTCCCCTGTCGCTGGATGCCAGCAAGAAAGGAAAAGACTTCCTCTGGCTCAGCAACAACGCTGGTTCAGGAATGCAAAACATCATCTTCATGAAAGTGAAGAGGGAAGAACAAAGAGAGAAGGGTGAAGAACGAAAAGGGATGAATAAAAAGAACTGGAAGACCGGCATAAAGGAACAAGTGGACAGTATACTCCAAAAGAACATTCTCGGAGAAACAGACGACATGTACATGAGGATACCTTTACTCAAAGAAAGAGGACTTTGGGAAATGCAAGGCGATGCAATGGGAGGCCCCTACATTATGAAAAAACAGAAAGACATCGTTATCATCGGTTTCGTCTATGCACCAGAAACAAAAAAGAGAAATTTAACAAAGCAGATAGAGGCGGTCTTAACGACCATCCACTAAACTGCCGACAACTATTATAACATCACATTTTTATATATTAACAACAATGGAAAATAAGAACATCAGAGTGGCCATTACTCACGGAGATACCAATGGTATCGGATACGAACTCATCTTTAAGACCTTTGCAGATGCAGAGATGCTCGATCTCTGCACTCCTATCATCTACGGTTCACCTAAGGTGGCTGCCTATTACCGCAAGGCTATGAACCTACCAGCGCAATTCTCCATCATCCAGAATGCCGAGGATGCCGAGGACGGCCGTATCAATCTTCTCGCCGCAGTAGAGGAAGAAGTAAAAGTTGACATGGGCATACCTACACCCGAATCGGGCGAAGCAGCCGTCAAAGCACTCGATCGTGCGATGACAGACTACCGCAACGGTCTCTACGACGTATTGGTCACCGCCCCTATCAACAATCAAAACGCCAAGATTGAAGGATTTGTATTCAAAGGACACAAGTCCTATATCGAGACATGCCTTGGTGAGGGACAAAAAGGCCTAAGTATCCTTTGTGGAGACCACCTACGCATAGCCTCCATCACCGAGAAGACCCCTCTCAAAGACGTCATCTCCTCCATCACACAGGAAAACATCATAGAAAGAACAAAACTTTTTTATCAAACACTCAAGAGCGACTTTTTGATAACCAATCCACGTATCGCCATCCTGGCTCTCAACCCCCGAAGCAACGAGGACAACAGTTGCGGTACAGAGGAGAAAGAGACCATCATTCCAGCTATCGACCAACTTACAGCGCAGGGCATTCAAGCTTTCGGTCCATACGCTACAGACGAGTTCTTCGGCAATGGGTACTTCACGGAGTTTGATGGCGTGATGGCTATGTACCACGACCAGGCGACTACGCCATTTCACACCCTACACACAGAGGACGGCGTCATATATACGGCAGGGTTGCCTATCATCCGTACTGCGGCAGACACCACTCCTAACTACAATCTCGTAGGACGCAACGAGGCAGACGAAACATCCTTTCGCCATGCCATCTATCTTGCTATTGACACCTGCCGCCACCGCCAGGACTTCAACGAAGCCAACGAATCCCCATTACCTAAGCTCTACCATGAGAAGCGTGATGAAAGCGAGAAAGTACGTTTCTCCATACCAAAGCGCAGTGGAAACACGCCATCCAACAAAGGCTACAGAGGTGAAAAGAACTTTACACACCAGTCTAAGAAAGAAACACTCGTGGTAGAAAACACCCCCTCTGTTCCAGCAAAGGAAACGACAACAGAGGCTTAAAAAGATAGCCAGAAGAAAAGCCATAGATAGGATAAAAAGTTAAAAAGGCCTATTTTCTAGCCCTTCATGCTGATATTTCAAAAAAAATGTGTAATTTTGGCAGCTAAATGGATAGTTCCGAACTTCAAAAGATAAAACAACGTTACAATATCGTCGGAAATAGCGACGGATTGAACCATGCACTCGATGTCGCCCTACAGGTGGCTTCGACAGACCTTTCTGTACTCATCATCGGCGAAAGTGGCGTTGGCAAGGAAATCATTCCAAGGGTTATCCACGACAACTCTCCACGGCGACGCGAAAAATATTTCGCCATCAACTGCGGAAGCATACCAGAGGGTACCATAGACAGCGAACTCTTCGGACACGAAAAAGGTTCGTTTACGGGAGCCATCGGCGAGAGCGAAGGATACTTCGGCATTGCCAACAAGGGCACCATCTTCCTAGACGAGGTAGGCGAACTACCTATACAGACACAGGCTCGCCTTCTCCGCGTGTTGGAGACAGGCGAGTACATTCGTGTGGGCGGTCAGGAGATACGCAAGACTGATGTGCGCATCGTGGCAGCTACCAATGTGAACATGCGCAAAGCCATCAGTGAAGGCAGATTCCGAGAGGATCTCTATTATCGTCTCAACACTATCCCCATACAGATGCCACCGCTGCGAGACCGCGGCAATGACATTCTATTATTGTTTCGTCTCTTCGCCATGCAGATGGCAGAGAAATACAGATTGCCTAAGATTTCACTTACAGACGAGGCAAAGGCCATCATGTTAAAATACAAATGGCCAGGCAATGTGCGCCAACTCAAGAACATAACAGAGCAAATGTCTGTACTTAGCAAGGAACGAGAAATCAATGCCAAAACACTCGTCCAATTTATACCACAAGACGAAGAGACCACCCAACTTGCCACCATCTCACCATCGAAAGGCAAAGGGGAACACAATTATGAAAATGAGCGTGAATTACTCTACAAGATTCTCTATGAGTTGAGAGGTAATGTCAGCGATCTTAGACGAGAGATGAATTCCATCAGAAAGCAATTGGACGATGCTCGACAACTCAATGGCACTGAAGGTTTCATGCATACATCTCAATTGCATCCGATAGAGCCAACAAACTATCAAGCGACCATGCCAACGACACAAGATCTATCCAACCTGCAAGACATCCATAAACCAGAGGCTATGGATGCCGAGGTAGAAGAAATCAACGAAAGCAATGATTCGCTCAACCTCAGCGAATTGAGCCGTCAGATGATAGAGCGTGCATTGGAACGCAACAATGGCAACCGCAAGAAAGCTGCACAAGAACTAGGTATCTCAGACCGAACACTTTATCGAAGAATAAAACGATATAAATTATGAAGTCTTTACGCGCGTACATATATATATTAGGAATCAGCTTGGCTATAGGAGTTACCTCTGCCTGTTCTGTGAGCTACAAGTTCAATGGAGCCAGTATAGACTATACCAAGACCAAAACCATACAAATCAGCGACTTCCCCATTCGCAGTTCGTATGTATGGGGACCTATGGGACCTATGTTCAACAACGAGCTAAAGGATAAGTTTGCGAGCAACACGCAACTACGTCAGGTAAGCCGAAATGGTGATCTAAAGATAGAAGGAGAGATAACCCAATACTCACAACGCAACAAGTCGGTATCGTCAGAGGGATATTCTGCACAGACAGAATTGAGCATCACGGTGAATGTAAGATTTACAAATGCCACGAATCATGCAGAAGACTTCGAGCGACAGTTTACGGCAGCCAAATCTTACGACACCACACAGAGCTTAGCCTCAGTCCAAGAGGAATTAGTAAACCAAATGGTGAAGGACTTGGTAGACCAAATCTTCAATGCTACCGTTGCCAACTGGTAGCGATAGCGTTAGAAGTAAGAACATTAAGATTAAACATTAAAAGCTAAAAGTAAATCAGCGTGGAATTAAGCAGACTGATACAACATCCAGAGGAACTGAACCGAGAGACCCTTTATGACCTAAGGGCACTCTTGGCACTCTATCCGTATTATCAGACGGCACGTCTATTGATGTTGCAAAACCTATACTTACTCCACGACCCAAGCTTCGACGAGGAGTTGCGCAGAGCCGCCATATACATTACAGATCGCAAGGTTATCTTCCAGATGGTAGAAGCTGCGCATTACCAAGTAAAGAAAGAAAAGGAAAAGTCTGCCAACCCAAAAACACTCCCCCATTCCGACCGTACTAGCGATTTGATAGACCACTTCTTGGGTTCCATTCCGATAGATGCCAAGGAGGAAGAAGAAAAGAATGAGAAAAAACGCAAGCCTACACCAGCAGATGCGGCAGTAGACTATGTAGCCTATCTCTTGGAAACCGAGGGTGAAGCTGTACACGAAGCCTCTTCACGTACCATAAGTCTGATTGATGACTTCATGGAGGATGGCGGTTTCAAGTTGCCTAAGATCAACGAAGCGGAAGAATACAAACCCGAGTACACACCAGAATTGGAAACAGACACTGACAACGAAGAGCAAACCGAAAATAGTGGAGTGTTCACCGAAACCTTGGCCCGCATATATATCAAACAAGGCAAATACGAGCGAGCACTGCAAATCATAGAGCGCCTAGACCGTCTGCACCCACAGAAACTGGGTTATTATAAAGATCAGATGCGATTCCTAGAGAAGCTTATAGCCAACAACAAGAAAAGATAAAATAATAATAAATAAAACTAGTTTTAAAAGCAATGATTTACACATTATTCGTAGTATTAATTGTCCTGATAGCCATCCTGATGATCTTCATCGTGCTTATTCAGGAATCAAAGGGAGGTGGACTTGCTTCCAACTTCTCTTCAACCAACTCAATCATGGGTGTTCGCAAGACCACCGACATCGTAGAAAAACTAACATGGGGACTTGCTGCAGCTATGGTTGTTATCAGCGTAGCTTGCGCATACGTAGCACCTCAAGCTACAGGCGAAAGCAGCGTCATGGAGGGTGCCACACAGGAGCAAACTGCTCTTCCTGCGATGCCAGGTGCCAGCAAGGATGCCACAGGTACCCAGAAGGCTACTACACCAGCTGCTAACAATAATGCCGCAGCTGGAAATGATAAAGCTGCGCCAGTTGTACCTGCCAGCCCAGCTAAATAATTTACATTTAGTCTCTTAGCAGGAAAGGTTGGAATCTAACACAAAACAATTAGGTTGAAAAAGCGGATTCGTCAGAATCCGCTTTTATCGTGTGAATATAAAGAATTTATCACTATTTACAAAAAAACATATTCAAAAATTTGGTAGTTTCGGATTTTTTCCGTACCTTTGCACTCGCTTTTGGAAATATGGTGGACGTAGTTCAGTTGGTTAGAGCGTCAGATTGTGGTTCTGAATGTCGTGGGTTCGAG
>CAVDKC010000073.1:0-13166 GCA_963609615.1 Oribacterium sp.
AACTCTGGCAAGGGGCACTCAACGAGGCCATCGGAGACGAAGTGACGATAGAGGCAGACGGCAATTACCTGCTCTTCGGCACCTTCGAACCCAAAATTAAAATTTAAAAATACTAAGAGATATGATCAAACGACTATTGACTTTCCTTGACGCTTCGCCGGTGAATTTCCTGGCCGTCAAGAACATGGCGGAAGAACTCCAAAAGAATGGCTTCCGCCGCATCCATCCACAGGAGCCCCTGGGCAAGATTCAAGCAGCCGACAAGTTCTTCGTCACCAAGAACGATTCTTCCATCTATGCCTTCCAAATCGGAAAGAAACCGATTGCCGACGCAGGCTTCCACATGATTTGCGCTCACTGCGACTCCCCTACTTTCCGCATCAAGCCTAATGCCGAGATGGACTGCGAGGGCGGCATCGTGAAACTCAATACCGAGGTATATGGAGGCCCCATCATGTCCACTTGGTTCGACCGTCCCTTGACGCTCGCCGGCAGAGTCATCGTAAAGAGTGATGATGTGATGAATCCCCACACGCTGCTTCTCCACATCCAGCGACCTTTGCTCCAGATCAGCAACCTTGCCATCCACTTCAACCGCCAGGTAAACGATGGCGTGAAGTTGAGCCGACAGAAGGACGTGTTGCCAATCCTCGGCATCATCAACAACGAGTTGGAAAAAGGCAATCTCCTGATGAACGTGATTCTCGAAGAACTGAACAGGCACCCGCTGACAAGCGACGGCAAAGCTTTCGGGAAGAAGGAAATCAAGCCAGCCGACATCCTCGACTTCGACCTCTATCTCGCCGATGCCACCCCGGCCTGCACCTTCGGAGTGCACGATGAGTTTATCTCTTCCGGCAGGCTCGACGACTTGTCGATGTGCTGGGCTGGAATCGAAGCGATGCTTGCCGCCGCAGCAACCGATACTACCCAGGTATTGGGCATCTTCGACAACGAGGAGACAGGTTCGCAGACCAAGCAGGGAGCAGGCAGCCCCTTCCTATCTTATATGCTGAAGCGTATCGCCCTCGCACAGAGCGGAACAGAGGAGGCTTACTATCAGGCCGTAGAGCGTGCCTTTATGGTTTCTGCCGACAATGCCCACGCCTGGCATCCCAACTATGGCGAGAAGTACGACCCCACGAATCATCCGATGTTGGGTGGCGGTCCCGTTATCAAGTTTAATGCAGCCCAAAAATATGCAAGCGATGCAGCCTCAGCCGCCATTTTCGCAAGCATCTGCGAGAAAGCAGGCGTTCCTTGCCAGCGTTTCGTCAACCACAGCGATGTGGCGGGAGGAAGCACCTTGGGAAATATCCTCGCCTCCAGCATCCCATTGAAGGGAGTAGACATGGGCAATGCCATACTCGCCATGCACAGTTGCCGGGAGACGGGCAGCGTCATCGACCACGAATACACCGTGAAGGCTTTCACCGAGTTCTATCAGATGTAATCTTATTAAAAGGGGGCACCATGACGGCGCCCCCTTTTAATATTTTAATCTTGTGTAGGATAGATAAGATTTTCTTCCTTGATGACATTCAATACCTCTTCCAGGTATTTCTTAGACTCATACTTCGCCATAGGCAGGTCATGGAGCAGATAGTTTCCACAATCCTTGGCTGCCTGACCAGGAATTTCTCCCTCGTAATCAGCGACAAAAGCAAAAGTACGCTTCATCAATTCTACAATATCCTTGCTCTCATAGTCACCACGTATCAAGAGGTAGTTGCCAGTGAGACAACCCATTGGCCCCCAATATACAATACGGTTTTTCCACTCCTCGTCGTTGCGTAGATAGGTGGCAGCCAAGTGTTCAATGGTATGGATGGCGCCATTGTGGAGACAAGGCTCTTGATTAGGTACCTTCATACGGATGTCGAAGGTGGTTACTACTTCTCCGCCTACCTCGTCTTTGCGACTCACATAGATGCCGCGGAGTAACTTGTTATGATTGATGGTAAAACTTGGTATCTTGTTCATCTTGAATGTTGAATGTTAAGTTACAAACTCTCCAAAAAAGCCTTGGTGACATTAAATGACCCTTCTGCCATTTTTGCCCAGAAGTCAAAGTACTGTTGTGCCTTGGTGTCCTTCAGTGGTACATCGCTGATGATGCGGAAGGAGATGAATGGGGTTTTGTAGATGTGGCAGGTATGGGCGATAGAGCAGCTCTCCATATCCACAGCCATCGCATGAGGGAAGTGTTCGAGGATGCTGCGCATCTTCTCCTTGCTGTCAACAAACCATTCTCCGCTAACTATCTGTCCGGCATGCACCTTAGGATGTCTGTTCTCTGGCAGATTGTTAATAGCGAGTGCCTTCTCTACATATTCCTCTGGAGTCTTGAAGACGGCAGGCATACCGAGAATCTGCCCAAACTCGCATTCATCGCCGCAGTAAGCATCATGGTATACGCATTCGGTGGCAACTACCACTTCGGTCACGTTGAGGTTGATGTCGGCTCCGCCTGCAACACCCGAAGAGATGATAAGGTCAGGATGATAATTGTCTATCATCTCCACGGCACCGACGGCACTGTTTACCTTGCCGATACCGCATTGCTGCATCACCACCTCGTTGTTGCCAATCTTTCCGATGACAAAGTCCTTGTAGTTCCTGCGTTCTGTTTGCGATTCTGCCAACAATGTCTTGAGTTGCGTGAATTCCTTATCCATCGCAACAATAATTCCTATTTTCATATAATCTTGTTATTTTTGGTGCAAAATTACAAAAAATAACTTATTTATGGCACTACTTATACTAATAATTATTACCTTTGCACATAAATTAGTACAAGAAATTATAAACGTTTATAGAATAGTAATGAAATTTTTGAAGAAGTATCTACTGGATATCCTAGTAGTGATTGGGTTTGCGATGATTTCTTTCGCATACTTCATGCCTGCCGACATGGATGGGCGCATTTTGTTCCGCCACGACTCTTCGGCTGGCAAGGGATTGGGACACGAGAAGGAGCTTTTTTATCAGCAGACTGGCGAGACTACTCGCTGGACTAACTCTGTGTTTGGCGGTATGCCTACCTATCAGATGTCGCCATCATATGATAGCGGCAAGGTGCTTACGCAGGTGATAAATGCTTATCACCTTTGGTTGCCCGACTATGTGTGGTATGTGTTTGCTTATCTCCTTGGATTCTACATTCTCTTGCGTGCTTTCAACTTCCGACAGTCGTTGGCAGCACTGGGTAGTATCATCTGGGCTTTCTCGTCGTACTTCTTTATCATCATTGCCGCCGGACATATCTGGAAAGTGTGGGCTTTGGCTTATCTCCCTCCGATGATAGCGGGCGTGGTGTTGGCTTATCGAGGTAAGTATCTGAAAGGATTGTTGTTGACTGCCATCTTCTCTGCCTTCGAGGTGAATGCCAACCACGTACAGATGACCTATTATTTCCTCTTCGTCATCTTCTTTATGATTATCGCCTTTCTAGTGGATGCTATTCAGAAGAAGCAGTTGGCTCACTTTGCCAAGGCTACGGCAGTTTGCGCCGTGGGTGCCTTGATTGGTATTTCACTTAATCTCAGCAACTTGTATCACACTTGGCAGTATGGCCAGGAGTCCATGCGTGGCAAGAGCGAGTTGGTGAAGAAAAACTCTGCCAACCAGACCAACAGCGGATTGGACCGTGACTATATCACCCAGTGGAGCTATGGCATCGATGAGACTTGGACTCTCTTGATACCGGATGCCAAGGGCGGAGCCTCTGTACCATTGGCACAGAACGAGAAGGCGATGGAGAAGGCAGACCCTAACTTTGTGCAGATTTATCAGCAGTTGGGACAGTACTGGGGCAATCAACCCGGTACTAGCGGACCTGTATATGTGGGAGCATTCGTGATGATGCTCTTCATCTTGGGACTGTTTATTGTCAAAGGTCCGATGAAGTGGGCTTTGCTCGCAGCTACCATCCTGAGCGTCTTGCTCTCGTGGGGTAAGAATTTTATGCCTTTCACCGACTTCTTCTTGGACTACATTCCGATGTACGCCAAGTTCCGAACGGTGGCAAGTATCCTCGTTATCGCCGAGTTTACCATTCCGCTCTTGGCAATGATGGCCTTGAAACGATTAGTGGAGGAACCAGAACTCTTTAAGACTCGGGCAAAGGCTGTCTACGGCAGTTTCGGATTGACAGCAGGTTTCTGCTTGCTCTTCGCCATTATGCCAAGTGTATTCTTCCCGGATGTCATCTCCGCCAATGAGATGCAGAGCTTGCAGCAGTTACCAGCAGAATATCAGGGACCTATCATCAGCAACCTGACCGAGATTCGCAAGAGTATCTTTACTTCAGACTGCTGGCGTTCGTTCTGGATCATCGTGATTGGATCGGCATTTTTATTACTTTATAAATACAAGAAGTTGGGCGCTACCTATATGATTGCAGGTATTGCCGTGCTCTGTTTGGCAGATATGTGGATGGTGAACAAACGCTATCTCTACGACGATATGTTCGTGGACAAAACCGAGCGTGATGCGCCTCAGCAGATGACGGAGACTGACAAGATTATCCTCCGTGACAAGGCTCTCGACTATCGTGTGTTCAACTTTGCGTCGAATACTTTCAATGAGAACGAGACTTCATACTATCATAAGAGCGTAGGTGGTTACCACCCAGCCAAGTTGCGCAGATATGCCGAACTGATAGATGCCTATATTTCCACAGAGATGCAGAAGACGATGAAGGCTGTGGTAGAGGCAGGCGGTGATATGACCAAGGTAAATGGTGACAGTATCTTCCCTATATTGAACATGCTCAATACCAAGTATTTCATCATGCCTTTGCAGGGCGGTCAGACCGTCCCTGTGCAGAATCCATACGCTTACGGCAACGCTTGGTTTGTAGATGAAGTGAAGTATGTGGACAACGCCAACCAGGAGATTGACGGCATGGGAAAAGTAAATCTCCGTCATGTGGCTGTGGCCGATGCCAAGTTCAAAGACCAATTGGCACAGAGTGTAAAGCAAGACGATACTTCTGTAGTGAAGATGACGCAATATAAACCAAACAACTTGACATATGAGGTCAAGTCGAGCAAGGGCGGTGTTGTCGTATTCTCTGAGGTATACTATCCAGGTTGGACAGCTACTATCGATGGCCAGCCAGCAGAATTGGGCAGAGTAGACTACATTCTCCGTGCCCTTAACGTGAAGCCAGGCACCCACAAGGTGGTACTCGATTTCCATCCTAAGTCGCTCAAGACTACCGAGACCATAGCTTACATCAGTTATGGTGCCCTCGTGCTCCTCATTATAATAGGTGTAGGAGTAGAGTGGAAGAAACGTAAATCTTCGGAAGAAATTAAGGAATAAAAGAGTTAAGACCAATGCTTTTTCGGACGGAAATAGACATTCCGAAGGCCGACTTCGAGATACAGCCGGCAGAGCGGATGCTCTTTGTGGGTAGCTGCTTTGCCGACAACCTAGGAAAGAGATTCCAGGAGAACCGCTTTCGGGCGACGGTGAATCCCTTTGGCGTGATGTATAATCCTGCCAGTATTCTGCATACAGTGGAGCGGGTAGAAGCCTACCCAAAGCTGGCGGTTTTTACTTTAGGTACCAACCATGTGTACATCTTGAAGGAGACAGGAGAGATTGTGGATAACTGCCAAAAGCGACCACTACGCCTCTTCGAGGAACGTGAACTTACTATAAAAGAGTGTACAGACTTTCTGCAAAAGGCAGTAGATTTACTGAAAGAGAATTATGCAAATTCTTCTTCTGAAGAAAACGAGAAACATGGATTTAAAGTCATCGTCACAGTCAGTCCTATTCGCTACGCCAAGTATGGCTATCATGGTAGCCAACTCTCGAAGGCGACTCTCCAGCTAGCAGCAGACCAACTGGTGAAGCAGAACCCAGGAGTGGTGAGCTATTTTCCTGCCTACGAAATCATAAACGACGAACTCCGTGACTACCGCTTCTACAAGGAAGACATGTTGCATCCGAGCGACCAAGCCGTGGAGTACATCTGGGAACGATTCCGAGAAACTTACTTCGGCAAGACCGCCGAACAGTTTCTGGAAGACTGGCGCCCCATCAAGGAAGCCCTCGGACACAAGCCCTTTAATCCTGACAGCGAGGCAACAAAACAGTTCCTTGCCAAGACGGAAGAGAAAAAACACCTGTTCGAGCAGAAGTACGGTTTATAGCTGTCAGAAAGCCCGAAAGCATAAAATCCAGAATATTTAAAGCATTAAGACAATGACATATACTATTGAAAAGGTAACCACACTGATAGGTGCGCGTCGCTATGGAGACAATGATACCAATATCGGTTTTATCCTGACCGATAGTCGCTCGCTTTGTTTCCCGGAGGAAACTCTGTTCTTTGCACTCAAGTCTGAGCGCAATGACGGTCACAATTACATCCCTGAGTTGTATCGTCGTGGTGTGAAAAACTTTGTCGTCACAGATGTCCCAAAGGGCTATGCCTCAGATTATCCTGAGGCAAACTTTCTCAAGGTGGTCAACACCTTGGAGGCTCTCCAGCGCTTGGCAGAGCGACATCGTGACGAATTCAATATCCCTATAGTGGGCATCACGGGTTCCAATGGCAAGACCATGGTAAAGGAGTGGCTGTATCAGTTGCTCTCCCCTAGCCTGTTTGTTACCCGCAGCCCTCGCAGTTATAATTCGCAGATAGGTGTGCCATTGTCGGTTTGGCTCATGAACGAGCAGACTCAAGTGGGTGTGTTCGAGGCAGGTATCAGCCAGCCTGGTGAGATGCTTGCTCTTCGTGACATTATTCAGCCTACCATCGCTGTGCTTACCAATATAGGAGCAGCCCATCAGGAGAATTTCTCTTCTTTGGAGGAGAAATGCAAGGAAAAACTCATTCTTTTCCACGATGCCGAGGCCATCGTTTATGATGGCGACGACGAAATGACAAGCCAAGTGATTGCCGAAGACAAGGACTTCAAGGGTGAAAAACTTTTCTGGTCGCTCCAGAACCCCGAGGCCCCATTCTATGTGAAGAATGTGGAAAAGCAACAGAACGTGAGCGTCATTACCTATATATATAAAGGTGAAGAGGATAGTTTTTCCATTCCATTCATTGATGACGCCTCTGTCCAAAACTCCATCATCTGTGCCGTAGTCTCTTCCAAACTAGGACTGAGTGCCGAGGATATTGACAAGCGTATGTCTACCCTCGAACCAGTCGCCATGCGTCTGGAGGTAAAGGTAGGTCAGCATGGATGCACGCTCATCAATGACAGTTACAATTCCGACATCAACTCGCTCGACATAGCCCTAGACTTTATGAATCGCCGCCCAGACCATCGCGGATGCCGCCATACACTCATTCTCAGCGACATTTTCCAAAGCGGAGAACAGCCAGAGGCTCTATATAAAGAGGTGAGCGACTTGGCTCGCAAGCGTGGCGTGGTAAAGTTTATCGGCATCGGACCAGAGCTATGCCGACAGCACGACATGATTCAGATTTCAGAAAAGTTCTTTTTCCACGACGTGGAGGAATTTATTGAGAGCGAGGTATTCCAGTCGCTGCGTGATGAGGTTATCCTCCTGAAGGGCGCTCGCCAGTTTGGCTTCGACCAACTTACTGAGCTGTTGGTGCAGAAGGTGCACGAAACCACCCTTGAGGTAAACCTCAATGCCGTAGTATCCAACCTCAACTATTACCGTGGCTTCATGAAGCCAGAAACCAAACTCGTCTGCATGATTAAGGCAGACGGCTATGGTGCGGGGGCTGTGGAAATAGCCAAGACCCTACAAGACCATCGTGTGGACTATCTCGCCGTTGCCGTAGCCGATGAAGGAGTAACCCTTCGCAAGAACGGTATCACCAGCAACATCATGATTATGAACCCAGAGATGACCGCCTTCAAGACCATGTTCGACTATGACTTGGAACCAGAGGTCTACTCTTTTCGTTTGCTCGATGCGCTCATCAAGGCGGCAGAGAAAGAGGGAGTTACAGGATTCCCCGTTCACATCAAGCTCGATACGGGGATGCACCGCCTAGGCTTTGACCCAGAGAACGACATGGAGGAATTAATCGGTAAGCTGAAGCACCAGAATGCCATCATTCCCCGCTCTGTGTTCTCTCACTTCGTAGGCAGTGACGGAGACGAGTTCGACGAGTTCTCTGCCCATCAATTCAAACTGTTCGACAAAGGTAGCAAGCAGTTGCAAACTGCTTTCGACCACAAGATATTGCGCCATATCTGCAATTCGGCTGGTATCGAACACTTCCCTGAACGCCAGTTGGATATGTGCCGTTTGGGCTTGGGGCTCTATGGCATCAACCCTCGCAACAACCAGACCATCAACTGCGTGAGCACCCTGAAGACTACCATTCTCCAGATGCACCATATCACGGCAGGCGAGAGCATCGGCTATAGCCGCCGCACCATACTCGACCAGGACAGCATCATTGCAGCCATCCCTATCGGTTATGCCGACGGACTGAACCGCCACCTTGGCAATCGCCATGGTTACTGCCTGGTCAATGGCCAGAAAGCCGACTATGTGGGCAATATCTGCATGGATGTGGCAATGATAGACGTGACAGGTATCGACTGCAAGGAAGGCGACAGTGTAGAGATATTTGGCGAGCATCTACCAGTACAAACACTTAGCGACTTACTCGACACCATCCCCTACGAGGTAATGACTACTATCAGTAATCGCGTAAAGCGAGTTTACTTCCAAGACTAGTTTTGAGCCAAGAAACAAAAGGCAAACAAATAAAAATGGAGAAATCCCATCCGATTTAGTCGGGTGGGATTCTTTTTTAAGTAATATTTAGCCTTTAAACATACGTAATTAAAGAAAAAAGTGTATCTTTGCATCCAAAATAGGCTAAAAACAAGCTAACAACAAATCAACGGTACACTCAAGACAGTGTATTAATAACTAATTATCAATCACAAAAAATGGAACAAGTATTTAGCTATATCATCAGCCTCGGTGCCAGTGTCATGATGCCAATCATCTTCACGGTCATCGGCTTGTGTATAGGCATGAAATTCGGTAAGGCTTTGAAATCGGGTCTCTTCGTAGGTGTGGGTTTCGTCGGCTTGGGTGTGGTTACAGCTTTGCTCACCACCAACTTCAACGATCCCTTGAAGGCTATCTCCGACCTCTACCACCTGCAGTTGAACGTATTCGACATGGGTTGGCCAGCAGCTGCGGCTGTGGCATACAATACTGCTGTCGGTGCGCTCATCATCCCTATCTGCCTCGGTGTCAACTTCTTGATGTTGATTACCAAGACAACCCGTACGGTAAACATCGACCTTTGGAACTATTGGCACTTTGCCTTTATCGGTGCCGTGGCTTACTTCGTGATGGACCAGAGTTTGCTTTGGGGCTATTTCGCAGCCATCGTCTGCTACATTTGCACCTTGGTATGCGCAGACTTGACGGCAGAGAAGTTCCAGAAGTATTATGATTTGGATGGTATCTCCATCCCTCAACCCTTCTGCCAAAGTTTCATGCCATTCGCCATTGGCTTCAACAAACTTCTCGATATGATACCAGGTTTCTCTAAGCTCGACATCGATGCAGAGGGACTGAAGAAGAAGTTTGGTGTGCTCGGCGAGCCTCTGGTACTTGGTGTTATCGTAGGCGCCTTGATAGGTTGGGCTGCACAGCTCGACATCAAGAAGATTCTCTTCCTCGGTGTAACCATGGGAGCCGTAATGGAGCTGATTCCACGTATTACCTCTCTCTTTATCGACGGCTTGAAGCCTATCTCTGAGAAAACACAGGAATTGGTAAAGACCAAGTTTAATGGCAAAAAGGTACATATTGGTATGAGTCCAGCCTTGGTTATCGGACATCCTACCACCTTGGTCGTATCTGTTATTTTGATTCCAGTCATCTTGGCTATCGCTGTATTCTTGCCAGGCAACCAATTCTTGCCACTCGCCTCTCTGGCAGGTATGTTCTACCTATTCCCTATGATTCTGCCATTCACCAAGGGCAATGTGGTAAAGACCCTTATCATCGGTCTCGTAGCTCTGATTATCGGTCTCTATTTTGTTACCGATATGGCACCAGACTTTACGATGGCAGCCAATCAGGTATATGCAGCCACAGGCGACAATGCCGCTCACATCCCAGACGGCTTCTCGGGCGGTGCGCTCGACTTCGCCTCTTCACTCTTCGGATGGCTCATCTATCGTGGCGTGAAACTTTCTTACGTAGGTATGGGTATACTCACCATCGTTACCATAGCACTGATGGTCATCAACCGTCAGCGCATCGTAAAAGAAGATAAAACAAACAATAAATAATTAACAATGAAGAAACTAACATTAATATTAGCAGCAATGGTTTTAACAGCAGGTCAGGCTATGGCGCAGTGCCATCAGTCAGGTTATGAGGTAAAGGCAGAGAATGCCTATACCAACTACAATGTACGTTATGCTAGCAATCCTAATGATGCCAAGCATTACACCACAGACCGTCTTCGTGGCGAGTATGCCATCGAGAAGGTTTTCGCTCCAGGCGAGGTAAACTGGACATACACCATGTTCGACCGTTTCCTTATCGGTGGTGCCGAGCCTACAACAGCTCCATTGAAGTTGACTTCCATCGCTCCTCTCTACACAGACAAGCCAAACGACCAGAAGAACTTGCTAGACAACCGCGAGTTGGGCATCATCAACATCGGTGGCGACGGTACTGTTACCGTAGATGGCAAGAAGTACGACTTGGCTTTCCAGGAGGCTCTCTACGTAGGTCAGGGTGCCAAGGACATCACCGTATCCAGCAAGGATGCCAGCAAACCTGCTAAATTTTACATGAACAGTGCTACCGCCCACAAGAGCTATCCTACCAAGAAGGTAACTCTGAAGGATGCCAACAACATCAAGGCCGGTAGCCTCAAGGAGAGCAACGACCGTGTTATCCACCAGTTGATTATCGACGGTGTAGCAGGTGTTCACACTTGCCAGTTGCAGATGGGTGTCACAGAGCTGAAGGAGGGTAGCGTATGGAATACCATGCCAGCTCACACTCACCTTCGCCGCATGGAGACCTATCTCTATTACAATGTACCAGAGGGACAGAAGATTCTCCATGTAATGGGCGAGCCACAGGAAACACGCCCTATCTGGTTGAACAACGAGCAGGCTGTCATCGCTCCAGAGTGGTCTATCCACTGCGCTGCAGGTACTAGCAACTATACCTTCATCTGGGGTATGGCTGGCGAGAATCTCATCTACAGCGACATGCAGGTAATCAAGATTCCTGATCTGGAATAATACTAATACCATAAAGTAAACCTGGCTTGATGACACAAGCCAGGCTTTACCGTCTAAATATAGTAATACAAACGCTTAAAAACAAAATAACAAATGAGTCCTATTAAAACAGCTAAAATGTCCAACTTCCGTTGGGTAATCTGTGCGTTGCTCTTCTTGGCGACCACAGTGAATTACATGGACCGACAGGTATTGTCGCTCACATGGAAAGACTTCATCGCTCCAGAGTTTCACTGGACAGACGATGACTACGGTACGATTACAGGTTTGTTCTCCATTTTCTACGCCATCGCCAACCTATTTGCCGGCAAGTTCGTAGACTGGATGGGAACCAAGAAAGGTTATCTCGTTGCCATCTTCGTATGGTCTACAGGTGCTGTGATGCACGCTGGCTGTGGATGGGTAGCCATGCAGATAGAGGGCTACGATTCTATCGAGGCACTCCGATTGGTAAAGCATGGCAGTGAGGCAGCCGTGGCTATCGCTACGGTCAGCGTATGGTTATTCCTCTCTTGCCGATTGATTTTGGCTGCTGGTGAGGCTGGTAACTTCCCTGCCGCCATCAAGGTAACGGCTGAGTATTTCCCTAAGAAAGACCGTGCCTTTGCTACCTCTATCTTTAACAGTGGCGCTTCTATCGGAGCCTTGGCTGCACCTGCTACTATCCCATTGTTGGCCCGCGCTATGGGTTGGGAATGGGCTTTCATCATCATCGGTGTACTCGGTTACGTATGGATGGGACTTTGGATCTGGTTGTACGACAAGCCACACAAGAATAAGTTTGTCAATCAGGCAGAGTTGAACTATATCGACCAGGACGAGGACATCGCCGAGGTACAGGAGAAGCAGAAAACAAAGGAGGAGGAGAAAACAATTGGATTCCTCAAGTGCTTCTGCTATCGCCAGACCTGGTCATTCGTAGTAGGCAAGTTTATGACAGATGGTGTATGGTGGTTCTTCCTCTTCTGGGCACCAGCTTACTTCTCAGACCAGTATGGCTATACTTCAGATTCTCCTATGGCTATCGCCCTCATCTTCACCCTCTATGCTATCGTAACAGTGTTGAGTATCGGTGGCGGTTACTTGCCAACCTACTTCGTAGACAAGAAGGGCATGAATCCATATATCGGTCGTATGCGCGCTATGCTGATATTCGCCTGCTTCCCATTGCTCGGTTTGATAGCCCAGCCTATGGGTGCTTACAGCGCATGGTGGCCAGCAGTCATCATTGGCCTCTTGGGCGCAGGTCACCAGGCTTGGTCTGCCAACCTCTATACTACGGTGAGTGATATGTTCCCTAAGTCTACCGTTGCTACCATTACCGGTATCGGTGCCATGGCAGGCGGAGTAGGTTCCTTCCTTATCAACAAGGGTTCTGGTATGCTCTTCACTTACGCAGAGGGACAAGGCGCAGCCTTCTCTTTCATGGGCTTCGACGGCAAGCCAGCCGGCTACATGGTAATCTTCTGCATCTGTGCTGTGGCTTACCTCGTAGGTTGGTGTATCATGAAGGCATTGGTACCTAAGTACAAGCCTATCGTAATAGAGTAATTGAACACTCAAAATACACAGATAATAATGGCGCACTAGCTAAGACGGTTTAGCTAGTGCGCTTTTTTGTGTTTCCTTTCACAGGCAAAGCCATTGTGGGCGTAAATCCGTTCGCTCACCGGGAGTCGTTTCGTTTTCGTCAAGGTATATGTGGATATCCGTCTTACTATTGTCTTCGGCAAGACGGATATCTTTCAGATAAAAGCAATCCAACATTCCTGCAGGCGCCTCCTACTTTACACCGCAGATGGTGGATGCGATTTTTTATTACATAGGCGAGCCCGACGCATTGCCTGTATTCAAGCGGCATACCCCACTTTGAAAATTACTACGGCAGAAAAAACTTTTTTCCTCGGCAGG